>NZ_JBIAWP010000005.1:26755-293536 GCF_042895785.1 Streptomyces sp. NPDC001380 | reverse complement strand
CGGGCCCCTCCGGGCGCTTCGTTCTTCCGTGTCTCCAGCTTATCAGACCCGCGGAGTGTCTCTCTCCGCTTCCCTGACCCCCGCCGGCGGGGTTTGTCGCCGAATTTCTTTTCCGCGACCCCCACTACGTTAGCGCATTTTCCCGGCCGTTCTCGCACCCGCCCTGCGGACACGAATGTCCGAGGCGAATCCTGATCGTTGGGTGATGCTGCAGTGGATGGTCGCTCCGGCTCGGCGCGGGCCGGCCTGAGGCTCTGCCCGTATGCCGTCCGAATCAGGCGACTCGTCCTACGTTAGGCGTCCGGGGGCCGGTCGTCAAACACGGAGGGTGCGGATCCGGCCGGATCCGCACCCTCCGTGATGAAGTGCCTGGTCAGAGCAGGTCGTTTCAGGACACGAGCTCGACTGCGGCCAGGTTGCGCTTGCCGCGGCGCAGCAGCAGCCAGCGGCCGTGCAGGAGGTCGGCGCGGGTGGCGACGGCCTCCTCCTCGGTCACCTTGGCGTTGTTCAGGTAGGCACCGCCCTCCTTGACCGTCCGACGCGCGGCCGAGCGGCTGGCGGAGAGGCCCGTGGCGACGAACAGGTCGACCAGTTCGCCGAGTTCGGAGACCTGGGCCTTGTGGGGGAGCTCGGCGACCGCGGCGGCCATGGTGGGCGCGTCGAGGTCGGCGAGGTCGCCCTGTCCGAAGAGCGCCTTGGAGGCGGCGACCGCCCGCTCCAGCTGGTCGGCGCCGTGGAGCATCGTGGTGAGCTCCTCCGCCAGGGCGCGCTGGGCGGCCCGGGCGGCGGGGCGCTCCTGGGTGAGGCGCTCCAGTTCATCGATCTCCTCCCGCGAGCGGAAGCTGAAGATCCGCAGGAAGGTGGAGACGTCGCGGTCGTCGGCGTTCAACCAGAACTGGTAGAAGGCGTAGGGCGAGGTGAGCTCGGGGTCGAGCCAGACCGTGCCGGTCTCGGTCTTGCCGAACTTCGTGCCGTCCGCCTTGACGATCAGCGGCGTGGCGAGGGCGTGCACGGACGTGCCCTCGGCCTTGTGGATGAGGTCGACGCCCGCGGTGAGGTTGCCCCACTGGTCGCTGCCGCCGGTCTGGAGGGTGCAGCCGTAGCGGCGGAACAGCTCGAGGTAGTCCATGCCCTGGAGGACCTGGTAGCTGAACTCGGTGTAGCTGATGCCCGCGTCGGAGTTGAGCCGCCGGGCGACGGCCTCCTTGGCGATCATCTTGTTGACCCGGAAGTACTTGCCGACGTCGCGGAGCAGGTGGATCGCCGACATGCCCGACGTCCAGTCCAGGTTGTTGACCATCCGCGCGGCGCTCGGCCCCTCGAAGTCGAGGAACTTCTCGATCTGGGCGCGGAGCCGGCCCACCCAGTCGGCCACCACCTCGGGGTCGTTGAGGGTGCGCTCGGCGGTGGGCTTGGGGTCGCCGATGAGTCCGGTGGCGCCGCCGACCAGGCCCAGCGGCCGGTGCCCGGCCTGCTGGAGGCGCTTGAGCGTGAGGATCTGCACCAGGTTGCCGAGGTGGAGGCTGGGCGCGGTCGGGTCGAAGCCGCAATAGACCGTGACCGGGCCGTCCGCGAACGCCTTGCGCAGTGCGTCCTCGTCGGTGGAGAGGGCGATCAGGCCCCGCCACCGCAGCTCGTCGACGATGTCCGTCACGGTCTCGTGTCTCCTTCGGTCACGTGGCCGGCGCCCCGCTCGGGGCGCCGACGCTGTCCAGCGTGTCCGAGACTACGCGGTCGGCGCCACCGGGATTCCTCCCGGTCGGCCGCGCCGTTCAGCGCGCCGCGCGGCGGCGGGGGGCGTGGCGCCGGTACGGACTGACCGTGGGGTCGCCGTCGATCCAGTACCGCCAGGGGGCGTGGGCGCCGTCGCCGGAGACCCCCGTGCGGGGGCCGGTGGCGACGAGGCCGGGCGGGGGCGGGGTGCCGGTGAGGACGAGGAAGGGCGAGGGGGCGCCGTCCGGGGGGCAGGCGTCGGCGCCGTCGAGGGCGCGGTCGACGCCCAGGGCGAGGGCGAGGCGAGCGGGGCCCCGGGCCAGTTCGGCGTCGCGGCGGGCGGTCGGGCGGCGGGTGCGGGCGGACGCGGTGCCGGCGGTCACCTCCCCGGCCCGGAGCAGGACGCCGGAGGGGGTGCCCTCGGGGCCGCAGACCAGGTTCATGCAGAAGTGCATGCCGTAGGTGAAGTAGACGTAGACGTGGCCGGGTTCGCCGAACATGACGGCGTTGCGGGCGGTGCGGCCCCGGTAGGCGTGGGAGCCGGGGTCGTTCGGGCCGTCGTAGGCCTCAACCTCGGTGAGGCGCAGTTCGACGGGGCCGTCGGGCGTGTTGCGGACGAGGACGCGGCCGAGCAGGTCGGGGGCCACCTCCAGGACGGGCCGGTCGAAGAAGTCCCGGCGGAGCGGGGCGCGCTGGGGGTCCGTGCTCGGCATGGGACCGAGGGTAGTCCGGCGAGGGGGCGGGGACGGCCGGCGGTCCGGGCACGCCGGGGGTCCGGATACGCCGGGGGCGGGGCACCTCACGGGTGCCGGCGCCTCGGGGGCCGAGGGGGGCTTCCGGGTCCGGACGCGTCGGGCGGTCCGGGTCCCCCGGGCGGTTCGGACACGTCGGGCTTGGTGGCGCGGCCGGGACTTTGCCAAGGTATGACCGAGCCGGAACCGTGCCGGGGGCGTGTTCGTCTCCCGGTGAGGACCGGACCAGGCACGACCGGGCACGGCACGACCGGCCGGGGTGCGACCAGGCAGGGCCGGGCGGGACCCGGTGGGCCGCCCGCTGTGCGGCCCGCGACCAGGAGAGGATTGCGATGGGCTTCAAGCGGATGCTGGCCGCCCTCGGCGCCGGCGGCGCCTCGGTGGAGACGGTGCTGCACGACCCGAACGTGGTGCCGGGCGGTGTCGTCCACGGCGAGGTGCGGATCCAGGGCGGCAAGGTCGACCAGCGCATCGAGGGCCTGACCCTTGGGCTGCAGGCCCGGGTCGAGGTGGAGACCCAGGACTCCGAGTACAAGCAGGACGTGGAGTTCCACCGCCAGCGGATCGGCGAGGGCTTCGAGCTCAAGGAGGGCGCGGTGCACACCGTGCCGTTCGCGCTGCACGTGCCCTTCGAGACGCCGGTGACGGCGGTGGCGGGCCAGCGGCTGCACGGCATGGCGGTCGGCGTGACCACGGAGCTGGCGATCGACCGGGCGGTGGACGCAGGCGACCTGGACCCGGTCGACGTGCACCCCCTGCCGGTGCAGCAGGCGATCCTGGACGCCTTCGTGCGGCTCGGCTTCCGCTTCAAGGGGGCGGACCTGGAGCGCGGGCACATCCGCAACACCCGGCAGCGGCTGCCGTTCTACCAGGAGATCGAGTTCTTCGCGCCGCCGCAGTACCCGGGGCTGAACCAGGTGGAGCTGTCGTTCGTCGCCGACGAGACGGCGGTGGACGTGGTGCTGGAGATGGACAAGCGGGGCGGACTGTTCACCGAGGGCAGCGACACCTTCCGGTCGTTCACGGTGCAGCACGCCGCCGTCGGTTCGACGGACTGGGCGGACTACCTGCACCAGTGGATCCACTCGGTGGGCGGCCGGCGCGGCTGGTTCTGAGCCCGATGTCCCGTCGGCCCGGCGCACCGCCGGCCGCGGCCGGCGGGTGTGCCGCCGGCGGGTGTGCCGCAGGCGGGTGTGCGACCGCGGCTAGGGTGGAAGACGACCAAGATCCCCCTTGAGGAGGTTCTGGACGTGACCGAGGCCAACAGGCGGCCCCTTCCGCACGACTTCCACCCGCCGGTGCCGTCCTTCACGGTGTCGAGCGACGACATCCGGGACGGCGGGGTGCTGCCGGAGGCCCAGGTGCAGTCGGGCGGCAACACCTCGCCCCACCTGCGCTGGGAGGGCTTCCCGGCGGACACCCGCAGCTTCGCGGTGACCTGCTACGACCCGGACGCGCCGACCGGGAGCGGCTTCTGGCACTGGACGGTCTTCGACATCCCCGCGTCCGTGACCGAGCTGCCCACGGGCGCCGGCACGGGCGGTTTCGCCGGGCTGCCGGAGGGCGCGGTCCAGGTGCGCAACGACTACGGCACCCGGGACTTCGGCGGAGCAGCGCCGCCGCCCGGCGACGGGCCGCACCGGTACCTCTTCACGGTCTACGCGGTGGACACGGAGAAGCTCGGGCCGGACGCGGAGGCGACGCCGGCGGTGGTCGGCTTCAACCTGCGCTTCCACACGCTGGCACGGGCCAACCTGCTGACGGAGTACGAGAACAAGTAGCACCCCGCCGGCTGCGGCCGGCGGGCGCGGAGCACGAGCGGCGCGGCCGCGCACCCCCGGGCGGGGTGCGCGGCCGCGCCGTTCCCGTCCCCTGCCGGCGGGGCGGGGAGGAGGGGAGGAGCGGAGGGGCAGGGGGCGGCTGTCGAAATTGCGTTGTTGCACCGGCCGCCGCCGATCCACAGTGGAGCCCTGCCGCCGCGGGGGCGGGAGCGAGGGGCCGGGGAGGTGTCCGCGATGCGGAACACGCTGGTGCTGAACGCGGGCTACGAGCCGCTGACGACGGTGTCGCTGCAGCGTGCCGTGGTGCTCGTCCTGCAGGGCAAGGCCGTGGTGGAGCAGGCGCACCCGATGCGGGTGGTGCGGGGTGCGGACGTCGAGGTGCCGCTGCCGCGGGTGGTGCGGCTCACCCGGTACGTGCGGGTGCCGTTCCGACAACGGGCCGCGTGGTCGCGGCGGGGCGTCCTGGTGCGGGACCAGCACCGGTGCGCGTACTGCGGCCGGCGGGCGACGACCGTGGACCACCTGGTGCCGCGGTCCCGCGGGGGTGCGGACAGCTGGCTGAACACGGTGGCGGCCTGCGCCGAGGACAACCAGCGCAAGGCGGACCGGACGCCGGAGCAGGCCGGGATGGCGCTGCTGCGCAGGCCGTTCGAGCCGACGCCGGAGGCGGCGCTGATGCTGGCGCTGGGGCTGCGCCGGGCGGACGCGGGCGACCTCGCGGCCTGGCTGCCGCAGCCGGCCTGAGCGGGGCTCGGCAGCGGGGCCGGACGCGGCCCGGGCCTGACGGTGCCGGGCCTGACGGTCCGGGGCCGGACGCGGCCCGGGCGGGGCGGCCCGGTACGGACCGGGCGGCGGAACCCTGCCGGGGAGGGTTCCGCCGCCCTCGTGCACGCACGGCCCTCCGCGGCGGCGGCGCGCCGCCGCGGGCCCGGCCGAGGGGCGACCGGCCCGGGAGCGACCGGCCGAGGGGCGACCGGCCCGGGAGCGACCGGCCCGGGAGCGACCGGCCGAGGGGTCAGCCGCGGGCCCGGTAGGCGGTGGCGGAGGTGCCGTAGGTCGAGGTGAAGGCGGGCACGGCGACGACCGTGCCGTCGGCGCTCAGCAGCCGCCCCGCGGTGAGCAGGGAGCCGGTGCCCTTGGGGAAGCCGCCGCCCGCGGACTCGCCGCCGCCGGCGAGGGCGAAGCGGCTCAGGTGGGCGGGCTGGTCGGTGCGCTCCTCGGTGGAGACGACCAGGGCGCCGCCGTCGATGCCGACCGGCTGGACCTTGCCCTTCTCCTTGGCGGTGGTCCGCCACAGCGTCCTGCCGCTCTTCAGGTCCACGGCGGTGAGGGAGCCGTTGGCGGGCGTGCTGCCGTCGGCGGGGACGAGGGCGGTGGCCAGGGTGGTGCCGCTGAAGAAGACGCCGGGCGCTGCATCGAGGGAGCCGTGGCCGACGTCGAGGCGGGCGCCGCCGGCCTGGGCCACCGGGATCTCGGCGCCCGGGTTCCCCTTGCCGTCCCAGGAGCGGACCTTGTCGTCGGACTCCTTGTCCCCGGTGGTGAGGACGACCGCGGGTTCGGCGGACAGGACGGAGACGGTCCTGGGGCTGCCGAGGCCGCGCCACCAGACGAGGCGGCCGCTGCCCGCGTCGAGGGTCACGGCCTGCTCCTTGGGACTGCTGTCGGCGCAGCTGCTGTGCAGCAGGACGGTGCTGCCGGAGCCGGTGCCGGACAGGGTGCAGAACTTGCCGCGGCCGGCGTTGCTCCACTTCTCCTTGCCGCTGGACGCCTCGTAGCCGACGGCCTCGGAGTCGCCGACGGCGACGACGCGGGTGTCGTTCACCATGACGCGGGCCCCGTAGGAGTCCTTGGTGTCCGAGAGGGTCCTGGTCCACTTCTGACGGCCGGTGGCGGTGTCCACGGCGGAGAGCAGGGTGCAGTTCCTCCCGCCGGCCCTGGGGGTCCACAGGACGGCGCCGGTCCCGGCGGCGGCCGTGGGCGACATGCCGCAGGGCACCGCGCCCGGCTTCGGGGGCTGGAGGGTCCAGAGCTGCCTGCCGGAGGCGGGGTCGTAGGCGCGGACGCCGCTTCCGTCGCCGCGCACCACGGCCCCGGGGAGCAGCCAGGAGCCCTGGAGGGCGTCGTCGGCCCCCGCGGGGGCGGCCGGGGCGGCCCACGCCCTGGTGTGGTCGACGGAGAAGCCGGCCGGGGCGGGGGCGGTGCCGCCGGAGGCGGCGGGGCTGCCGGGGTCGTCGCCGCCCGCGACGTACACGCCGGCCGCGACGAGGACCGCGAGGGCGCCCGCGCCGACGGCGGCGCGGACGGCGAGGGTGCGGCGGTCGGGGCCGTCCGTGCCGCCGGTGAGGGCGGCGCGGAGGCGGTCGGCGAGGGCCGGGCGGGGGGTGCCGCCGGCGTCGTCGTCCGCGTCGTCGCGGGGGCCGTCGCCGGTGCTGCCGCGGGTGCCGCGGGGGGCGCCTGACGGCGGCTCGGGTGCGGGGCCGGCCGGAGGGCCGGCGGGCGGCGGCGGGAAGGGCGCGCCCTGGCCGGGCAGCGCCTGCCACTGCTGCGTGGCCTCGCCGTCGGCGCCCGCGGCACCGGGGTCGTGGGATCCGGGGGTCCGGCCGTCCTGGTGGCCCTGCGCGCTGCCGCCGTAGGCGGGGTCGGGGGTGCCGTACGGGCCGGCGGGGTCGGCGGGGTCGGCGTAGGGCTGGTCGCCCGCATACACCCCGTCGCCGTGGCCGCCGTAGGACCCGCCGTACTGCTCGTAGGGCTGCTGCGCGTACCCGGCCGGGTCGTACCCGGTCCAGCCCTGGGACTGCTGCCCGTACGGCCCGGGGTCGTACGGCTGCGTCCCGTACGGCTGCTGCCCGTGGGCCTGGTCGTGGGGCTGCTGCGCGTGGCCGCCGTAGTAGCCCTGGTACGCCTGCGCCGGGTCGCCCCACGCCTGCGCGCCGTCTCCGTACGCCTGGTGGCCGCCGGGTATGCCGCCCTCGGCGGAGGAAGCCTGGCCGGTGTGCCACTGCTGCCCGTACTCGTACTCCGAGGGCTGCTGTCCGCCGCTGCCGGAGGGTTCCTGAGCCATGAAGTTCCGTCCGTCCCGCCTGGATGATCCGTCGGCCAGCATCTCATGGACGGCGGCGGGGCCGTCCGGGTCGCAGGGGCGGCCGCTCAGCCGTGGACGGCGAGGGCCTGGTCGATGCGGGCGGCGAGGGCGAAGTCGAGCGCCGTGAGGCCGCCCGCGGAGTGGGTGCTGAGGGCGAAGTGCAGGGTGCGCCAGCGGATGTCGATGTCGGGGTGGTGGTCCATCGCCTCGGCCTGCTCGGCGACGGCGTCGACGACGCGGATCGCGGCGGGGAAGCCCGAGGTCTCGGCGGTGCGGCGGAGGGTGCCGCCGTCACGGGTCCAGTCGGGCAGGGAGGCGAGGAGCCGGGTGATCTCGGACTCGGCGAGCAGGGGCGCTGCGGGCACGGGGGGCCTCCGGGTGGGGGTGCGGTGCTCGGGTCCGACCCTCGCAGACTCCGGCCCGGGCGTCGAGCCGGGGCGGCCGGGCGTGGGCCCGCCGGGCGGCGCAGGTCCCCCGCTGCGGACCCGGCTGCGGCCTCAGGTGAGCAGCAGCTTGGCGACGGCGGCGAGGCCGACGGCGACGATGACGCCGCGCAGGGCGGCGGGCGGCAGGCGGCGGCCGACGCGGGCGCCGATCTGGCCGCCGACGACGGCGCCCGCGGCGACCAGCAGCACGGCGGTCCAGTCGAAGTCGGCGACGAAGAGGAAGAAGAGCGCGGCGACGCCGTTGACGAGGAGGGCGAGGACGTTCTTGACCGCGTTGGTCCGCTGGAGGTCCTCGTCGAGGAGGGTGCCCATGAGGGCGAGCATCAGCACGCCCTGGGCGGCCCCGAAGTAGCCGCCGTAGATCCCGGTGGCGAAGATGCCCGCGACGAGCAGCGGTCCGGCGTCGGGGTGCGCGGTGCGGCCCGTCTCCCGGCGGCGGGCGGCGACGGCCCTGGCGAGGCGGGGCTGGAGGACCACGAGGACGAGGGCGAGGACGATCAGCACGGGGACGATCGCGTCGAAGGCGCTCGCGGGGAGGAGCACCAGCAGGACGGCGCCGGTGAGCCCGCCGAGGAGCGCGGCGGCCCCGAGCCGCAGCAGCCGGCCGCGCTGCCCGGCGAGTTCGCGGCGGTAGCCGATGGCGCCGCTGAGCGAGCCGGGGACGAGGCCGAGGGAGTTGGAGACGTTGGCGGTGACCGGGGGGAGGCCGACGGCGAGGAGGACGGGGAAGGTGATGAGGGTGCCGGAGCCGACGATGGTGTTGATGGTGCCCGCTCCCACGCCGGCGGCGAGGACCGCGGCCGCCTCCCAGGGTGTCATCGCCGTTCCCTTCGCTGCCGGACCGTCACGGTGGTCCGATCATGCACGACCGGTCCCGGGCGGCCCGCGGCGGGGTGCGGGCGGCCCTCCGGGGCGGCCCTCCGGGGCGGCGGCTGGGGGCGGACACGGCGGGGGCGGGGAACGGGGGTCCCGTTCCCCGCCCCCGGGCGGTGCGGCGTCAGGACGGCGGCGTCGCGGCGGCCGCGGTCACTCGGGGTCGATCGGCGGGTACTGGCGGCGGGCCGGGTCGACGCGGGGCCGGGCGGCGCCCTTGTCGAGGTCGGCGGGCGGGGTGGGGCCGGCGGGCTGGTGGCCGTTGCCGGCCGGTCCGCCGGCGAAGCCCGCGAAGGCGCCGCCGAGGCCCTTGAGCGCCTCGCCGACCTCGCTGGGGATGATCCAGAGCTTGTTGGAGTCGCCCTCGGCGAGCTTGGGGAGGGTCTGCAGGTACTGGTAGGCGAGCAGCTTCTGGTCGGGGTTGCCCGCGTGGATGGACTCGAAGACGGTGCGGATGGCGGCCGCCTCGCCGTCGGCGCGCAGCACGGCGGCCTGGGCCTCGCCCTCGGCCTTGAGGACCTCGGCCTGCTTCTGGCCCTCGGCGGTGAGGATCGCGGCCTGCTTGGTGCCCTCGGCGGTGAGGATGGCGGCGCGCTTGTCGCGGTCGGCGCGCATCTGCTTCTCCATCGAGTCCTGGATGGAGGTGGGGGGCTCGATGGCCTTGAGCTCGACGCGGTTGACGCGGATGCCCCATTTGCCGGTGGCCTCGTCGAGGACGCCGCGCAGCGCCGCGTTGATCTCCTCACGGGACGTCAGGGTGCGCTCCAGGTCCATGCCGCCGATGATGTTGCGCAGTGTGGTGACGGTGAGCTGCTCGATGGCCTGGATGTAGCTGGCGACCTCGTAGGTGGCGGCGCGCGGGTCGGTGACCTGGTAGTAGATGACGGTGTCGATGTTGACGACCAGGTTGTCCTGGGTGATCACCGGCTGCGGCGGGAAGGGGACGACCTGCTCGCGCAGGTCGATGCGGTTGCGGATGGTGTCGATGAACGGCACCACGATGTTGAGGCCGGCGTTGAGCGTGCGGGTGTAGCGGCCGAAGCGCTCCACGATCGCGGCGCTGGCCTGCGGGATGACCTGGATCGTCTTGATCAGTGCGATGAACGACAGCACCACCAGGATGACCAGGACGATGAGGACGGGTTCCAACGCGCTCTCCTATACGACGAGGGCGGTGGCGCCCTCGATCTCTACGACATCCACCTGCTGGCCGGGCTCGTAGACGGTGCCGGGGTTGAGCGCCCGGGCCGACCAGATCTCGCCGTTGAGCTTGATCCGCCCGCCCTGGCCGTCGACCCGCTCCTGGACGACGGCGCTGGCGCCCTTGAGCGCGTCGATGCCCATCCGCACCGGCGGCCCCTGCTGCAGGTGCCGGTAGGCGATCGGCCGCACCACCACGAGGAGGCCGACGGAGACCGCGACGAAGACGACGAACTGGAGCACCACGGACGCGCCGAGGCCGGACGCGCCCGCGGCGGCGAGGGCGCCCACCGCGAACATGCCGAACTCCGGCATCGCCGTGACCACCAGCGGAATACCCAGACCCACGGCGGCCAGAAGCCACCACACCCAGCTGTCCACGCACCCATCCTAGGGAGCAACGGACCTGCGGGGAACGGTTTCCGCAGGTCGATGGGCGCGAACCGGCCGCCTCCCGGAAGGGGGGCGGCCGGCGGCGGTGCGGGTGGGGGTGCGGGGTGCGCGGGTCAGGCGAGCGGCAGGCCCTGGGCGGTCCAGCGGTCGCCGCGGCGCTCCAGGGTGAGCGGCAGGCCGAAGCAGAGGGAGAGGTTGCGGGCGTTGAGCTCGGTGTCGATCGGACCGGCCGCCAGCACCTTCCCCTGGCGGATCATCAGGACGTGGGTGAAGCCGGGGGCGATCTCCTCGACGTGGTGGGTGACCATCACCATGGACGGCGCGTACCGGTCCTGCGCGAGGGCGCCGAGGCGGCGGACCAGGTCCTCGCGGCCGCCGAGGTCGAGGCCGGCGGCGGGCTCGTCGAGGAGCAGCAGCTCGGGGTCGGTCATCAGGGCGCGGGCGATCAGGGTCCGCTTGCGCTCGCCCTCGGAGAGGGTGCCGAAGCGGCGGTCGCGGAAGTCCGCCATGCCGAGGCGGTCCAGGAGGGCGAGGGCGCGGGTCTCGTCGGTGGTGTCGTACTGCTCGCGCCAGCGGGCGGTCATGCCGTAGGCGGCGGTGAGGACGGTCTCCAGGACGGTCTGGCGGCGCGGCAGCTTGTCGATCATGGAGGCGCCGGCGGTGCCGATGCGGGGGCGCAGCTCGAAGACGTCGACCGAGCCGAGCTTCTCGCCGAGGATCTGGACGGTGCCGGTGCTGGGGAAGAGGTAGCTGGACGCCACCTGGAGGAGGGTGGTCTTGCCCGCGCCGTTGGGCCCGAGGACGACCCAGCGCTCACCCTCGGCCACCGCCCAGGACACCTGGTCCACCAGTGGACGGCCGTCGCGGACCACGGACACGTCCACCAGCTCGAGAACGTCGCTCATGCGTACGCCTTCCCCAATTCGCATGCGGCCCTCCGCCGGCGGATCCGGGGGGCGGATCCGGAGGGGAGCGGTCCACTCGTGTCGACTTCGCCGCGCGCGCCGCGCGGAGCACGGACCAAACCTACGCCACGCGGACGGCGGCCCTGTCCGTAGGCTGGTCGGATGCTCGACACTCCCGCCGGGGCCCGGGGCCCCGAGGACCTCCAGGACCCGCACGGGGAGACCCGCGCCGGACGGCTGACCGCATGGGGCAACGCCCTGCTGGGCGGGTTCGCGCCGCCGGACGACGCCGCCGCGGCCGTCACCGGCCGCGACGAGGCCCACCGCGTCGCCGGGCTCCCCGGCGACGCGGACGGCGACCGGCACGCGCTGACCTGGGCGCTGGGCCGGCTGCGGGCGCTGGGCGCCACCGGCTTCCGCCTGGCGCTGCCGGCGCCGGGGCACCCGCTGGGCCTGACCGGCCCCCCGGAGTTCAACGCGCGGGCGCTGGAGGCCGGGGAGGCCGTGCTCACCGTCGGCGGACCGGCGCTGGGCCTGGTCCCGGAGGTGGCGTGGTTCGGGCCGCCCGGCGACCGGTCCGCCACCGTGCTGTGGCACTGCTCACCCGTGCGGGAGGCGCCGCCGGCGGACGTGCCGACGCTCCGGGAGGCCGAGCGGGAGCTGGCCGAGGGCCTGCGGGAGGCGACCGCGGTCCTGGCCCGGCTGGACGTGGCCGGGGCCGGGCCGGAGGCGCTGCGCGCCCTGGAGGCGTACCGGCGCCGCGGGCACCGCGAACTGCTGGCGCCCGGCTACCCGCCGCGGGCCGTGCGCGTGCTGGAGTCGGCGCAGCGGATCGCGGCGCTGCTGGCGATCGCGGCGGGCGGGCACGGGGCAGCGGTGAGCGCCGGGGAGATGGCGGCGCGCGCCGGCGTGCTGCGCCCGCTGGAGCGCACCGCGCGCCGGGCGCAGGTGGCGGCGTACAACGCGGCGGTGGACGAGCGCGGGGACGACGGGCCGCGCTGAGCGCCGGGACGGGCAGGACCCCGGGCCCGTGGGCGGCGGGCCCGTGAGCGGCGGGCCCGTGAGCGGCGGGCCCGTGAGCGGCGGGCCCGTGAGCCCGCCCCTGCGGGCGGGCGGCCGGGCGGCCCGCCGCGCCCCGGGCAGGGGCCCGCGGCGGGCGGCCGGCGGCGGGCCGGGGGCTACTGCTGCGGGCGCGGGGCGGCGGCGAGCTGGCGGGACTGGGCCACCAGGCGGCCGGCGGAGTCCCAGACCTCGGCGTCCTCCTCCAGGTAGCCGCCGGCGAGGTTGCGGGTGGCGTGGCTGATCATCAGCCAGCCGGGGGCGGGCTTGGCGCGGACGTGGACGGTGAGCTCCAGGGTCGGGGTCCAGCCGTACAGGCCCAGGTCGAAGGTGACCGGCGGCAGCGCGTCGGCGGCGAGGAGCAGCATGAGCGGGTCGGGCTCGCGGCCGTCGGCGAGGCGCAGCCAGCCGCGGATGAGCCCGTTGCCGGAGGGGGCGCCGAGGGCCCAGCCGACGCAGGCCGGGTCGAGGCGCAGGTCGAGGCGGTGCAGCAGGTCGGCCTGGGCGAGGAAGTCCGGCGGGGCCTGGTCGGTGCCGATGCACTGCTCCGGCGGCGGCATGACGGGCGGGGCGGCGGAGGTGCGGACGTCGCCGGGCAGCGCGTCGAGGTCGCCGTAGGTGGCGAGGGCGCGCAGCCGCTCGGTCTCGGTGCCGTCCGGGCCCTGCTGGCTCAGGGAGACCTGGCCGGTGGAGACGGAGCGGCCGCGGCGGACGACCTCGGTGCGCAGGGTGGCGGGGCCGGGGCGCGAGGCGGAGAGGTAGTAGGCGCTGATGGAGTAGGGGTCGGCGTGGCCGGAGTCGCCGCCGAGCTCGCGGGAGAGGGCGCGGGCGGCGGTGGCGAGCAGCAGGCCGCCGTTGATGCCGCCGCCGATGCGCCAGCCGCCGTCGAGGTCGGCGCGGTAGGCGCCGGGCAGGTCGGGGTGGCCGGTGACGGCGGTGCCCCGGTCGAACTCGGTGTCCCGGGGGAGCGCTGCGGTGTCGGTGACGGTCATGCGCGCCATGTTACCCATCGGTAGGGGAAGGGTCGGGACGGGTCCGGGCGCACGTCACGGGCCGTCGGCGGCGCCGTTGCGCACCGCCCAGAGGGCGGCCTGGGTGCGGTCGGCGAGGTCCAGCTTCATGAGGATGTTGGAGACGTGCGTCTTCACCGTCTTCTCGGACAGGTGCAGCGCGCGGGCGATCTCCCGGTTGGACCGGCCGTCGGCGATGTGGCCGAGCACCTCCTGCTCCCGGTCGGTCAGCGTGCCGCCGCGGCCCTGCGGCACCCGCGGGCCGGTGTCGGCGAGCAGCGCCCCGGCCAGCTCGGGCTGGAGCAGCACGTGGCCGGCGTGCACGGCGCGGATGGCCCCGGCGAGCGCGTCCGGGTCGACGTCCTTGTACACGTATCCCGCCGCGCCGGCCCGGAGGGCGGGGACGACCGTGCGGTGCTCGGCGAAGCTGGTGACGACCAGCACCCGGGCGGGCAGTCCGCGCTCGCGCAGGATCCGCAGCGCCTCGATGCCGTCGGTGCCGGGCATCTTGACGTCCATCAGCACCACGTCGGGCGCCAGCTCCTCGGCGCGGGCGACGCCCTCGGCGCCGTCCGCGGCCTCCCCCACCACCTCGATGTCGTCCTGCACCTCCAGGAAGGTGCGCAGGCCGCGCCGGACCACCTGGTGGTCGTCGACCAGCAGCACCCGGATGCGGGGGCGCCCGCCGTTCCCGTCAGCCACCGGGCACCTCCATCTCCACGGCGGTCCCCTTGCCGGGGGCCGACTCCACGGTCAGCGAGCCGCCGACGCCGGCGGCCCGGTCGCGCATCGACACCAGGCCGAGCCGGCGCCCCGCCCGGCGCACGGAGGCCGGGTCGAAGCCCCGGCCGTCGTCCACCACCCGCAGCACGGCGCCGCGGGACGGCGTGCCGCGCAGCTCCACGGAGACGGAGGCGGCCCCGGAGTGGCGCAGCGCGTTGTGCAGCGCCTCCTGGGCGACCCGCAGCAGGGCCTCCTCCTGGGCGGCGGGCAGCGCCCGCACGCCGTCGGCGGTGAAGGCGACCCGGGCGGCGTGGGCCCGGTTCAGCACCTCCACGTGGGAGGCGAGGGTGGGGAGCAGCCCGTCCTCGTCCAGCGCGGCGGGGCGCAGCTCGACGACCACGGCGCGCAGCTCGTCGGCGGCCTCGGCGGCGAGGCGGGCCACCTCGGCCAGCTCGCCGCGGGCGCGGGCCGGGTCGCGGTCGACCAGGGCGGCGGCGGCCTGGGCGGTGAGCCGCAGCGAGAAGAGCTTCTGCGAGACGGCGTCGTGCAGCTCGTGGGCGATGCGGGCGCGCTCGCCGGCCAGGGTGAGTTCGCGGCTGCGCTCGTACAGGCAGGCGTTGGTCAGGGCGAGGGCGGCGTGGGCGGCGAGGATGCGGGCCAGCTCCTCGTCGTGGTCGGTGAAGCCGTGCGGCCCCTGCTTGTCGGCGAGGAAGAGCGCGCCGACGGTCTCGTCGCCGTCGGTGATGGGCACGCCGAGGAAGTCGGACATCTCGGGGTGGGCGTCGGGCCAGCCCTCGAAGCGGGGGTCGCGGCGCACGTCGGCGAGCCGCTGCGGGACGGCCTCGTGCAGCATCGCGGCCAGGACGCCGTGCTGCCGGGGCAGCGGACCGATGGCGCGCCACTGCTCCTCGCTCACGCCGTCCACCACGAACTGGGCGAAGCCGCCGTGGTCGTCGGGCACCCCCAGCGCCGCGTACCGGGCGCCGAGGAGGCTGCGGGCGGAGGCGGTGATGCGCCGCAGCACCTCGCCGACCTCCAGGCGGCGGCTCATCGCCAGGACGGCGCCGCTGACGGCCTCGATGCCGGCCAGGCAGGGGTCCGCGGGCGGGCAGCCGCAGTGCTGCACGGGCGGCGGGGGCCCGGGGTCGGCGGGGGGCGGGGTCGGCATGCGGCCACGGTACCGCCGGGCGTCGGGCCGCGGGGGCGGGCGGGCCGGGACCGCGGACCCAGGACGGTGGGCCCGGGCTGCGCGGCGGGCCCCCGCCGGGATGCGGTCCCGCGCGCGGCGGGGAGACCCGGGCGGGGTGCGGACGGGGGCGCGGACGCGGAGCGTGAGGGCCTCGGATCACAGGGCCGCACGGCCGGGGCGGCGCTGTGAGGCCCCCCACAGGCACCGGATCCCGTACGACACGCGATAGTAGGGCGAAAAACCGTGCATACCGCATCAAAAGCCCCACGATGCCTCCGGGCGGCCGCCGCCTGCGGATCCGCCCCGGCAGCCTCCCCCACCCCGCCGAACGACGGCCCGGAGGGCCGGTCTCCCCCGTTTTCGCAGGGCCGGGAACACCGGGGAGGGCCGCGGACCGGCCCGCGTCCGGGACGCCGACCTCCTACCGGGCATCGTAGGAGACCTGTTTGCCCGGTCCGGGACGGCCTGCCAAGAATGACCGGGTCGCCTGGCGCTGTGGCACCCCCAGCGCCTTCCGCACGCACCGACGGATCCCCTCCTGGTGCGCCGGCCGCCGACCCGGACGCGGGCACCCCGTGCCCCTCCCCGGGCGGCCGGACCCTACCGAAGAGGACCTGCCGCATGTCCCGCACGCCGTCCCGACGCAACCTCCTGGCCGTCGGCGCCTCCACCGGAGCCGTCGCCGCCGCCACCGCCCTGGCGCTGGTCGTCCCGCAGCACGGCCCGGACACCGCCTCCGCCGCCGAGGCCTCCACCGCCACCGCCGCCTCCCCGGCGGCCGGCGCCGACAGCGCCCGCAAGGACGCCGACGCCCGCCGGCAGGCAGAGGCCAGGACCGGCGGCGCCGACCGGGCGGCCGGCCGCAGCGAGCACCGCGCGCACCTGGCGGCGAAGGCCGACGCCGAGGCCCGTGCGCAGGCACGCGCCGCGAAGCGCGCGGCGGCGGCCGCCGCCCACCGGGCCCATGTGCAGGCGGTGGCCAACGACCGGGCCGAGGCCCGCGCCGCCGCCGAGCGGGCGGCCGAGCGCGCCGCGGCCCGCAGGGCCGCCGCGAAGCGGGCCGCCGCCCACCGCGCCCACGTGCAGGCCGCGGCCAACGACCGGGCCGAGGCCCGCGCCGCCGCCGAGCGGGCCGCGGAGCGCGCCGCGGAGCGCCGGGCTGCCGCCCGGCGGGCGGCCGCGAGCCGTTCCGAGCAGCGCCCGGTCCTCGGCGGCAGCCCGCAGCAGGTCGCCCGGCAGATCATCGGCGACGCCGGCCAGTTCGCGTGCTTCTCGCAGATCGTCTCCCGCGAGAGCGGCTGGAACCCGAGCGCCACCAACGCCTCCTCCGGCGCCTACGGCCTCGTCCAGGCGCTGCCCGGCTCCAAGATGGCCTCCGCCGGCACCGACTGGCGCACCAACCCCGCCACCCAGATCAGGTGGGGCCTGGACTACATGAACTCCCGGTACGGCAGCCCCTGCGGCGCCTGGAGCTTCTGGCAGGCCCACAACTGGTACTGATCCCGCCCCGGGAGGCACAGGAGGGCGGCACCCCGACCGGGGTGCCGCCCTCCGCCGTGCCGCCGTGCCGTGGGGCCTCGCCGCACGGGCCGGGCCGTGTCGTGACGTGACGTGCCGGTCCGTGCGGACGCGGCCGCCCGGACCGCGGGTCAGCGCGAGCGCATCACCTCGGGCTCGTGGCGGCGCAGCAGCCGGACCACGAGGAAGGCGCAGACCAGGCCGAGCACGACCAGCGCGCCCGTGGACAGGGCCCACGACGCGAGGTCGTGGTCCCACAGGGGGTCGGTGCTCCCGTCCTTGCCGTCCGGCGGCGGGGAGATCGCGCCCAGGCTGACCGAGGCGCCGAGCGCGCCGACCGCCCAGCGGGCGGGGGCGAGCCAGGCCAGCTGCTCCAGGCCGGGCGCGCCGAAGAGCGGGAAGAGCGCGCCGCAGAAGACCACGTTGACGATGGCGACGAGGACGAGCAGCGGCATCGTCTTCTCCGAGGTCTTCACCAGGGAGGAGATCACCAGGCCGAGCATCATGCTGGTGAGGCCGAGGAGCACCACCGCCAGGGTCATCTCGGCCAGCGGGCTGCCCCCGAGGACCACGCCCCCGGCGGGCAGGTCGCGGGTGCCGAGGCCGATCAGGGCCAGCACGACGGACTGGACGGCGGTGAGCGCGCCCAGGGTGAGGATCTTGGACATGACGTACGCGGAGCGGGACAGGCCGGTGGCGCGTTCGCGCTCGTAGATGACCCGCTCCTTGACCAGCTCGCGGACCGAGTTGGCGGCACCGGTGAACACCGTGCCCACGGCCACGATGAGCAGCACGGTCGCGGCGTCCACGTTGAACTGCGGCTGGCCGTCCTTCACCGGCGGGTTGGCGGGCAGCAGGCCGAACTTCGCGGGGATCGCGAGGCTGACCGCGCCCATCACCACGGGCAGGATCGCGCACAGCGCCAGGAAGCCGCGGTCGGCGGCGATCACCGACAGGTAGCGGCGGGTGAGGGTCGCCAGCTGGGAGCCCCAGCTCTGCGGCTTCGGCGGCCGCGACTGCTCCTGCACGATCGGCGCGGACTGCGGGGCCACGGCCTCCACGTCGGCCGAGTACATCTGGTAGTGCACCGAGCCGCGGTAGCGGCCGGCCCAGTCGTGGTCGGGGTAGTTCTCGAACGCCTGGAAGACGTCGGCCCAGCCCTCGTAGCCGAAGAAGTGGAGCGCCTCGTCCGGCGGCCCGAAGTACGCCACCGAGCCGCCCGGCGCCATCACCAGCAGCCGGTCGCACAGGGCCAGCTCCGCGACGGAGTGCGTGACGACCAGGACGGTGCGGCCGTCGTCGGCGAGGCCGCGCAGCATCTGCATGACCTCGCGGTCCATGCCCGGGTCCAGGCCGGAGGTGGGCTCGTCCAGGAAGATCAGCGACGGCTTGGTCAGCAGCTCCAGCGCCACCGAGACGCGCTTGCGCTGGCCGCCGGAGAGGGCGGTGATCCGGTTGTCGGCGCGCTTGTCCAGGCGCAGCTCGTACAGCACCTCGTCGACCCGGGCGGCGCGCTCGGCCTCCTGGGTGTCGCCGGGGAACCGCAGCCGGGCCGCGTACTTGAGCGCGGTGCGGACGGTGAGCTCCTTGTGCAGGATGTCGTCCTGCGGGACGAGCCCGATGCGCTGGCGCAGCTCGGCGAACTGCTTGTAGAGGTTGCGGCCGTCGTACAGCACGTCGCCGCGGTCGGCGGGGCGGTAGCCGGTGAGGGCGCGCAGCAGGGTCGACTTGCCGGAGCCGGAGGGGCCGATGACGGCGACCAGCGACTTCTCCGGGACGCCGAAGGAGACGTCGTTGAGCAGGACCTTCTTCGCGCCCTTGTGGTCGACCTCGACGGTGAGGTGGCGGGCGGAGAAGGAGACCTCGCCGGTGTCGACGAACTCCTCCAGCTGGTCCCCGACCAGCCGGAAGACGGAGTGGCCGACGCCGAGGATGTCCTCGGGGCCCATCACGTGGCGCTGGACGGGCTGGCCGTTGACGTAGGTGCCGTTGTGGCTGTCCAGGTCGACGATCTCGTACCGGCCGTCGGCGAGCTGCCGCAGCTCGGCGTGGTGGCGGGAGACGCCGAGGTCGGAGACGACCAGGTCGTTGTCGAGCGAGCGGCCGATCCGCACGGTGCGCATGCCGTGCGCAAGGTTGCGGATCATGGTGGGGTTGCGGTCGCCGTAGACCGGGGTGACCCCCGTGTCCTGCGCGCCCGGGCCGGAGGGCGCGCCGCCCTGCGGCGGCACGCCGCCGTGCACCGGTGCGCCCCCCTGGAAGGCCGCCGCGCCCTGCTGGTGCGGCATGCCGGGCGTTCCCTGCTGGGGCGCGCCCCAGCCGGGCTGCGCCGCCGGGCCCGCGCCGACCTGCTGTCCCCAGGCGGCGGGCGGCTGCGCCGGGCGGTGGCCGCCCGCGTCCTGCCACTCCCCCGCACCGACGCCGACCGCTCCCGGCACCGCGGTGAAGGAGAGGCGGGGCCCGTTCTCGGCGTTGCCGAGGCAGACCACGGTGCCCGGCACGAGCAGCGCGCGGGCGGTGCGGCGGCCGTCGACGTAGGTGCCGTTGGTGCTGCCGTGGTCGTCCAGCAGCCAACTGCCGCCGTCGTGGGAGATGGTGGCGTGGCGCCAGGAGACCCGCGCGTCGTCGAACGCCACGTCCGACTGCGGGTCGCGTCCGAGCGCGTACGTGCGGCCGGACTCCAGGGTCCGGCTCCGCCCGTTGAATTCAAGAACGAGTTGCGGCACTTTCAGCCTGCCCCACTCACGTAGTCCCCCGGGTGTTCCCTCTGCGGGGATTCTAGGGATGGCGTATGACGGGGGGAATCATTCCAGCTCGATCACCGTGCGACGAACCCGGAGCGGACACTGTGACCGTGTGGCAACGTTGACGGCGCACCGCTGCGGCGGTGCGCTGGAGGGGGCCTGCGGCGGCGGCCGCCGCGGGTCGCGGGGCACCGGTGACGGAGGAGCGGGGGCACGATGGGCAGGAGTGCCGGGGTGCGGTGGGCCGTGCAGGCCGCGGCCGCCGTGGGCTGGGCGTTCACGGCCATGGCGGGCACCGCGGCGCTGGGGCTGCACCTGCTGGGCGCCGACGGGTACGCCCGCCTGGGCCCGATGACCGCGGCCGTGGTGGCGTTGGGCGCCGGCGGCTCGGTGACCCCCGTCGGCTCGGCCGGGGTGTTCGGCGCGGGCGGGGTCGCGGGGGCGCACACCGCGCTGGACGTGATGCCGCTGGGCGTCGCCCTCGTGGGCGCCGCGGTGCTGGGCCGGCTGTTCGTGCAGCCGCTGCGGCGGCGGGCGGAGGTGCCGCCGTGGGAGCTGGCGTACCGGGCCGTCGTCACGGTGGTCTGCTTCCTCGCCGTGCTCGGGCTGCTGTGCTGGGCGGGCGACGACACCACGACGCTGGACGTCGGGAGGCTCACCGGCGCGGGCGGGGGGAGCGGCGGCGGGGACGACGGCGGGCTCGGCGGGCTGCTGGACCCCGGGAAGCTCGGCGGCATCGTCGGCGGCATCGCGAAGCCCACCGCCACCGTCGGCTACTCGGTGCGGACCGGCCCCACCCTGCTCGCCGGACTGCTGTGGGTGCTCGCGGTCCTGGTGCTGGCGCTCGCCGTCTCCCGCCGCACGCCGCTGCCGCGCGGGTGGGAGGCGCTGCACCGCACGGTGCGGCCGGTGGCCTCCGCCCTGGGGACAGTGCTGCTGGTCGCGGTGGTGGCCGGGGTCGGGACCGCCGTGGTGCTCCCCCTGACCGAGGGGTCGAGCCCCGCCACCGCCGCGGGCGGCGCGCTGCTGGCCACGCCCAACGGCATCGGCCTGGCCGTGCCGGTGGCGCTGGGGATGACGCTCACCGGCCAGGCCACCGGCGCGCTGGCGCACGTCGTCCCGGCCCCGCTGGACCGGCTGCTGAGCGCCGGGACGGCCCAGGACGTCACCCTGGGACGGCTGCGGGAGCTGGACGGGTCGCTGTGGGTGCTGCCGGTGGCGATCGGGCTGCTGCTCCTGCTCGCGGGGGTGCTGGCCGCCGTGCGGACCCCGGTCGCCGGACCGGTCCCCGGGGGGCGGGGCCCCGGCGGGCGGGTCGGGGAGCCGCCGCCCCCGGCGCCGCTGCGGGAGGCCGCGGCGGCGGCGCTGCGGCTGGGTCTGGGCCTGGCGGTGGCGGTGCCGGCGGGGCTGGCGCTGTCGGAGGTCTCGGTGGACGCGAGCCTGTCGGTGCTGGGCTTCGACGCGTTCGGCGCCAAGGCGTCGCTGGGGGGCAGCCTGCCCCTGGCGGCGCTGTACGGGCTGGTGTGGGGGGCCGTGGCCGGGTTCGCCGGGTGGCTGCTGGTGGACCGGTTCGCCGCGGCGAGGCGTCCGGCGGCGGCACCGGGCGCGGCCACCGCACCGGGCGGCGGGCAGGCGGACGGCGGGCAGGCGGGCGGTGGGCAGGCCGTGCCGCCGGCCGGTCCGGTCCCGCAGACGCCCGCGGACGGGACGGCTCCCGGCGGGAGCGGGGGCGGGGGCGGGGCGGCCGCGTACGGGGGCCTGCCCGAGCACCGCGCGCCGGACGCGCACCCGCACAACCCGTATCTGGCGGACGGCGGTTTCAACCCCTACGCCGACGGCCCCACCGCCGCGCCCCCTCCGCCGCCGCACCCGCCGGGCCGCGACCCGCAGGGGTGACCCACCCGCGCGGCGGGGCGCGCCGGGGGCGTCCACGGAGCGGACGGGGAGCGGGGCGCACGATGCGCGCCCGGTAGCGTGGTGAGCACCATGAACGCATCGCTCCCGGCCGCTGAGCCCCTCCCCGAACCGGCGCCGCAGCCCCGGACCCTGCTGGTCAAGGTGTTCGGCAAGGACCGGCCCGGCATCACCACGGGCCTCTTCTCGACGCTCGCCGGCTTCGGCGTCGACGTCATCGACATCGAGCAGGTCGTGACCCGGGGGCGGATCACGCTCTGCGCCCTGGTCACCCCGCCGTCCGGCGGCTCCCCCGGCGCGGAGGGCGAGCTGCGTTCGACGGTGCACCGCTGGGCGGAGGACCGCAGGCTGCAGGCCGAGATCATCTCCGGCACCGGCGACAACCGGCCGCGCCGCGAGGGCCGCTCCCACGTCACCGTGCTGGGCCACCCGCTGACCGCCGGGGCCGTCGCCGCGCTCACCTCCCGCATCACCGACCTCGACGGGAACATCGACCGGGTGTTCCGCCTGGCCAAGTACCCGGTGACGGCCGTGGAGCTGGCGGTGTCCGGCGTGCCCACCGAGGAGCTGCGCACCGCGCTGGCGGCCGAGGCCGCCGTGCAGAAGGTGGACGTGGCCGTGGTCCGGGCCGGGCTGCACCGGCGCGCCAAGCGGCTGGTGGTGATGGACGTGGACTCCACGCTCATCCAGGACGAGGTGATCGAGCTCTTCGCCGCCCACGCGGGCTGCGAGGAGGAGGTCGCCGCGGTGACGGCGGCGGCGATGCGCGGCGAGCTGGACTTCGCCGAGTCGCTGCGGGCGCGGGTCGCGCTGCTGGCGGGCCTGGACGCCGGGGTGGTGGAGAAGGTCCGCGCGGAGGTGCGGCTGACCCCGGGCGCCCGCACCCTGATCCGGACCCTCAAGCGGCTCGGCTACCAGGTCGGGATCGTCTCCGGCGGCTTCACGCAGGTCACCGACGACCTGGTGGAGCGCCTCGGGCTGGACTTCGCCGCCGCGAACACCCTGGAGGTGGCGGACGGCCGGTTCACCGGCCGGGTGGTGGGCGGGATCGTCGACCGGGCCGGGAAGGCGCGGATGCTGGCGCGCTTCGCCGAGGAGGCGCAGGTGCCGCTGGAGCAGACGGTCGCGATCGGCGACGGCGCCAACGACCTGGACATGCTGAACGCGGCCGGCCTGGGCGTCGCCTTCAACGCCAAGCCGGTGGTGCGGCGGGCGGCCGACACCGCCGTGAACGTGCCGTTCCTGGACACCGTGCTCTACCTGCTGGGCATCACCCGCGAGGAGGTCGAGGCGGCCGACGCCGTGGACGGCTGACCCGGCTCCCCGCACGTCACGCACCGGCGGCCCCCCGCCCGCGGCTCACCGCGCGGGCGGGGGGCCGCCGCCGTTCCCGGGGATGCGGGCGGTCAGTCGTCCTGCGGGGCGTGGAAGGCGACGAGGCGGGCCGAGCCGGGCTCGACCGTCTTCCAGGAGCCGGTGTGGGACAGCACCGCGACCGCCGCGGTGGGGAAGCCGCCGCGGCGCAGCCGCACCAGGGCGTCGCCCTCGGCCGCGTCGCCGGCCAGCACCTCGGTGAGGCCCTGCACGCCGGGGTTGTGGCCGACCAGCAGCAGGTCGGAGACCTCGTCGGGGGTCTCCTGGAGGACGGCGACGATCTCGCCGGGGCTGGCCTCGTACAGGCGGTCCTCGTAGACCGTGCGCCGGGACCGCTTGGGCAGCTCGTGGGCGACGAGCTTCCAGGTCTCGCGGGTGCGCAGCGCGGTGGAGCAGAGGACGAGTCCGGGGTTGATCCCCGCGCCGGCCAGCCAGCGACCGGCGGCGGGGGCGTCCCTCCGGCCGCGGTCGGCCAGGGGCCGCTCGTGGTCGGGCACCGACGGCCAGTCGGCCTTCGCGTGCCGGAGGACGATGATCCTGCGGGGCGTGTCGACGCTCATGCGCTCAGCTTTCCAGAAATCGCCGGGGTCGGCGCGGTGCTCGGGCCCGCGCCACCCGTGGGTGTCAGCCCATGCGGGAGGCGATGGTGGCGATCACGGCCACCAGGATCAGGATGCCGGCGATGGCCGCGAACATCAGCAGGAGCTTGCGCTGGCCGTCGGTGGGGTTCGGTTCGAGCACGGGCATGGTCCGAGTGTCGCACTGCACGGGCCCGGCACCCGCACCGGGGCGGCGTGTCGGGCCCCGCGCCGGGACGGCGTGTGGGGCGCCGCCCCGGCGCGGCGGGTCAGGCGGGGACCTCGTCCTCGACGTGGCGGGCGCGGGCGGCCCGCAGGCCGACCGCCATCTGCGGCAGCATCAGCGCGGCGAGCAGCCCGACGGGCGCGTGCCAGCCGCCGGTGGACTGGTAGAGGGCGCCGACCAGGACCGGCCCGGGGATGGAGATGAGGTAGCCGAGGCTCTGGGCGAAGGCGGACAGCCCGGCGACCCCGGCGGCGCTGCGGGCCCGCAGGCCGATCATGGTGAGGGCGAGCGGGAAGGCGCAGTTCGACAGGCCGGCCAGGGCGGCCCACAGCCAGGGCGCGGCGGCCGGCGCCAGGGCGAGGCCGGCGTACCCGGCGAGGCCGCAGGAGCCGAGGAGGACGACGAAGAGCCGCTGGTCGGGGCGGGAGGCCGCCAGCGAGGGCAGGAGGAAGGAGACCGGGACGCCGACCACCATGGTCACGGCGAGCAGCACGCCCGACGTCCCGGCGGAGATGCCGGCGTCCTGGTAGATCTGCGGCAGCCAGCCCATGGTGGCGTACGCACCGGTGGACTGCAGGCCGAAGAAGACGGCGAGCGCCCACGCGGTGCGGCTGCGCCGCAGCCGCAGGCCGCGTCCGGCGGCCGGGGCCCCCGGGGCGGCGGGCCCGCGGCGGTCGGCGGCCGCGGCCGCGAGCCACAGCGCGAGGGCGACGGCGGCGACGGCCGCCCACACCCCGAGGCCGGCCCGCCAGCCTCCGCCGAGGGCGGAGGTGAGGGGCACGGTGACGGCGGCGGCCACGGCGGTGCCGGCCGACAGCGCCATGGAGTAGAGGCCCATCATGGGTCCGACCCGGTCGGGGAAGTACCGCTTGACGACCACCGGCATCAGCACGTTGGTGACCGCGATGCCGGCCAGGGCGACCGCGCTGAGCAGGAGGAAGACGGCCGTGCCGCCGGCGAGGGCGCGGGCCGCCAGTCCGGCGGTGACGGCGCCCATGCCCGCCGCCAGGACGGCCGCCGGGCCGATGCGGCGGGCGAGGCCCGGGGCGGCGAGGCCGAAGACGGCGAAGCAGAGCGAGGGGACGGCGGTGAGCAGTCCGGCCAGGGTGGCGCTCATGCCGAGGTCGGCGCGGACCCGCTCCAGCAGGGGGCCGAGGCTGGTGACGGCGGGGCGGAGGTTGAAGGCGGCGGCGACCACGGCGGCGACGAGCAGCAGGCGCAGCCGACGGCCGCCCCGGGGCCCGACGGCGGGGGCCGGGGCGCCCCGGTGCCGGTCGTCCCGGGCACGGGCGCCGGGGGCGGGGGCGCCCGCGGCACGGGGGTCGGCGAGGCGGTCCTGCGGGGCGGGTGCGGGGCCGGTGCGGGCGGGGCCGGGCCCGTCGGTGGTGCGGTCTGCGGCGGTCGACATAACCCCATCATAGAATGATGGGATGACTTGGCCGCCCGAGCGGCTGATGGATGATGTGGGGACCGGCGGGAAGGCCCGCCCCCCCGGAGGGAGTCCCATGGTGCTGTCGTCCGCCCGGCGCACACCGCTGTCCGACCAGGTGATCGCCCAGCTGCGCGCCCAGATCACCTCCGGCGAGTGGCCGGTCGGCTCGCGCATCCCGACCGAGGCCGAACTGGTGGAGCAGCTGGGCGTGGCCCGCAACACCGTCCGCGAGGCCGTCCGGGCCCTGGCGCACAACGGACTGCTGGACATCCGGCAGGGCTCGGGCACCTACGTGCTGGCCACCAGCGAGCTCGCGGGGGTGATGCACCGGCGGTTCTCCGAGGCGGACCCGGACCGGGTGGCCGAGCTGCGGGAGGCGCTGGAGGCGTCGGCCGCCGGGCTGGCCGCGCGCCGCCGCACCGAGCGCGACCTGGACCTGCTGGACACCGCGCTGCGGCGGCGGGAGGAGGGCTGGCGCTCCGGCGACCCCGAGGCGTTCGTGCAGGCCGACGCCGCCTTCCACCAGGCCGTGGTGGCCGCCGCCCACAACGAGGTGCTGGCCGCGCTCTACGCGGACCTCGGCGAGGTCCTGCGCGCGTACCTGCGCCGCGACGTCGGCCCGGTCCTCTCCGCCGACCGGTACGTCGACCACGGCAGGATCGTGGCCGCCGTCCGCCGCGGCGACCCGGAGGCGGCGTCGGCCGAGGCCGCCGACGCCGTCCGGTCCTGCCGCGTCGAGGCGGGCTGAGGCCGGGGCCCGCCGGCCCGGCCGGCGGGGCGGGCCGGTCAGGTCACCGCGGCCCGCCGCCGGAACCGCTCGTCGCGGTACTCACCCGAGACCGCGGCCTCCCGCAGCTCCCGCACCGCCGCGAGCACGTCGGCGTGCGAGACGTACAGCGCGTTGACGCCGAGGCGCACCAGGTCCGGCGCCCGCATGTCGCCGATGACACCCCGCGCGGCCAGGGCCTGCACCAGCGGGTACGCGTCGGGGTGGCGCAGCGAGACCTGGCTGCCGCGGCGGTCGGCCTCGCGCGGGGTGGCGACGGTGAAGCCGAGGCCGTCCAGCAGCCGGTCCGCGCACTCCAGGAGGAACTCCGTCAGCGAGACGCTCTTGGCCCGCACCTGCACCGTGTCCACGCCGTCGAACGCGGTGAGCGCCGCCTCCAGCGCCAGCAGCGACAGCATCGGCGGGGTGCCGACGCGGGCGCGGCCGATGCCGGGGGCGGGCCGGTAGGAGCCCTCCATGGCGAAGGGCTCGGCGTGGCCGTTCCAGCCGGTGAGCGGCTGGTCGAAGGCGTCCTGGTGCCGGTGGGCGACGTACAGGAAGGCCGGGGCGCCGGGGCCGCCGGAGAGGTACTTGTAGCCGCAGCCGACGGCGAGGTCGACCCCGTGGGCGTCCAGCTCCAGCGGCAGGCAGCCGGCGGCGTGGCACAGGTCCCACAGGGCGAGCGCGCCCGCCCGGTGGGCGGCGGCGGTGAGGGCCGCGACGTCGTACAGCTCGCCGGTGCGGTAGTCGACCGGGCCGTACACGGTGACGGCGACCCGGTCGCCGTCGGCGGCCAGGGCGGCGGCCAGCTCCCGGGCGGGGACGCGGCGCACCTCCAGGCCGAGCAGGCGGCCGACGGAGTCGGCGATGTACTGGTCGGTGGGGAACTGGTCCGGGTCGGTCAGCAGCAGGGGCCGGCCGGGGCGCAGCCGGGCGGCGGCGGTGAGGGCGTTGAACAGCTGGACGCTGGTGGACTCCCCCGCCAGCACCTGGCCGGGGGCGGCGCCGAGGAGGCGGCCGACGGCGTCGCCGACCCGCTGGGGGGCCTGCCACCAGCCGTTGTCGTTCCAGGACCGGATGAGGTCGGTGCCCCACTGGCGCCGGACGGCGTCCTCCAGGGCGGCCGGGACGGCGGCGGGGAGGGCGCCGAGGGAGTTGCCGTCGAGGTAGACGACGCCCTCGGGCAGCAGGAACCGGTCGCGCAGGGCGGCCAGCGGGTCGGCGGCGTCCAGGGCGGCGGCGCGGGACGCGAGGGCGGTGAGGGCGTCGGTGGCGGTGGTCACCGGGTTCGCCTCCGTGAGGAGTGGGGTGCGGGGACGGCGCGGGTCGCGCGCCGCTGGCCGCACCCTAGCCGGGGCGGCCGCCGGGCGGTACCGCACGGCGGCGTGGACCGGCCTGCGGCGGCGTGCGGCGGTCCGGCACGGGCGGGAGGGTCCGTGCCGGACCGGTCGGGCGGGGCGGCCCGGCGGGGGCTGCCGGGAGGGGCCGGTCAGGCGAGCGGCACGATCTCCGGGGCGCCGAGGCGCGCCGCGTCGGCGGTGTGGTCGTCGGGCTGCTCCTGCGCCTCGCGCTCGGCCTCCACCCGCTTGAGGTAGTGGTCGACCTCCCGCTCCACCTGCGCCGCGTCCCAGCCGAGGTGCCCGGCCATGAGCTCCGCGACGGGCCGGGCCGCGTCCACGCCGCGGTCCCAGGACTCGATGGAGATGCGGGTGCGGCGGGCGAGGACGTCGTCCAGGTGCCGGGCCCCCTCGTGGGTGACCGCGTAGACGGCCTCGGCCCGCAGGTAGTCGTCGGAGCTGGGCAGCGGGTCGCCGAGGGAGGGGTCGGCGGCGACCAGGTCCAGCACCTCGTGGACGAGGGAGCCGTGGCGGTGCAGGAGGTGCTCGAGGCGGGCCACGTGCAGGCCGGACTCGCGGGCGAGGTTCTGGCGGGCGTTCCACAGCGCCTGGAAGCCGTCGGCGCCGAGCAGCGGCACGCTGCGGGTGGTGCACTCCGGCACCTTCTCGTCCAGGCCGCGCACGGCCTCGTCCACGGCGTCCTTGGCCATCACCCGGTAGGTCGTGTACTTGCCCCCGGCGATGACGACCAGGCCGGGCACGGGGTGGGCGACCAGGTGCTCGCGGGAGAGCTTGCTGGTCTCGGCGGCCTCGCCGGACAGCAGCGGCCGCAGGCCGGCGTAGACGCCCTCGACGTCCTCGGGGGTGAGCGGGGTGACCAGGACCGTGTTGACCCGGTCGAGCAGGTACCGCACGTCCTTGGCGCTGGCCGCGGGGTGGAACTTGTCGAGGTCCCAGTCGGTGTCCGTCGTGCCGATGATCCAGTGCCGGCCCCAGGGGATGACGAACAGGACGCTCTTCTCGGTCCGCAGGATCAGCCCGGTCCGGGAGTTGATGCGGTCCCGCGGCACCAGCAGGTGGATGCCCTTGGAGGCGCGGACGTGGAACTGGCCGCGGGTGCCGGCCATGCCCTGGGTGTCGTCGGTCCACACGCCGGTGGCGTTGATCACCTGCTTCGCCCGGACCTCGTGCTCGGTCCCGGTCTCCAGGTCGGTGACGACCGCGCCGACCACCCGCTCGCCCTGCCGCAGGAAGCGGGAGACCCGGGCGCGGTTGGCGATCAGCGCGCCGTAGGCGGCGGCGGTGCGGGCGATGAGCATGGTGTGGCGGGCGTCGTCGACCTGCGCGTCCCAGTACTGGACGGCGCCGACCAGGGCGTCGGAGCGCAGCGCGGGGGCCTCCCGCAGGGCCCCGCGGCGGGTGAGGTGGCGGTGGTGGGGCAGTCCGCGGGCGGTGCCCGAGGTGGTGCCCATGGTGTCGTACAGCAGGACGCCGGAGCCGACGTAGGGGCGCTCCCAGACGCGGTGCTGCAGGGGGTAGAGGAAGGGGACGGGCCGCACCAGGTGGGGGGCGAGGTGCTGGATGAGCAGGCCGCGCTCGCGCAGGGCCTCGGCGACCAGGCGGAAGTCGAGCATCTCCAGGTAGCGCAGGCCGCCGTGGATGAGCTTGCTGGAGCGGCTGGAGGTGCCCGACGCCCAGTCCCGGGCCTCGACCAGGCCCGTGCTCAGGCCCCGGGTGGCGGCGTCGAGGGCGGCTCCGGCGCCGACCACGCCGCCGCCGACGACGAGGATGTCGAGTTCGCGTTCGCCGAGGCGTGCGAGCGCGTCGGCGCGGGTCTGGGGCGAGAGTGCCACCGGCTTCACCATGGGTCAGCTCCTCGTGGGGTCGCTCGTGGGGGCGTTCGTGCGGCGGGTGCCGGTGCGGGCGGGCGCGCGGGCCGCCGCAGTGGCGGGGTGCGGGCGTCCGGCCCGGGCGGGCGGTGCGGGCGGGCGGTGCGGGCGGGGGCCGGGCGTCACTCGACCTCCACCCAGTCCAGGGTGCGCTGCACGGCCTTCTTCCAGCCCGCGTAGCCCTCCTCGCGCCGCTCGTCGCTCCACTGCGGCTCCCACCGCTTCGACTCGTGCCAGTGCTCGCGCAGTTCGTCGGTGTCGCGCCAGAAGCCGGTGGCGAGTCCGGCCGCGTAGGCGGCGCCCAGCGCGGTGGTCTCGGCGACCACGGGCCGGCTGACGGGGACGCCGAGGACGTCGGCCTGGGTCTGCATGCACAGGTCGTTGGCGGTGACGCCGCCGTCGACCCTGAGGACGTCCAGGTGGACGCCGGAGTCCTGCTCCATGGCCTCGACCACGTCGCGGCTCTGGTAGCAGATGGCCTCCAGGGTGGCGCGGGCCAGGTGGCCGTTGGTGTGGTAGCGGGCGAGGCCGACGATGGCGCCGCGGGCGTCGGAGCGCCAGTACGGGGCGAACAGGCCGGAGAAGGCGGGCACGAAGTAGACGCCGCCGCTGTCCTCCACGGTGCGGGCGAGGCGCTCGCTCTCGGCGGCGTCGGTGATGGTCCGCATCTGGTCGCGCAGCCACTGCACGGCGGAGCCGGTGACAGCGATGGAGCCCTCCAGCGCGTACACGGCCGGGGCGTCGCCGAAGCGGTAGGCGACGGTGGTGATCAGGCCGTGCTGCGAGCGGACCGGCTCGGTGCCGGTGTTGAGCAGCAGGAAGTTGCCGGTGCCGTAGGTGTTCTTGGCCTGGCCGACGTCGAAGCAGACCTGGCCGACGGTGGCGGCCTGCTGGTCGCCGAGGACGCCGGTGATGGGGACGGCGGAGCGCAGCGGGCGGGTGGTGCGGGTCTGCCCGTACGCCTCGGGGTGGGAGGAGGCGTTGATCGCCGGCAGCATGGCGCGGGGGATGCCGAAGATCTCCAGGAGCTCGTCGTCCCAGTCGAGGGTCTCCAGGTCCATGAGCATGGTGCGGCTGGCGTTGGTGACGTCGGTGGCGTGGATGCCGCCGTTGGGGCCGCCGGTGAGGTTCCACAGCACCCAGCAGTCGGTGGTGCCGAAGAGGGCGTGGCCCTTCTCGGCGGCCTCGCGCAGGCCGTCGACGTTCTCCAGCATCCACTTGATCTTGCCGCCGGAGAAGTAGGTGGCGGGCGGCAGGCCGGCCCGGCGGCGGATGAGGTCGCCGTGGCCGTCGCGCTCCAGGGCGGTGGCGATGCGGTCGGTGCGGGTGTCCTGCCAGACGATGGCGTTGCCGTAGGGCTGGCCGTTGCGCGGGTCCCACACGACGGTGGTCTCGCGCTGGTTGGTGATGCCGATGGCGGCGAGGTCGGCGGCGGCGATGCCCGCCGAGCGGACGGCGTTCTGGATGGCGACGTTGGTCCGCTCCCAGATCTCCACCGGGTCGTGCTCGACCCAGCCGGGGCGCGGCAGGATCTGGGTGTGCTCCAGCTGGTGCTTGGCCACCTCGTTGCCGTCGTGGTCGAAGATCATGAAGCGGCTGCTGGTGGTCCCCTGGTCCACCGCGCCGACGAAGTCCGCCATGGGTGCCGCCTTTCTCCGGGCTCTAGCCGGGCTGTCGCCGGGTCTCACGGGATCCTGCGGGGCTCGCTGCCCCGGCCGGTCCGGTCCCGGTGGGTCCGGTCCCGGTGGGTCCGGTGCCGGTGGGTTCGGTGCCGGCGGGTTCAGTGCCGGCGGGTTCGGTGCCGCCGGGTTCGGTGCCGGCGGGTTCAGTGCCGGTCGGGCAGGGGCACCTGGCCGGGGGGCTCGGGTTCGACCTCGGGCAGGAAGCGCCCGACGACCCACTGGTAGAAGGCCGCCCCGACCAGGCCGCCGATCAGCGGGGCGACGATGGGCACCCAGAAGTAGAGGTTCCCCCACTGGTCCCGCCACGCCGTGCGGTAGCCCGTGAGGTAGCTGGCGAGCCGCGGTCCGAAGTCGCGGGCCGGGTTGATCGCGTACCCGGCGTTGGTGCCCCAGCCCATGCCGATGGCGACGACGATGAGGCCGATGACGAACGGGGCCAGATTGGCGCCGGGCGGGGTGTTGAGGAGGTCGGTCACCGCGAGGACCAGGATCAGCAGGATCGCGGTGCCCATCACCTGGTCGCGGAAGGCCCCCCACTCGTGCACGCCGAAGGTGGTGGAGCCGTTGCCGGGGAGGGTGGAGAAGACGATCTGCGTCTTGAAGGTGTGCCCCGGGTCGAACCGGCCCAGCACCTCGGTGTAGTTCCACCGCACCAGCAGGGCCGCGACGAACGCCCCGAGCGTCTGGGCCAGGGCGTACGGGGCCACCTTGTGCCAGGGGAAGCCCTTGAAGGCGGCCAGGGAGAGGGTGACGGCGGGGTTGAGGTGGGCGCCGCTGAGCCGGGCGGCCACGTAGACGCCGAGGGTGACGCCGAGACCCCACGCCCAGGCGATGCTGTCGTGGTTGCCGAGGCCGCCGGGCGGGTTCGTCAGGCCGCCGCCGGCGACCACCTGGGCCACCACGCCCGCTCCGAAGAGCAGCAGCACCATCGTCCCGGCGAACTCGGCCGCGAGTTCGCCGGCCAGCCCGGAGACGCGTATGCGTCCAGCCATCGCTGCCCGCTTCCCGCCGGCCGCGGGAGCCGGCTGTGGGTGGCCACGTGTCCCACCATCGTGTGCACGGGAGGCGGGGATCCGCGCGGCGGCGTACCGCCGTACGGGTGAACGGGCCGGGCGGGCGCGTCCGGCCCGGCGACCGGCCGGGCGTGCGGTCAGGGCGCCCCGGCGGCGGCCCGGTAGCGGGCGAGCGCCAGCAGCCCGTCGGGGACGTACGGGTGCGCGGCGGTGTGCCGCTCCAGCTCGACGGCGGTCATCCAGCCGCACCAGGCGACCTCGGCCGGGTCCGGTCGGACCCCGGTGGTGATCACGGCCTCGTGCAGGCCGAGCCAGTACGGGCACAGGGCGCCGCGCACCAGGAACCGGGCGACCGGGCGGACGGGCACCAGGACGCCGAGCTCCTCGGCCAGCTCCCGGGCGGCGGCCTCGGCGTACCCCTCCCCCACGGCGACGGCGCCGCCGACCATCACGTCGTACAGCCCGGCGAAGCGGGGGGCGGAGGGGGGCCGCCGGTACACCAGGTACCGGCCGGCCGGGTCGCGGCAGACGGTGGTCGCCAGGCGGTGCAGCAGTCCGCGCCGGGCCGCCTCGGCCCGGTCCACCACGCCGAGCGGGCGGTCGTGCGCGTCGACGTGCTCGACCGGCTCGGACGGGGCCGCCCCGGCGAGGGGGCGGGCCTGCTCCTCCGGCGGTCCGGGGTCGACGGCGGCCTCGTGCTCCACGGCGGACCCCCTTCCGGACGGCGACGGGCGCTCCCAGCGTAGTCCGGGGCCGCCGGCGGACCGGACGGCGCGTCCGACCCAAAACGCGCCGCGGCCCGGCGGCGCCGCCCCGGTGGGGGGGCGGGGCCGCCGGGCTGCGGTCGGGGGCGGGGCGTCAGGCGCCGATGGCGTGCAGGCCGCCGTCGACGTGGACGATCTCGCCGGTGGTCTTGGGGAACCAGTCGGACAGCAGCGCCACGACGCCGCGCGCGGCGGGCTCCGGGTCGCTGAGGTCCCAGGAGAGGGGGGCGCGGGTCTCCCAGACGGAGGCCAGCTCCTCGAAGCCGGGGATCGACTTGGCGGCCATCGACTTGATGGGGCCGGCCGAGACGAGGTTCACCCGGACGTTGCGCTCGCCCAGGTCGCGCGCCAGGTAGCGGGAGGTCGACTCCAGGGCGGCCTTGGCGACGCCCATCCAGTCGTACTGCGGCCAGGCGACGGTGGCGTCGAAGTCCATGCCCACCACCGAGCCGCCGTTCTCCATGAGCGGCAGGCAGGCCATGGTGAGCGACTTCAGCGAGTACGCCGAGACGTGGACGGCGGTGCCGACCGACTCCCACGGGGTGTTCAGGAAGTTGCCGCCCAGTGCGTCCTGCGGCGCGAAGCCGATGGAGTGCACCACGCCGTCGAGGGAGGGCAGGTGCTCGCGCACCCGGTCCGCGAGGCTGTCCAGCTGCTCGGTGTTCTGCACGTCGAGCTCGATCACGGGGGCCGGCTTGGGCAGCCGGTTGGCGATCCGCTCGACCAGGCTCATCCGGCCGAAGCCGGTGAGGACGATCTCCGCGCCCTGCTCCTGCGCCAGCCTGGCCGTGTGGAAGGCGATGGAGGACTCGAGCAGGACGCCCGTGACCAGGATCCGCTTGCCGTTGAGAAGTCCGCTCATGGTGATCAGTGACCCATGCCCAATCCGCCGTCGACGGGAACGACGGCTCCGGTGATGTACGCGGCGTCGTCCGAGGAGAGGAAGCGCACCGCGGAGGCGATCTCGGCGGGCGCGGCGTAGCGGCCGAGGGGCACGCCCGCGAGGATCTCCGCGCGGCGCTCCTCGTCGAGCACCGCGGTCATGTCGGTGTCGACGAAGCCCGGGGCGACGACGTTGACGGTGATGTTGCGCGAGCCCAGCTCGCGCGCGAGGGAGCGGGCGAAGCCGACCAGTCCGGCCTTGGAGGCGGCGTAGTTGGCCTGGCCCGGGGAGCCCAGCAGGCCGACGACGGAGGAGATCAGGACGATCCGCCCCTTCCGCAGGCGCAGCATGCCCTTGGCCGCGTGCTTGACGACGCGGAAGGTGCCGGTGAGGTTGGTGTCCAGGACGGAGGTGAAGTCCTCCTCCGACATGCGCAGCAGCAGGGTGTCCCGGGTGATGCCGGCGTTGGCGACCAGCACCTCGACCCGGCCGTGCCTCTCCTCGATCTCCTTGAAGGCGTCCTCGACCTGCCGGGAGTCGGTGATGTCGCACTTCACGGCGAGCACGTCGTACCCGGCGAGCGCCTCGGGGACCTCACCGGACCGGCTGGTGACGGCGACCTTGTCGCCGGCCTCCGCGAAGGCTAGGGCGATCGCGAGGCCGATGCCCCGGTTTCCTCCGGTGACGAGAACCGAGCGGCTCAACGGTCCACCTCTTTCCTGGTCGTACGGGGCTTTCCTGGTCGTACGGGGCCGGCCGGGCGGACCGGCCGGATGCCCCGGCCGGGTGTCCCCCCGAGGCGGCGGGACGGGCGCGGCGAGGGCGCGCATTGTGACGCTATCCGGCCGCCGGGGCCTCACGTGCCTCCGCCTCCCACAGCTCGTACGGCGTCGAACTGTGGGTTCCCCACAGTCCGGGCAGCGGCGGCGGGGCTCCGGCGGGGGGGCCGTCAGCGCGGCCGGGGCCCCTCGGGGGCGGGCATGAGGACGGTGGTGAGCAGGCGTCGGACCCGGTCGCCGCCCGGCCGCAGGGCCAGCCGGGGCTCCAGGACGGCGCGCAGGTCGGCGAGGAGGTCCGCCAGCTCCTCGTCGGTGAGGTACAGCGCCGCCTGGCGGTAGCCGGCCATGTCGCGGGCGAGGTCGACACCGGCGGCGCCGGGTTCGGCGCCGGGCTCGGGCCCGGCGGCGGCGAGGTAGCGGTCGAAGTCGGCGAGGAGGCCGGAGACGAAGGTGAGGAAGGCCCGCGCGTGCGTCTCGCGGGTCATCCCGGCGGCCTCCTCGGGGCCGACGGACGCGGCCTCGGTGCGCAGCCGGTAGGTCCGCTCGACGGCGCCCCGCACCTTCCGCGCGGCGGCCACCTCCAGCACGCCGCCGTCGGCGAGCGCGGCGATCTGCCGGTAGAGCGTCGCCGGGGGCACGCCCGTGACCTCCGCCCGGATGTCGGCCGTGGTCATCTCCCTGCCGCCGAGCAGCGCCTGGACGATGCGGAGCCGCACCGGGTGCAGCAGAAGGTCCGCCGAAGCCATCGTCTCGTCCACCTCCGGGTCCCATGCTCTCACAATTGACTTCATTCTCGATAATGATAAGAATCGATCCATGACCACCGTGCGCCTCACCGCAACCGGGCTCGACGTCCGCTTCACCGCGTGGGAGAAGGCCCTCGGCCTGGTACGCGACGTGCGCGTGCCGCCGGCCGCCGTCGCCGGCGCGGAGGCCGTGCCCGCGGCCGACAGCCTCGCGGCGGCCCGCGGGCTGCGGGCCCCGGGGCTCGGGGTGCCCGGCGTGCGCAGGCTGGGGACCTGGCGCGGCCGCGGCCGCAAGGCCCTGGTCTCCGTCCGGCGCGGGCAGCCCGCCCTGCGGGTGCGGCTCACCGGGCAGCCCTGGGACGAGCTGCTGCTCGGCACCGACGACGCGGCGGCCCTCGCGGCCGCCCTCGGCCGGTGACGGGGGTGCGCGAGCTCCCGCTCCCCTTCGCCTGCGGCGGCCGGCGGCTCTCCGGCACGCTCGCCCTCCCCGACGGCCCCGGACCTCACCCGGCCGTCCTGCTGCTGCCCGGCTCGGGGCCGGTCGACCGCGACTCCGACCACCGCCGGATGCCGCTCGGCGTGACCCGCCTGCTCGCGCACGCCCTGGCCGGCGCCGGCCTGGCCTCGCTCCGCTACGACAAGCGGGGCGTGGGCGCCGGCCCCGGGGACTGGCGCCGCGCCGGGCTGTACGACAACGTCGACGACGCGCAGGCCGCCCTCGCCGCCCTGGCCGCCCGCGGGGAGGCGGACGCCGGACGGCTGCTGCTGCTCGGCCACAGCGAGGGCGCCGTCCTGGCGACGGCGCTCGCCGGCCGCGGCGCGGACGTGGCGGGCCTCGGCCTGCTCTGCGGGGCGGCCCGGCCGGGCGAGGAGGTGCTGCGGTGGCAGGCCCGGCGGATCGCGCCGACACTGCCCGCCCCGGTGCGGGCGGTCCTGCGGCTCCTGCGGACGGACCTGGAGGCCAGGGTCGCGGCCAACCACGCACGGGTGAGGGCCACCACCGGCGACACGGCCCGGATCGGCGGGGTCCGCCTCAACGCCCGCTGGGTGCGCGAGTACCTGGCGTACGGTCCGGCGGCGGACCTGGCCCGGGTCCGCGTGCCGGTGCTCGCGGTCACCGGGGAGAAGGACCTCCAGGTGGACCCGGACGACCTCGCGGTGATCGCCGGACTGGTGCGGGGGCCGGTGGAGACCCGCCGGCTCCCCGACGTCACCCACACCCTGCGCGCCCGGTCCGGCCCGCCGTCGCTGCGCGCCTACCGGCGGGAGGCACGCCTGCCGCTGGACCCGCGGGTGACCGCGCTGGTGACCGGCTGGGCCGTCCGCACGGCCGGGGGCGGCGCGGGCAGCTGAGACCTGCGGACCGCCGGGGCGCGGGGGGCGCCGGGCGGCGGGGCCGTCGGGCTGCCGGGTCCGCTGCGGCCCGGCCGCGCCCGGTCCGGTCGGCCCCCGGTCCGGTTGGTTCTGCGGGTCCGGTCAGCCCTGCGGGTCCGGCAGGCGCGAGGAGCGGGTCGGGCCGGGGACGGCCGTCCGCCACAGGGCCCGCACGGGCGTCCCGGCGCCGGGGACGAGGGCGTCCTGCGGTACGGACCAGACGTGCACGGGTCCTCCGTCGGCGGTCAGCGGCGGCCAGCCGGGGTCGCCGTCGGCGGCGAAGGCCGCCCAGGACCGCACCATGCGGTCGGAGAGCGCCCGGTCGGCGTCGTCGGGCGGGCCGCCGACCAGGAAGGCGAGCTCGGGCCGGTCCAGGGTGCCGAAGGCGAACGGCACGTCGGCGGCGTGCCAGGCCCGGACCCGCCCGCGGGGGGTGTCGCGGCGCCGGTCGAAGCGGGCGAGGTACGCCCGGCCGCCGCCCCGGGCGTGGTGCTCGGCGAGGCGGCAGGTGTGCTCGGAGAAGACCGCGTCGCCGGTGAGGGCCAGGGAGACGTCGGCGACCGGGGCGTCCGGCATCAGCGCCCGGTACCCGTCGGCGAGTTCCCGGGGGAGGCCGAGCGCCGCCGCCGTCGCGGCGAGGTCCGCCTCCGTGGCGGCCGGGAGGGCCTGCCCCACCGCGTCGAAGAGCCACCACTCCTCGGTGGTGTGGCAGAGCAGCAGGTCCAGGGCCGGGTCGGGGGGCGCGTCGAGGGGCGCGGCGGGCAGGACGTCCCCGTCCACGACCGGGCCGAAGAGCACGTCGGTGCGTTCCGGGCCGGGTACGCCGTCCGGTGCGCCGTCCTGGGCGCCGTCCGGGGTCCGGTCCCGGTGGGCGGCGACCCGGTCGGCGGCCGCGACCAGGGCCTCGGGCGGTGCGGAGCGGAGGCCCTCGGCGGTGGGCGCCACCCCGGCCGCCGCGGCGATCCGCGCGGTGACGGCGGCGGCGGTCGCGACGGGCTCGTAGCTGTCGGGGACGCTGTGCGCGACCGCGCGGCGGAACAGGCCGCGGGCCTGCTCCATCACGGTCAGGCAGAGCACCGCGCCGCCGCCGGCGGACTGCCCGGCCACGGTGACGTTCCCCGGGTCGCCGCCGAAGGAGGCGGCGTTGTCGCGGACCCAGCGCAGCGCCGCGGCCTGGTCGAGCAGCCCGCGGTTGTGCGGGTGCCCGGGGACGTGGCCGAACCCCTCGAAGCCCACCCGGTAGTTGCAGGTCACCACGACCAGCCCGGCGCGGGCGAGGGCGGTGCCGTCGTGGTCGGGCTGCGAGGAGGAGCCGAAGGTGTACGCGCCGCCGTGGATCCACATCAGGACCGGCAGCGCACCGCCCCGCCGCTCCCCGCCCCGGACGCCGCCTCCACGGGCGCCGCCCTCACGGACGTCCCCTTCACGGACGAGGGGGGCCCACACGTTGAGGGTGAGCACGTCCTGGTCGCCGGGCGACCAGGGGGGCATGCCGGGCAGCTCGGCGGACTGGGGGGCGGTCGGACCGAACCGCAGGCAGTCCCGGACGCCGTGCCAGGGCTCGGCCGGCTGCGGCTCCCGGAACCGCGCCTCCCCGAAGGGCGGCGCGGCGTACGGCACGCCGAGCCAGGCCGCCACCCCCTCGGCGGCCTCGAACCCGCGCACCCGCCCGCCCGCCGTGTCAACGATCATGTCCATCGCCGGGCAGTCTGCCCGACCGCGGACCGTCCGCCAACCGGAAAACCGGCCCCGGGCCGGACCGGCCCTCCACCGCGCGGTGCGGGAGCGGGGGCCGGGGGTGCGCCCGCCCGGCCGCGGCCGGCACGGGTCGGACGGCACGGGTCGGACGGCACGCGTGGAGGCGGCACGACAGGGGTGGCCCGGCAGGGGTGGCCCGGCAGGGGGACTTGTCCCCCTATGGCCTATCCTGAAGATGGCCTGCTGCACACGGCCCGATCCGCCCTGAGGGAAGTGATCCGGATGGCGGACGTCCTGGGGGGTACCGCCCGGCTCACCGTCGACACCTACGACAGGTTCCTCGCCGGAGAGCCCCTGACGACGTACGTTCGCCCCCCGATCCTCGAATCCTGGCGCCGGTGCCGCTCCCTTGGCCTCCTGCCCGACTGGTCCGAACTCCCCTTCCGCGGCGACCCGGCGGCCGCCGAGCGGCTGCTGCGCGCGGCCGCGCCCGTCCTGGACCGCTTCGAGTCGACCATCGCCGACAGCCGTGTGGCGGTGGCCCTCACCGACGCGGACGCCACCGTGCTGCACTGCCGGGTGGGCGACCCCTCCCTGCGCGCGGTCCTCGAGGACCTGCTGGTCGTACCGGGCTTCAGCTACGCCGAGTCCGACGTCGGCACCAACGCCTGCGGCACCGCCCTCGTGGAGCGGCGGCCGTGCCTGGTGCTGGGCGCGGAGCACTTCGCCGAGCGGCTGCGCCCGTACGCCTGCGCGGCCGCCCCGATCCGCGACCCCGTCAGCGGCCGCATCGAGGGCGCCGTGGACATCACCTGCCGGCAGGACGACGCCAACCCGCAGATGGAGGTGCTCGTCCGCCGGATCGCGGCCGACATCGAGGGCCGGCTGCTCGCCCGGTACCGGGAGCGGGAGGAGGCCCTGCTGCGGGCGTACGCCCGGGCCGGGAGCCGCGTACGGCCGGCGGACCCCGGGCCCGCGACGCTCCTCACCCCGGACGCGGCGGTCGGCTCCGGGGACCTGGTACGGCTCCGCGAGCAGGCCACCCGGCTGATCTCGGCGCCCGGGCGGGGGGCGGTCGAGGTGCCGCTCACGGGCGGCGGCGCGGCCGTGCTGTACTCCCGGCCGGTGAGCGGCCCCGGCGGGATCGCGGGCGTGGCCGTGGAGGCCAGCGTCTCCCCCGCCCCGGCCGCGGGGACCGGACCGGCGGTCGCGGGCGGCGCTGCGAACAGCTCCGCGAACGGCTCCGGGGGCCGCGGTGGGACCCCCGGCACGGGCGGGGCGGTCACCCGCACGGGCACGGGCAGTACGGGCACGGGCGGTGCGGCCACGGACGGCACGGCGACGGACGGCACGGGGACGGACGGCACGGGCACCGGCGGTGCGGCCGGCCGGTGGCTGCTGCTCGTGGGCGAGCCCGGGGTCGGCAGCCTCGCCGTCGCCGCCCGCCGGCGGCTGGACCTGCTGTACGAGGCCGGGGTGCGCATCGGCACCACCCTCGACCTGCGGCGCACCGCCGAGGAGCTGGCCCGGGTCGCCGTGCCGGGCCTCGCCGACCACGTCACGGTGGACCTGCCGGACTGCGTCCTGGAGGGCGAGGAGCCCGCTCCGGCCGGACCGGACGCCGAGCTGCGCCGCACGGCGGCGGTCGGCCTCGCCGGCGACTGCCCCTTCTACGCCGTCGGCGAGCTGGTGCGGTTCATCCCCGACAGCCCGCAGGCGCGCGCCTACACCGGACGGCGGGCGGTGCTGGAGCCCCGGCTGGCCGAGTCCTCCGGGTGGACCGCCCAGCGCCCCGAGGAGTCGGGGCGGATCCTGGGGTTCGGGGTGCACTCCCTGATGTCCGTCCCGCTGCGCGCCCGCGGCGTGGTGCTGGGCGTGGCGAGCTTCTACCGGCTCCGCAGGCCCGAGCCCTTCGAGGACGACGACCTCTCCCTGGCCGAGGAGTTCGTGGCGCGTGCCGCCGTCTGCATCGACAACGCCCGCCGGTACACCCGGGAGCACGCCACCGCCCTGGCCCTGCAGCACAGCCTGCTGCCGCACCGGCTCCCCGGGCACAACGCCGTGGAGGTCGCCCACTCCTACCTGCCCTCCCACGCCGCCGTCGGCGGGGACTGGTTCGACACGATCCCGCTGTCCGGCGGCCGGGTGGCCCTGGTCGTCGGCGACGTCGTCGGGCACGGCCTGCACGCCGCCGCCACCATGGGCCGGCTGCGCACCGCCGTCCACAACTTCTCCGCCCTCGACCTGCCGCCCGACGAGCTCCTCACCCACCTCGACGACCTGGTCGGCCGCCTCGATGAGGAGGCGGGGGGCGGCGACGGGGGCGGCGGGGGCGACGGCGTCATCGGCGCGACCTGCCTGTACGCGGTCTACGACCCGGTCGCGCGGCGCTGCACCCTGGCCCGCGCCGGCCACCCCCTCCCCGCGCTGGTGGCCCCCGACGGCACGGTCGACTTCCCCGAGCTCCCCGCCGGGCCACCGCTCGGCCTGGGCGGGATGCCCTTCGAGACCGCCGAGCTGGACCTGCCCGAGGGGAGCCGGCTGGTCCTCTACACCGACGGCCTGCTGCAGGGCGGCGCACACGACCCCGTCCTCGGGCTGGAGCGGCTGCGCGGGGCGCTGCGCCACGCCGGCCCCACCGCCCGGCAGACCAGGGACGCGGTGCTCGACGCCCTGCCCGCCACCGACCCGCACGACGACGTCGCGCTGCTCGTCGCCCGCACCCGCGCCTTCGGGCCGGCGCAGGTCGCCGAGTGGGAGATCCCGGCCGCCCCGGCCGCGGTCTCCGCCATGCGGGCCACGGCGCTGCGGCAGCTCGCCGCGTGGGGGCTGGACGACCTCGCCTTCACCACCGAGCTGGTCCTCAGCGAACTGGTCACCAACGCCATCCGCCACGCCACCGGGCCCATCCGGCTGCGGCTGCTCCGCGACAGCGCCCTGGTCTGCGAGGTCGCCGACGGGAGCAGCACCTCCCCCCGGCTGCGCCGGGCCGACTCCGGCGACGAGGGCGGCCGCGGGCTCTTCCTGGTGGCCCGCCTGACCCAGCGCTGGGGCACCCGCTACACCCCCCGCGGCAAGGTCATCTGGACCGAGCAGCCCCTCCCCGACGGCCCCCTCCCCGTACCGGCCGCCGCCTGAGCCCGCCGCCCGGGCCGTCCGCCGCCCGGACCCGCGCCGCCGGAGCCTCCTCCGCCCGGACCCTCCCCTCCGCCCCCGGACCGGCCGACGGCGCGTGCCGGGCGCCCCGCGGCAGCGGCCGGTCAGCCGACGGGCAGGGCCAGCGAGGTGGGCGGGGCGACCGACCCGTTGCGCTGGAGCAGGACCAGGTCGGCGACGGTGGCCCCCTCGCCGAGGCCGAGCCGGTCGATCGGCACGGTGCCCGGGAGCGGGACGGCCGAGAGCGCGGTGAGGTGGAGCTCGGAGTCGCCCGTGCGCACGGCCAGGGCGCCGGAGGCGGTGTGCGGGCCGAGCAGCCGCACCACGCTGTCCAGCCGGTCGAAGGGCACCGCGCAGACGACGACGAGCCGGCCGGCGTCGCCCCGGGGCAGCCCCGCGAGGTGGCTCAGCACCTCAGGCCGTTCGGCGATCATCCGGTCCAGGTGGGTGCGGACGTACTCGCGGTCCTCGCGGTGCTCGTCGCCGTCCGCGACCACGGTGATCTCCAGGGTCTGCCCGGGCGCCGCGTGCGGGCCCTCCGGCTCCTGCCAGAACCGCAGCGAGAGGTCGATGAGCAGCGCCTCGTCGCGGCTGGCGCGCACCATGCCGTCGTCGGCGCCGACCCGCGCCAGCCAGGCGTTGACCTCGGCCCAGCGCCAGACGAGGGAGTGCCCGGCCGTGCCCTCGGGCTCGGGGAAGGGCGCCTCGGCCGCGGCCCGGCGCTCCCCGGCGACCCACTGGGCGACGTTCTGGCGGCTGCGCCCGCAGCGCTCCGCGATGTCGGAGATTCCGACGAGCTCGGGGTCGAGCCGCAGCACGCGCAGGCCGGGCAGGGCGCGGCGCAGACCGGTCACGAGGGCGTGCGCGGCCTCCAGGGCGGTGCCGGCCTCGGCGGAGACGGTGAGCAGGCACCGGCCGCGGTGCTCGGCGAGCAGCCCGTCGAACCGCTCGACGAGGATCGTCGCGGCCGCCTCGTCGTCCGGCGTGACGCCGTCGACGACGAAGGTGAACTCGAACTCCATACGCCCCGCTCTCCCGGACGGTGCCGCCCGGACCGGGGCACCGGGGTCCGCCGTCCCCCGCCGCAGCTTCGCCCAGCGGCCCGCCGTTGTCAAACGACAACGCCGCCTCTCGGGGGACGGCTGGGGTCGTCCTCGGGCTTCGGGCAGCGGGCCGCGGCCTGCGCGATCCGGCGGGCCGCGGTGCTCGCGCTCCGGGGCGTCCCCGGCACCAGGACCCGGGTGCAGAGCGGACTGCAGGAGCAGTGCAGGACGCCCCAGTGCCCGCCCCTGCGCAGCGTCCACCCCCGGTCGCAGACGAGCCGCTGGAGGACCTCGCGGACCTCCTTCCTGGTGTGGTCCGCCGGCGACAGCTCCCGCCCCGTCATCCGCACCTCCGCACCTCGGCCCGGTCCCGGACGTCAACGGCGTTGCGTGCGGGGCGTGTTCGGCAGGAATCCGCCTCCGGCGGACCACGCTACCGCGCGCCGCCCGCCGCGGGGCCCGGCCGGCGGACCCCGGCGCCCGCGGGGGCGCCTTGTGGCCGGGGGCCGGGTGTGCGTGACTGGAGGGTGGACGGGTCGGAGCGAGCGCGGGAGCCGGCGGCATGGGACTGGTCAACACGGTGGGCCTGGTACTGCACCCGGAGCGGGAGTGCGCGGAGACGGTCGCGACGATCGTGGAGTGGACCCGGTCGCGCGGCGGGACGGTCCTGGCCTCGCCCGGGGAGGCGGCGCGGCTGGACGGGGCGGCGGTGGCCGTGGAGGCCGGGCAGCTCGTCCGGCGGGCGGACCTGGTGCTCAGCCTGGGCGGGGACGGCACCATGCTGCGGGCGATGCGGCTGGCGGCGGGCGTCGGCACGCCGGTCCTGGGCGTCAACGTCGGCCGGCTGGGCTTCCTCGCGGAGGTGGACATCCCGGAGGTGCCGGAGGCGCTGTGCGCGATCGACGAGCGCCGCTTCACCGTGGAGGAGCGCTCGGGCGTCCGGGCGGTCGGCGGCGGATGCGAGGAGCTGGCCTTCAACGACATCGCCCTGGTGCGGGTGCCCGGGGACCGCTCGGCGGCGGTCGGCATCCGGGTCGACGGGCACGCCTTCGTGAGCTACGCGGCGGACGCGGTGATCGTGGCGACGCCCACCGGTTCGACGGCGTACAGCTTCTCGGCGGGCGGGCCGATCGTCTCGCCCGGCGCCGAGGGGGTGCTGGTGACGCCGGTGGCACCGCACTCGGCGTTCAACCGGGCCCTGTACCTGTCGGGCGGCGAGAAGCTGGAGCTGGACGTGCTGCCGCGCAGCGGGGAGCTCGCCGTGGAGGCCGACGGGCGCGTGGTGGGGCGGGTGGGGCCCGGCGACAGCGTCGGCGTCACCGTGCTGCCGGGGGCCTCGCGGGTGGTGCGGCTCGGCCGGACCACCTTCTACCAGCGGGTCCAGCGGAAGCTGCGGATCACCGGCTCCCCCGAGGCGGACTGAGGGGACGGGCGGGACGGGCGGGACGGGAGGGGCAGGCGGGCCGGGCGGGCCGGGCGGACGGGAGGTCCTGACGGGCCCGGCGGGACGGACCGTGGGACGATGGAGGAGGGGTGCGGCACGAGAGCCGCCGCCGGTTCCTCGGAGGGCCTGCGACGGGGCCGCACACGGCGCCGAACAGGGAGGTGGCCCATGGGTCTCTCCATGCACGACAGGCGGGTCCTCGCCGACATCGAGCGGCACCTGAGCGAGCGCGACCCGGTGCTGGCGCGCCTGCTGGCCTCCTTCGGCGACCGCCGCAGCAGGGTCCGGGCGGCCGCCCGGGACGTCTGGCTGGGCACGGTCGTGATCGGGGCGGGGCTGGCGTTCCTGCTGGGGGTGGCGCTGTTCTCGGTCGGCGTCGCCGGGCACGACCGGGCGATGACCGCCTTCGGGGCCGTGGCGTTCGCCGCGGCCGAGCTGACGGTGGTGTGCGTCCTGGCGGCGGCCTGGCGCAGGCGCCGCGCCGGCTGACGGCGCTCCCCCGCCCCGGACCGCCGGGGCCGGGGCCGGGTCCGGCGGCGCGGGGGCGGACCTCGGTCCGTGCACGGACGGGGCCGCGGCGGCGCGCCGGGAAACACGCTGGCAGCAAACGGGTGGACACGCGATGATGCCGTGCGGGCGCTCCTGTGCCGGGGCGCCCGCACGCCGCCGTCCGGGCGCACCCCGGGGCGGCGGCGCGACACCGTCGGCCCGGACACCACCGACCCGGACAGGGAGCCCCATGCCGGAGACACCCCCCACGGCCCGCGAGCGGGCCGTCGACCCGCTCTTCCTCGCCCTTCCGCTGCGCTCCCTCGCGGACGCCGCCCTGAGCCGGGCGTCGGAGCTGGGCGCGAGCCACGCCGACTTCCGCCTGGAGCGGATCCGCAACGCCTCCTGGAGACTGCGCGACGCCCGCCCGGCGGGGTCGTCGGACAGCCTCCAGCTCGGCTTCGCCGTGCGGGTGGTGCTGGACGGCGCCTGGGGCTTCGCGGCCGGGGTGGACCTGACGCCCGCGGCCGCGGCCCGGGTGGCGGAGCAGGCGGTGGAGGTGGCCCGGCTGTCGGCGCGGATCGGCGCGGCGGCGGGCGGCGGCGACCCGGTGGAGCTGGCCGAGGAGCCGGTGCACCGGGACGGGGTGTGGGTCTCCTCGTACGAGGTCGACCCCTTCGAGGTGCCGGACGCGGAGAAGACCGCGCTGCTCGCCGACTGGAGCCGGCGGCTGCTGGCGGCGGACGGGGTCTCCCACGTGGACGCGTCGCTGCTGACCGTCCAGGAGAACAAGTTCTACGCGGACACCGCGGGCACGGTCACCACCCAGCAGCGCGTCCGGCTGCACCCGGAGCTGGAGGCCGTGGCGGTGGACGAGCGGACGGGCGCGTTCGACTCGATGCGCACCCTGGCGCCGCCGGCCGGGCGCGGCTGGGAGTACCTGCGCGGCACCGGCTGGGACTGGGACCGCGAGCTCGCGGAGATCCCGGGGCTGCTGGCCGAGAAGATGAGGGCGCCGAGCGTGGAGGCCGGGCGCTACGACCTGGTGGTCGACCCCTCCAACCTGTGGCTGACCATCCACGAGTCGATCGGCCACGCCACCGAGCTGGACCGGGCGCTGGGCTACGAGGCCGCGTACGCGGGCACCTCCTTCGCGACCTTCGACCGGCTGGGGAGCCTGCGGTACGGCTCCGAGGTCATGCACGTCACCGGCGACCGCACCGCCGAGCACGGCCTGGCCACCATCGGCTGGGACGACGAGGGCGTGGAGACGCAGTCCTGGGACCTGGTGAAGGACGGCGTGCTCGTCGGCTACCAGCTGGACCGCCGCATGGCCCGGCTCAAGGGCATGGGCCGGTCCAACGGCTGCGCCTTCGCCGACTCGCCCTCGCACGTGCCGGTGCAGCGGATGGCCAACGTCTCGCTGCAGCCCGCGGCGGACGGCCCGGACACCGAGGGGCTGATCGCCGCGGTGGAGGACGGCGTCTACGTCGTCGGCGACCGCTCGTGGTCGATCGACATGCAGCGCTACAACTTCCAGTTCACCGGCCAGCGGTTCTACCGCATCCGGAACGGGCGGCTCGCGGGCCAGGTCAAGGACGTGGCCTACCAGGCGACGACCACCGACTTCTGGGGGTCCATGGAGGCCGTCGGCGGCCCGCAGACCTACGTCCTCGGCGGCGCCTTCAACTGCGGCAAGGCCCAGCCGGGCCAGACGGCCGCGGTCAGCCACGGCTGCCCGTCGGCGCTCTTCCGCAACGTCAACGTGCTCAACACCCAGCAGGAGGCGGGTCGCTGATGCAGTCCACCCACGGCACCGCGCCGCACGAGGTCGTCGAGCGGGCGCTGGAGCTCTCCCGCGCCGACGGCTGCGTCGTCATCGCCGACGAGGAGTCCTCCGCCAACCTGCGCTGGGCGGGCAACGCGCTCACCACCAACGGCGTCACCCGCAGCCGCACCCTCACCGTGATCGCCACCGTGGACGGCGCCGAGGGCACCGCCTCCGGCGTGGTCTCCCGGGAGGCGGTGACCGCCGACGAGCTGGAGGCGCTGGTCCGGGCCGCCGAGGCCGCCGCCCGCGAGGCGGGCCCGGCCGAGGACGCGCAGCCGCTGGTCGCGGGCGGCCGCACCGACGCGGCCTTCACCGAGGCCCCCGCGGAGACCGGCATCGGCGTCTTCGGCGACTTCGCGCCCGCGCTCGGCGAGGCGTTCGCCCGCTGCCGCGACGGCGGGCGGCTGCTGTACGGGTTCGCCCGGCACGAGATGGCCTCCACCTACCTGGGGACCTCCACCGGCCTGCGGCTGCGCCACGACCAGCCGACCGGCACCGTGGAGCTGAACGCCAAGACCGCCGACCTGTCGGGCTCCGCCTGGGCGGGCGCGGCCACCCGGGACTTCCGCGACGTCGACCCGGGCGCCATGGAGGAGGACCTCCGGCGGCGCCTGGAGTGGGGCAAGCGGCGGATCGACCTGCCCGCCGGGCGGTACGAGACGCTGCTGCCCCCGTCGGCCGTCGCCGACCTGATGGTCTACCTGGGCTGGTCGCTCGGCGGGCGGGACGCGGCCGAGGGCCGCACCGTCTTCAGCCGGCCCGGCGGCGGCACCCGGGTGGGCGAACGGCTGTCGGCGCTGCCGCTGACGCTGCGGTCGGACCCGGCGGAGCCGGGCCTGGAGGCGGCGCCGTTCGTGGTCGCGCACTCCTCCGGCGGCAACCAGTCGGCGTTCGACAACGGGCTGCCGCTCGCGGCGACCGACTGGATCCGCGACGGGGAGCTGGCGAACCTGCTGACGACCCGCCACACGGCCGGGCTGACCGGCCTCCCGGTGGCCCCCTCCGTGGACAACCTCGTGCTGGAGGCGGGCGGCGGGGCCGACGGGCCGACGCTGGAGGAGATGGCCGCCCGCACCGAGCGCGGGCTGCTGCTCACCTGCCTGTGGTACATCCGCGAGGTGGACCCGGCGACGCTGCTGCTCACCGGCCTCACCCGGGACGGCGTGTACCTGGTGGAGGGCGGCGAGGTGGTCGGCGCGGTGAACAACTTCCGGTTCAACGAGTCGCCGGTGGACCTGCTGGGCCGGGTCGCCGAGGCGGGCCGCACCGAGCGGTGCCTGCCGCGCGAGTGGGGCGACTGGTTCACCCGGGCCGCCATGCCGCCGCTGCGGGTGCGCGACTTCAACATGAGCTCGGTCAGCCAGGCATCCTGAGGGGCCCGGCACCGAGGGGGACGGGCGAGCGGCGCGGGCGGAGAGGACGAGGGGGAAACGGCGTGGACGAGCGGACCACGGTCAGGGCGTCGAAGTTCCTGAGCAGGGTGCTGCGGCACGACCCGGCGGCGGCCGGCGTCGAGCTGGACCCCGCCGGGTGGGTGGAGGTCGAGGTGCTGCTGGCCGCCCTCGCCCGGCACGGGCGGCCGCTCACCCGGGATCAGCTCGACCACGTCGTGGCCTCCAACGACAAGCGCCGCTTCGCCTACTCGGAGGACGGCCTGCGCATCCGGGCCAGCCAGGGGCACTCGGTCGCGGTGGACCTCGGGCTGCCGCCCGCCGACCCGCCGCCGGTGCTCTACCACGGGACCACCGGGCGCACCCTGGGGGCGGTCCTCCGGGAGGGGCTGCGCCCCATGTCCCGGCAGGACGTGCACCTGTCGGCCGACCGGGCGACCGCGGTCCGGGTCGGCTCCCGGCGCGGCAGGCCGGTGGTGCTGGTGGTGGACGCGGCGGCGATGGCCGCCGCCGGCCACGTCTTCCGGGTGAGCGCCAACGGGGTGTGGCTGGCGGCGGCGGTCCCGCCGCAGTACCTCTCCCCCGGCTGAGGACGGCGGGGCGGCCGGGGAGGACAGGGCGGCCGGGGACGGCGCGGGCCCGTGCCGCAGCTGCGGCACGGGCCCGCGCACAGCGGTGCGGCCGGGCGGAGATCCGCCCGGCCGCACCGCTGTGGACCGCTGTGGAGCGCTGCGGTCCGGGCGGTCACACCCGCCGACGGCCCCACATGGGGGTGACGACGGCGATCAGCAGGGCGGCGACGCCGACCTGGAGGATGTGGCGGATCCAGTCGAAGCCGCCGGTGTCGCGGACGCCGAAGGCGGTGGCGAGGGCGTTGCCCACCAGGGCGCCGACGATGCCGAGGATGATGGTCAGCCAGATCGGGATCGGCTGCCGGCCGGGCAGGACGAGCTTGGCGATGACACCGATGATGAGGCCCGCGATGATGGCCCATACGAAGGACATGCGCTCTCTCTCCCTCTCGCTGCTGACCCGGACCCCTGCCGGGTGCATCCGGCATCTGCCCTCGCGCCGAACTCCTACTCCCCGGATGTCGCAACCGCGCCGGGGGGCCGTCGTCCCCGTCCGGAACGCGGCGTACCGTTGTAGGGGACCCGACGACACCGGAGGCCCGGCGATCCCGGAGGTCCGGCGTGGAGATGGGGTGGCGAGGGTGATGGGCAAGAGCAGCGGGCACGGCGAGGCCATCCGGATCACCGGGGCACGGACCGGGCTCAGCGAGGACGTGCGGGGGCGGCAGCGCCGCTACATCATCTCCATGTCGATCCGCACGCTGTGCGTGATCCTCGCGGTGGTGCTGTGGAACGTGGAGCGCCCGCTGGCGTGGGTGGCCCTGGTGGGCGGCGCACTCCTGCCGTACGTCGCGGTGGTGATCGCCAACGCCGGGCGGGAGAACGCCCCCGGGCTGCCCGACAGCTTCGTCGGGGCGCAGCCGAGGCCGATGCTCGGGGCCCCCGAGGCCGCCGGGGAGCAGGACGCGGAGCAGCCCCGGGAGCCGGTGACGCTGGTCGGCGAGGCCGAGGAGGTGCGCCGGGAGACCCGGCGCGGGCAGGACTGAGCACCTGCCCGGTCCGGCGGCCCGTTCTGCCCGGAAGGGCACCGCATGGGAAACCTCAGGAGAAGCTCAAATCAATCGGGGGGTTCCGCGGTTCCGGCGGGTGCCGCGCGTGCCATACTGCTCACACGCTCCGCATCCCCCGTCGGAGCGATGGACCGACGCCGGGCAGCTCCCCCCGTGGCTGCCCGGCGTCGCCATGTCCGGGCCCGGTGCTCCCCGGTGCGGCACGACCGCCCGTACGCGCCGGTCAGGGGCGGTGGGGTCCGGGGGCCCGGGCGGACGCGGACCGGCGCACCGGCCCCTCGGCCCCGGGCGGGCGGAGCGGATGGCAGACTGGCGGCACGCCCCCTCCCTCCCCCGGCACCGTCAGGAAGCGCCCGATGAGCACCCCGCAGCAGCCCCCGTCCCTCCTCGGAACCGCCCCGTCGGCGGCAGGGACCGCGGACGGCGCCCCGGTCTGCTCGGCCAAGGGCTGCCGGGCGGAGGCGGTGTGGGTGCTGGCCTGGAACAACCCGAAGCTGCACACCCCGGACCGCCGCAAGACGTGGCTGGCCTGCGGGGAGCACCGCGAGCACCTGTCGCAGTTCCTGGGCGTCCGGGGCTTCCTCAAGGACGTGGTGCCGCTCGCCGACTGGCACGGGGAGGACGCGGCCCCGCGGCCGTAGCCGGGGCGCGGGCCCGGAGGCGGCCTCCCCCGGACGGCCGGACGGGGGCGCGGGTTCCGGGCCCGGCAGGGGCCCGGCGGCCCGGACCGGTCAGCCGCCGATGGCCGACATCGGGCGGTCGGGCTGGAGGAAGCCGGGGTCGTCGATCCCCGCGCCGGCCTTCTTGCCCCACATGGCGGCCCGCCACAGCTCCGCGATCTCCGCGTCGGAGCCGCCGCCGCGCAGGGCGCCGCGCAGGTCGGTCTCCTCGCGGGCGAAGAGGCAGGTGCGGACCTGGCCGTCGGCGGTGAGCCGGGTACGGTCGCAGGCCCGGCAGAAGGGACGCGTGACCGAGGCGATCACGCCGACGGTCCCCGGCCCGCCGTCCACGGTCCACCGCTCGGCGGGTGCCGCACCGCGCAGCGCCCCGGGCTCGGGGGTGAGGGTGAAGCGGGCGGAGAGGCGCTCCAGGATCTCCTCGGCGGTGACCATCGAGGAGCGGTCCCAGCCGTGCTGGGCGTCGAGCGGCATCTGCTCGATGAAGCGCAGTTCGTAGCCCTGCTCCAGGCAGTGGGCGAGCAGGTCGGGGGCCTCGTGGTCGTTGACGCCGCGCATGAGCACGCTGTTGACCTTGACCGGGGTGAGGCCGGCCTTCTCGGCGGCGGCGAGGCCGTCGAGCACGTCGCGGTGGCGGTCGCGGCGGGTCAGGGTGCGGAAGACCCCGGGGTCGAGGGTGTCGAGGGAGACGTTGACCCGGTCGAGCCCGGCGTCGGCCAGGGCGGCGGCGGTGCGGGCCAGGCCGATGCCGTTGGTGGTGAGGGAGAGCTCGGGCCGGGGCTCCAGGGCCGCGCACCGCTCCACGACGGACACCAGGCCGGGCCGCAGCAGGGGTTCGCCGCCGGTGAAGCGGACCTCGGTGACGCCCAGGCCGGTGACGGCGATCCGGACGAGCCGGACGATCTCGTCGTCGGTCAGCAGCTGCGGCTTGGCCAGCCACTGCAGGCCCTCCTCGGGCATGCAGTACGTGCAGCGCAGGTTGCAGCGGTCGGTGAGCGAGACCCGCAGGTCGACGGCCTTGCGGCCGAAGGAGTCGATGAGAACGGTGGCCACCTCCCTGTCCCTTGCGCCCAGCTTAGTCGCCGCGTCCGACAGCGAGGAGGCCGGACGGCGGGGCAGGGAGGCGGCCGGAAGCGGTGTCAGTGGGCGCCGAGGCCGGTGAGGGAGCGCACCTCCAGTTCCGCGTACTTGGCGGGGTCGGCGGTCTCCTTCGAGAGCAGGGTGCCGAGCCAGCCCAGGAGGAAGCCGGCGGGGATGGAGACCAGGCCGGGGTTCTCCAGCGGGAACCAGGCGAAGTCGGCACCGGGGACCAGCGAGGTGGGCCGGCCCGAGACCACCGGGGAGAAGACGACGAGCAGCACCGAGACGGCCAGGCCGCCGTAGACGGAGCAGACGGCGCCGGCGGTGGTGAACCGCTTCCAGAAGAGGCTGTAGAGGAGGGTGGGGAGGTTCGCGGAGGCCGCCACCGCGAAGGCCAGGGCGACCAGGGCGGCGGCGTTGAGCTTGTCGGCGAAGATGGCGAGCAGGATGGCGACCGCCCCGATGACGACGGCGGCGATCCTGGCGACGCCGACCTCCTCCTTCTCCCCCGCCCGGCCGCGGCGGACGACGTTGGCCCACAGGTCGTGGGCGAAGGACGCCGAGGAGGCGAGGGTGAGGCCGGCGACGACGGCCAGGATGGTGGCGAAGGCCACCGCCGAGATCACCGCGAGCAGGACCGCGCCGCCGGTGGACCCGGCGCCGCCGCCGACCTCCTGGGCGAGCAGGGGGGCCGCGGTGTTGCCCGCCGGGTTGGACGCCTTGATGGCGTCCGGGCCGACGAGGGCGGCGGCGCCGAAGCCCAGCGCGAGGGTCATCAGGTAGAAGCCGCCGATGATGCCGATGGCCCACAGGACGGAGGTGCGGGCGGCGCGGGCGGTCGGCACGGTGTAGAAGCGGACCAGGATGTGCGGCAGGCCCGCGGTGCCGAGCACGAGGGCCAGGGCCAGGCTGAGGAAGTCCAGCTTGGTGGTGCCGGTCGCCCCGTACTTGAGGCCCGGCTCCAGGAACGCCGAGCCCTTGCCGCTGGCCTCGGAGGCCGCGCCGAGCAGCGCGGACGGGTTGAAGTGGTACTTGGCCAGCACCAGGACCGTGAGCAGCAGCGTGCCCGCGATCAGCAGCACCGCCTTGACGATCTGCACCCAGGTGGTGCCCTTCATGCCGCCGACGGTGACGTAGAGGACCATCAGCGCGCCGACGGCGACGATCGTCCACTGCTTGGGGGCGTCCCCGGTGACGCCGAGCAGGAGGGCGACCAGCGAGCCGGCGCCGACCATCTGGGCCAGCAGGTAGAAGACGGAGACGACGATGGTGGAGATGCCCGCGGCGGTGCGCACCGGGCGCTGCCGCATCCGGAAGGCGAGGACGTCGGCCATGGTGTACCGGCCGGAGTTGCGCAGCGGCTCGGCGACCAGCAGCAGGGCGACCAGCCAGGCGACGAGGAAGCCCACGGAGTAGAGGAAGCCGTCGTAGCCGAAGAGGGCGATGGCGCCGGCGATGCCGAGGAAGGACGCGGCGGACATGTAGTCGCCGGAGATGGCCAGGCCGTTCTGGAACCCGGTGAAGGATCGGCCGCCGGCGTAGAAGTCGGTGGCGTCCCTGGTCTGCCGGCCGGCCCACACGGTGATGCCGAGGGTGACCAGGACGAAGACGGTGAAGAGGGCGACGGTCAGGCCGCGGTGCTGGGTCGCCGCGGAGGCGAGCAGGGCCGGTGCGGTGACGGCGTGGGCGGTCATTCGGCAGCACCCTCCTGCGGCGCGGCGGACGGGGAGGCGGCGGGGGCCGGGACGGCGGCGGTGCCGCCCCCGGCGTGCCCGCGCAGGGCCGCGGCGGCCGGGTCCAGCCGGCGGGCCGCGTGGCGGGCGTAGAGCCAGGCGATGGCGAAGGTGGTGGCGAACTGGAGCAGCCCCATCACCAGCGCGACGTTGACGTGGCCGGCCACGGTGGCGCCCATGAGGCCGGGGGCGTAGCCGGAGAGCAGCACGTAGAGCAGGTACCAGGCCACGAAGGCCGCGGTGAGGGGGAAGGCGAAGCCGCGGAAGGAGCGGCGCAGGCCGCGGAACTCCTCCCCCTCCTCGATGCGCGCGAAGGTCCCGGGGTCGCCGGGCGGCGGGGCGTCCGGCTGCGGGGTGGTGTCCACTCGGTCTCTCCTGACGTCGTCCTGGGCGGGTCGTCCTGAGCGGTGCGGCGGAGCGCGGGGCGGCGGGTGGTGACCGCCCGTCGGAGGGCGCGGCGCAGCCACGGGGTGACGCTGCGTCACGTGACGCACGCCACTCCTTTGCACTCCTTTGTGCATCCGCCGCATCGTAGAGCCGTGGACCATCCGGTGACAGGCCTCGGACACGATCGGCTGCGGCCCGGGCGGACGCGCGCCGCCACCGGGGGTGACCGGCGCCGCGGCCGGTCGTCGGAGGGCGGGGAGGAGGCGGCGGACATCCGGGCACGGAAGGCCCGGAGGAGGCCGGAACGGGCACTCCCGGCCAAGGGGGGCGGCAGCGGACACCGGTGCCGCCCCGGCACCTGTCGGCGGCTGCCCCTAAAGTGGTCCCCCATGCACGCGATCCAGCCCCGGGGCGGGGGCGCCGCCTGGGCCGCCCCCTTCGCCGACCCGCAGTCCTCCTGGCCCGACGCGTACCCCGAGGGGTACGCGGTCGTCGACGTGGAGACCACCGGACTGGGCCGCAGCGACCGGATCGTCTCCGCCGCCGTGTACCGGCTGGACGCCCGCGGCGCGGTGGTCGACCACTGGTACAGCCCCGTCAACCCCGAGCGCGACCCCGGTCCGGTGTGGATCCACGGCCTCACCAGCGAGGCGCTGGAGGGCGCCCCGACCTTCCCCGAGGTGGCGGAGGAGCTGGGCGCCCGGCTGGCCGGGCGGGTGCTGGTCGCGCACAACGCGCTCTTCGACTGGAACATGATCGCCCGCGAGTTCCTCCGCGCGGGCCTCACGGCCCCGGTCGAGCAGCGGCTCTGCACCATCGTCCTCTCCCGCGACCTGCGGCTGCCGCTGCCCAACCACAAGCTGGAGTCGCTCGCCGCGCACTTCGGCGTGGCCCAGCAGCGGGCCCACCACGCGCTGGACGACGCCCGCGTCCTGGCCGAGGCCTTCCGGCCCAGCCTGCACCTGGCGGCCGCGGCGGGCCTGGCGCTGCCGCTGACCGCGTGCGTGGCGCCGGTGGAGTCCGAGGACCGGCCGGCCGCCGGGCGGCCGGCGCCGGGGGTGCGCGGCGGCGGGTCCTCCTGGGGCCCGTACCGGCCCTCGCGCCGCCGCACGGCCTGCCCGTACCCGAACCCGGGGCGCTGGCAGGACGGCGGGCCGCTGGTCCAGGGGATGCGGGTGGCGTTCACCGGCGACACCGCCACCGACCGCGAGCTGCTGGAGGACCGGGCCGTGGAGGCCGGGCTGCACGTCGCCTCGTCGGTCAGCAGGCTGACCAGCCTGCTGGTCACCAACGAGCCCGGCAGCTGGAGCGGCAAGGCCCGCCGGGCCCGGGAGCTGGGCACGCCGGTCCTGGACGAGCAGGGGTTCCTGCAGCTGCTGCGGGACGTGGCGCCGCACGGCACGGCCCCCGGGCCGGGGGCGGACCGCGGAGCGGGCGGCGCGGAGCGCTGAGCCCCGCGGGGCGGGGGCGGACCGCGGAGCGGGCGGCGCGGAGCGCTGAGCCCCGCGGGGCGGGGGCGGACCGCCCCGGCGGGGGCGGGCCGCGGCGGCAGGGGTACCGTTCCGGTGTGTACCGTTTTCTGCTCTCCCGGCGGTGGCTGGCCCTCACGCTGCTGGCGCTGGTGCTCATGCCGGTGATGGTCCGGCTGGGCTTCTGGCAGCTGCACCGCCACGAGGCCCGGGTGGCCCGCAACGCCCTGATCGCCGGCAATCTGGCGGCGCGGCCGGTACCGATCGGGTCGCTGACCGGGCCGGGCCGCCGGGTGCCCGGCGACCTCGTCTGGCGCACGGTCAGCGCCACCGGGCGCTACGACGCCGCGCACGAGTTCGTGGTGCGCCAGCGCACCGACGCGGGCGGCGACACCATCGGCTACTTCGTGGTGACCCCGCTGGTGACGGCGGACGGCGGCACCGTGCTGGTCAACCGCGGATGGGTGGACTCCGGGGACGACGCCACCGCCTACCCGAAGGTGCCGGCCGCCCCCTCGGGGACGGTCACCGTCACCGGGCGGCTCCGCGCCGACGAGACGCCGGGCACCAGCGGCATCCGCGACCGGGGCGGGCTGCCCGCCCGCCAGCACATGCTGATCAACAGCGGGCAGCAGGCCGGGCGGACCGGCGAGCGGGTGCTCGGCGGCTACGTCGAGCTGGTCTCGACCTCGCCCGAGCCGCGCGCCCACGCCCAGCTGCTGCCCGAGCCGAACCACTCCGACATCGGCCCGCACATGGCGTACGCGGTGCAGTGGTGGCTCTTCGCCGCGACGGTCCCGGTGGGCTGGGTGGTGCTGGCGCGGCGGGAGGCGGCGGACCTGCGCGCGCAGGCGGCGGACGCGGACGCGGAGGGCGCCCCCGGGGGCGGCCCGGACCCCGAGGGGACCGGGTCCGGTGCCGGCAGCCCGGAGGGGGCCGACCGCACCGACCGCGGAGGCACGGCCGCCGAGGACGCCGCCCGGGCCGGGAGCGCCGGCGGCGGGGAGGGCGGACGGTCCGGGCAGCCGGAGCCGGCCGCCCGGGCGTCGGCGTCCGGGGAGTAGACCGGGGGCGGCCGGAGCGGGCCCGACCCGGTGCGGTCCGGCGGGCGGACCCGCCGCGGGCGGAGGGGGATGGCGCGGAGGGGGATAGCGGCGCCGCACCCGGGGAAGTGTCGCTGTGGGGCCGTGCGGGCACCTGACCTCCCGCACGGCCCCGCGCCGTGCCCGGGGCCGCGCGGGCCCCCGGCCGGGCCCGCGGTGCGGCTCCGGCACGGCTCGCGGTGCGGCGGGGCGGCGCCCGCCGGGCGGCGGGGGGCACTATGGGTCCATGGATCTTGGACTGCGGGACAGAGTCTTCATCGTGACCGGCTCCACCCGGGGCCTGGGGCTGGCCGCCGCCCGCCAGCTGGTGGCCGAGGGCGCGCGGGTCGTGGTCACCGGCCGCGGGCAGGAGGCGGTGGACAAGGCCGTCACCGAGCTGGGCGGGTCGCCCGGCGCCCTCGGGGTGGTGGCGGACAACGCCGACAGCAGCACCCCGGAGCGGCTGGTCGCCGCCGCCCAGGCCCGGTTCGGGCGGCTGGACGGCGTGCTGGTCAGCGTCGGCGGGCCGCCCGCGGGCGCGGTCACCGCGATCGACGACGACCAGTGGCGGGACGCCTTCGAGTCGGTCTTCCTCGGGGCGCTGCGGCTGGCCCGGTCGGCGGCGGCCGCGCTGGAGGAGGGCGGCGTGATCGGCTTCGTGCTGTCCTCGTCCGTCCGGCAGCCCATCGGCGGCCTGGGGGTCTCCAACGGCCTGCGGCCGGGGCTGGCCATGGCCGCCAAAACCATGGCCGACGAGCTGGGACCGCGCGGCATCCGCGTGGTGGGGCTGCTGCCGGCCCGGATCGACACCGACCGGGTGCGGGAGCTGGACGCCCTGGGCGGGGACCCGCAGGCCCAGCGGGAGCGCAACAGCGCGGCCATCCCGCTGCGCCGCTACGGGACGCCGGAGGAGTTCGGCAGGGTCGCGGCGTTCCTGCTGTCACCCGCGGCGTCCTACCTCACGGGCGTGATGGTGCCGGTGGACGGCGGCGCGATGCGGGGCCTGTGACCGTACAGGGCCTGTGACCGTACAGGGCCTGTGACCGTACGGGACCTGGGGCGGTACGGCGCCCGTGGCCGTGCGGGGCCGGTGACGGGCGGCCGGTGCCGCGGGGGTCCGGTCCCCCCGGGCGTGCGGCGGGCGCCGCACGCCCGGGGGCGCGGCCGTCAGTCGCCCAGGCCGGCCAGGTCGCGCATGCGCCGGGCCTGGGCGGCCCGCTCGGCGGCCCGCTGCGCGTCGTGGTCGCGGCCGGCCGCGCCCCGGAGCAGCGCCTTGGTCTCGATCACCGCGTCGCGGGGCGCGGCCAGCAGGGCCGCGGCCAGGTCGCGGGCGGCGGCGTCCAGGTCGGCGGCGGGCACCGCGAGGTTGGCCAGGCCGGTGCGGACGGCCTCGTCGGCGCCGACCCAGCGGCCGGTGGCGCAGATCTCCAGGGCCCGGGCGTAGCCGACGAGGTCGGTGAGCGGCTTGGTGCCGGCCAGGTCGGGGACGAGGCCGAGCGAGGTCTCCTTCATGGCGAACTGCACGTCGTCGGCGACCACGCGCAGGTCGCAGGCGAGGGCGAGCTGGAATCCCGCACCGACCGCGTGGCCCTGGACGGCGGCCACGGTCACCAGGTCGGGGCGGCGCCACCAGGTGAACGCCTCCTGGTAGCCGGCGATGGTCGCGTCGAGGTCGGCGTCGTCGGCGTGGGCCAGCGCGAGCAGGTTCGGCTCGCCGGGGATGCCCTCGGGGGTGAACATGGCGCGGTCGAGCCCGGCGGAGAAGGAGACGCCCTCGGCCCGGAGCACGGCGACCCGGACCGTGCCGGGCAGGGAGCGGCCGACGGCCGCCAGCGCCCGCCACATGGCGGGGGTCTGGGCGTTGCGGCGCTGCGGGTGGCAGAGGGTGACGGTGGCGAGGGCGTCCTCCACCAGGAGGCGCACGCCCGCCTGCTCCCACTCCTGCGCATGGTCCTGCGCGCCGGTCACGGCTCCGGAGGTGGCGGCGGTTCGGTCGGCGGGGATGGTCACGGCAGCCTCCATGGTCGCGTCCGTCCCCGGAAGGGGACGCTACCGAAGAGTAACCACCGGGACGGGGCGCACGGAGGGCAGGGCGTCGGGCGGCCGGGCGCCGTGCGGATCGGGCCGGGCGGGCGCCGCACCGCCGCCGGTCCGCCCGGGGAGAGGTCCGTGCGGCGGACGGGGACCGTGCCGCGGACGGCCGCCCCGTGGACGGACGGCGCCGTGGCGCGGTACGGGTCGCGCCGCACGCCGGGCCGTGGTGCGTACCGGTCGGCGGTGCGGTGCAGTGCAGTTCGGTCACCGGTGCGACGGACCCGGCCGGTCCGGGGCGTCCGCGCCGGTGCGGCGGAGGTGCGTCGGGTCCGTCAGGAGCCCGCGACCGCCGCCGTCCTGGCCTTGCCGCGCGTGGCACCGCCCCGGCCCCGAAGGGTCACCCCGGACTCACTGAGCATGCGGTGCACGAAGCCGTAGGAGCGGCCGGTCTCCTCCGCGAGCGCGCGAATGCTCGCCCCGGAGTCGTACTTCTTCTTCAACTCGGCCGCGAGCTTCTCACGCGCGGCACCGGTCACCCGGCTGCCCTTTTTCAGAGTCTCGGCCACCCGTGCCTCCTCGTAGCAGTGCTCGGTCGGATTCCCATGATCACCCATGGGGGGCATCCTGGCCACCCATTCCGCAAGGTCGATACCGGGAAAGTGCGCACGACCGGTGGTGGCCGTCTCCCACAAGGGCGCCCACCCTTGCCCCGCACGCCCCCGAAGGGGTGTGCCGCGGCGGAGAAATTGCTGATCAACGCGCTTTTACCAGTAAAACGGAAGCGAAATAACCACCGGGGGTGCCGGTACCCCCGAAAGAAGGCACCGACACCCCCGGATATGCGCTCCGCTGCGCCGGACGAAGGACCTGCGCCGGGCTCAGGCCAGCGAGACCAGGTCGGCGTAGTCCGCGCTCCACAGGTCCTCGACGCCGTCGGGCAGCAGGATGATGCGCTCGGGCTGGAGGGCGTCCACGGCCCCCTCGTCGTGGGTGACCAGCACCACGGCGCCGGTGAAGGAGTGCAGCGCGCCCAGGATCTCCTCGCGGCTGGCCGGGTCGAGGTTGTTGGTGGGCTCGTCCAGCAGCAGGACGTTGGCACTGGAGACGACCAGGGTGGCCAGCGCCAGGCGGGTCTTCTCGCCGCCGGAGAGCACCCCGGCGGGCTTGTCCACGTCGTCGCCGGAGAAGAGGAACGAGCCGAGGATCTTGCGGATCTCCACCAGGTCCATGTCGGGCGCGGCGGAGCGCATGTTCTCCAGGACGGTGCGGTCCGGGTCCAGGGTCTCGTGCTCCTGGGCGTAGTAGCCGAGCTTGAGGCCGTGGCCGGGGCGGACCTCGCCGGTGTCGGGCTGCTCCACGCCCGCCAGCATCCGCAGCAGGGTGGTCTTGCCGGCGCCGTTGAGGCCGAGGACGACGACCCGGGAGCCGCGGTCGATGGCCAGGTCGACGCCGGTGAAGATCTCCAGCGAGCCGTAGGACTTGGAGAGGTCCTCGGCGGTCAGCGGGGTCTTGCCGCAGGGCGCGGGCTCGGGGAAGCGCAGCTTGGCGACGCGGTCGCTCTGCCGGACCTGCTCCAGCCCGGCGAGCAGCTTCTCGGCGCGGCGGGCCATGTTCTGCGCCGCAACGGTCTTGGTGGCCTTGGCGCGCATCTTGTCGGCCTGGGAGTTGAGGGCCGCGGCCTTCTTCTCCGCGTTGGCGCGCTCGCGCCTGCGGCGCTTCTCGTCGGCCTCGCGCTGCTGCTGGTACTGGCGCCAGCCCATGTTGTAGACGTCGATGCAGGAGCGGTTGGCGTCCAGGTAGAAGACCTTGTTGACGACGGTCTCCACGAGGTTGATGTCGTGGGAGATCACGACGAAGCCGCCGCGGTAGGTCTTCAGGAAGTCCCGCAGCCACATGATCGAGTCGGCGTCGAGGTGGTTGGTGGGCTCGTCGAGCAGCAGGACGTCGGAGTCGGAGAAGAGGATCCGGGCCAGCTCCACCCGGCGGCGCTGGCCGCCGGAGAGGGTGTGCAGCGGCTGGCCGAGCACCCGGTCGGGCAGGCCGAGGCTGGCCGCGATGGTGGCGGCCTCCGCCTCGGCGGCGTAGCCGCCCTTGGTGAGGAACTCCGTCTCCAGGCGCGAGTACTTCTTCATCGCGTTGTCCCGGGTGGCGCCCTTGCCGGTGGCGATCTTCTCCTCGGCGATGCGCATGTTGCGCAGCACCGCGTCCAGACCGCGGGCGGAGAGGACGCGGTCGCGGGCGAGCACGTCGAGGTCGCCGGTGCGGGGGTCCTGCGGCAGGTAGCCGACCTGGCCGGAGCGGGTGACGGTGCCGGCGGCGGGGATGCCCTCGCCGGCGAGGACCTTGGTGAGGGTGGTCTTGCCGGCGCCGTTGCGGCCGACGAGGCCGATGCGGTCGCCGGGGCCCACCCGGAAGGAGGCGGACTCGATGAGGACGCGGGCGCCCGCGCGCAGTTCGAGGGCGTTGGCGGCGATCATGGCGGTGGTGACTCCTGCAAGCGGATCGGCCCCGGGCGCGCACGGGGGCGCGGCTCGGCGGGGACCGGACGGACGGCGGGCCTGGGGGGACGGGGTGCGGGCCGCGCGCCGCTAATGCCCGGAGAGAACAGCCATGCGGGCCAGTCTACCGGTCGGCCGGGGAGGCCCCCGGGGGTCGTCCGGCCGGGCAGCGCTCCGCCGGGGCCTCGGCGGCGAGCCGCAGGGCGGGGTCGCCGCAGGCCGGTACCGGGGCGCCGCGCACGGCGTCGACCACCCGCACGCCGAGGACCGGGCCGTCCCACACCGCGACCCGCCGGCCGTCGAGCCGGTCGGGACGCGCCTGCGGGCCCGCCGTGAACCTCCAGAGGCGGCCGCCGATGCCGTAGCCGGCCACCTCCACCGTCCGGGCCCGGCCGCCGTCGCCGGTGCCCGTGCACGGCCGGGCGACCACGGCGGCGGCGTCGGTGCGGGCGGCCCGGTCGGGGGCGAAGGCGCAGCCGCGCGGCGGGGCGAGGATCCAGCGCAGGTCGCCGTCGCGGTCGCGGAAGCCCATGGCCAGCGCGGGGGTGAAGACGCCGAGCCACGGTTCGGGGCCGTCCACCGGCTGCAGGACGGTCCGGGCCCGGCCCACCGCGGCCGGCGTGCCGCCGGGACCGGGGGAGCCGCCGGGGCCGCCGCGGAGCCACGCGGCGAGGCCGGGCACGGCGCGGTGCCAGCGCACCCGGTGGCCGGCGGGCCGCACCGCCGTGAGCAGGCCGTCGTCCCAGACCACCACGGCGTCGCCGCCGGACCGCACGGCGTGCAGGGCGGCGGCGCCCCGGCGGCGGTAGGACCACAGGTGCCGGCCGGTACGGGCGTCGTACGCCTCCAGGCCGGGGCCGATCCGCAGGTCCAGCCCGTCGACGGCCAGACGGCCCGCGGCCGGGCCGTCCGGGCCCGGGCCGCCGGCGGACGCACCCGCGGAGCCGGCGGGGAGGACCCCGGCGGCCCCGGGGGCGGCGATCCGGTCGCCGTAGGGGGCGGGCCGGTGGGCGTGGGCGGCGGCCCCGGCGAGCAGCACCAGCAGGACGGCGGCCGGGGGCAGGGCCGCCCGGGGGGGCAGGCCGCGCGGCCGTGGGCGCGGCAGGGACGGGCGGCGCAGCGGTATGCGGGGCACGGGCGGAGCGTACCGGCGCCCCGGAGTTCCGTCAGGCGGATTCCGGCGGCCTGCGGCGGCCGGTCCGGGGAACGCCCGGCGAACGGCCGGGGATCGCGGCGGGCGGCCCGGGGTAGACGGGGCGGGAGGAACGCCCGCACCGGTGCGGGCCGCTGACGAGGCGGTGCAGGATGCAGTTCGACGACCAGGCGGGACTGGACACCTCCCAAGTGGAGGACCGGCGCGGGATGTCCGGCGGGCGGGTCGCCGTGGGCGGCGGCGTGGTGGGGATCGTCGGGCTGCTGCTCGCCCTGCTGCTCGGCGTCGGGCCGGACCAGCTGGGGCTGACCGGCGGCTCCCCGGGCGGCCCCGCGCAGCCGACGACGGCGGGGGAGCTGTCGCAGACCTGCCGCACCGGCGCCGACGCCGAGCGGCGCGAGGACTGCCGCATCGTCGCCGTCGTCAACAGCGTCCAGACCTTCTGGACCGGCGAGCTGAACCGGCGCGGCTACCGCTACAGCCCCGCGCCGACGGTGTTCTTCACCGGCAGCGTCAACACCGCGTGCGGCACGGCCGGCTCCGACGTGGGCCCCTTCTACTGCCCGGGCGACCGCAAGGTCTACCTGGACCTCGGCTTCTTCGACGAGCTGCACAGCCGCTTCGGCGCGAACGGCGGCCCGTTCGCCCAGGCGTACGTCGTGGCCCACGAGTACGGCCACCACGTGCAGGACCTGCTGGGCACCATGGACCGGGTCGGCGGCGACCGGCAGGGCGCCGACAGCGCCTCGGTCCGGCTGGAGCTGCAGGCCGACTGCTACGCCGGGGTGTGGGCGAAGCACGCCGAGGACACCCCGCAGCCCTCCACCGGGCGGCCGCTGATCAGCGGCATCACCCGGGCCGACATCGCCGACGGGCTCGACGCGGCGGCGGCGGTCGGCGACGACCGCATCCAGCAGCGCTACCAGGGCCGCGTCACCCCGGACACCTGGACGCACGGCTCCTCGGCGCAGCGGCAGCAGTGGTTCACCACCGGCTACACCACCGGCGACATGGCCCGCTGCGACACCTTCGGCGGCCGCTGAGCCCGCCGTGGGACGGGACGGCGGCCCGGACCCGCTGGAGCTGTGCGCGGACGGGCGGACGGTGGCGGTGACCCACCCGGGCCGGGTGCTGCACCCGGAGGCGGGCTTCACCAAGGGCGCGGCGGCGGAGCACCTGGCGGCGGTGGCGCCGCTGATGCTGCCCCGCGTGCGCGGGCGGCCCGCGTCGTTCCGCCGGTACCCGGCCGGGGTCGGCGGGGAGGTCTTCTCCGCCAAGAACGCGCCGCGCGGCACCCCGGCGCGGGTCCGGGCCGTGCGGCTCCCCTCCCCGGACAGCACCCGGGGGCGCGCCGAGGTGGAGTACGTGGTGGCGGACGACGCCGCCACCCGGCTGTGGGCGGCGAACCCGGCGGCGCTGGAGGTGCACGTCCCGCAGTGGCGGGTCGGGCCGCGCGGCGGGGTCCACCGCCCCGACCTGGTCGTCCTCGACCTCGACCCGGGCGCGCCGGCCGACGTCGTGGCGTGCTGCCGGGTCGCGGAGCTGCTCCGGGAGGTGCTCGCCGCGGACGGCCTGCGGGCCTGGCCCAAGAGGTCCGGCTCCAAGGGGCTCCAGCTGTACGTGACCGTCGCGGAGGCCGCCGCCGGCCGTACGGAGGCGTACGCGCGGGCCGTCGCCGAGCTGCTGGAGCGCAGGCACCCGGGGCTGGCGGTGTCGCGGACGGACCGCTCGCTGCGCGGCGGCCGGGTGTTCGTGGACTGGGCCCGGAACAACGCGGCCAGGACCACCGTCGCCCCCTACTCGCTGCGCGCCCGCGCCCTGCCGACCGTCTCCACGCCCCTGGCGTGGGACGAGGTGGAGGCCTGCCGGGAGGCGGAGGAGCTGCGGTTCACTGCGCCGGACGTGCTGGAGCGGGCGGAGCGGCGGGGCGACCCCGTGGCGGAGGTGCCGGGGACGCGGCAGCGGCTGCCCCGCGCCCCCGCGGCGGCCTCCTGACCTGACTGCCGCTCCTCTTGCCAGCCGTTCCCCCGGCCCGCCGGCGCCCTGGTCTCCCGGCCTCCTGTCCTCCCGGCCCGCTAGACGAGGCCGGGCGCCTCCAGGGTGAGGGTGGCGGCGTCGGCGTCCAGGACCGCGGGCACGCCGAGCGGCACGGTGAGGGTGGACGGGCCGTGGCCGAAGCCCAGCTCCTCGACGACGGGGACGCCGAGCGGCCCCAGGCGGTCCAGCATCAGGGCGCGGACCGCCTCGGCGGGCCCGCAGTCCTGCCAGGAGCCGAGGGCGACGCCCGCGACGCCGTCGAACACGCCGGAGCGCAGCAGCTGGGTGAGGATCCGGTCCAGCCGGTACGGCTCCTCGCCGACGTCCTCCAGCAGCAGGACCGCCCCCGCGAAGGACGGGCGGGCGTGCGGGGTGCCGCGCTCGGCCGCCAGCAGGCTGGCGCAGCCGCCCGCGGTGACGCCGCGGGCGCGTCCGGGCACGAGGGTCGCGGCGGTGGGCGAGGTGAGGACCAGCGCCGACTCCGGCTCCATGAGGGCGCGGCGCAGCCCCTCGGCGGTGGGCCCGTCCTTGACGAAGGTGAGCGCGGCGGCCATCGGCCCGTGCAGGGTGGCCAGGCCGAGGCGGACGGCGAAGGCCTCGTGCAGGGCGGTGACGTCGCTGTAGCCCACGAACGCCTTGGGCGGGGCGGCACGCAGGGCGTCCCAGTCCAGCAGGTCCACCATGCGCTGGGCGCCGTAGCCGCCGCGGGCGCAGACCACCGCGGCCGTGCCGGGGTCGAGCCAGGCGCGCTCCAGGTCGCGGGCACGGTCGGCGTCGGTGCCCGCCAGGTAGGGGCGGCCGGGGGCGACGTCGGTGGTGTGCGGGGCCACCTCGACCTCCAGGCCCCAGGAGCGCAGGAGGCCGCAGCCCAGCGCCAGGCGGTCGGCGGGGACGGGCCCGCTGGGGGCGACGACGGCCACCCGGTCGCCGGGGACGAGGCGGCGGGGGCGGGCGAGCGGGCGGAGGGGGGCGGTCATGGGCTCCTGCCGTGGGGGTCCGGGTGTGGGGGCCATCGTGCCACCGGCGGCGGGACGGCGCCGGTGCGGTCCGGGCCGCGGGCCGCCGGACGGCGGTGCGGGGGCGGTGCGGGAGTGCGGTGCGGTGCGGCGGCGGTCCGGGCGCGGGGTCAGCCCGCGGTGGTCAGGAACCGGTCGAGGACGCGGACGCCGAAGTGCAGGGCGTCCACCGGCACCCGCTCGTCCACGCCGTGGTACATGCCGTGGTAGTCGAAGCCGGGCGGCAGCCGCAGCGGGGAGAAGCCGTAGCCGGTGACGCCCAGCCGGGAGAACTGCTTGGCGTCGGTGCCGCCCGACATGGAGTACGGCACCACGTGGGCGCCCGGGTCGTGGGCGAGCAGCGCGTCGCGCATGGCGGCGAGGAGGGGGGCGTCGACGGGCGCCTGGAGCGGGACCTCCCGGTGCTGGAAGGCCCACTCCACGTCGGGCCCGGTGAGCTCGTCGAGGACGGCGCGGAACTCCTCCTCGCCGCCGGGCAGCACCCGTCCGTCGACGGCGCCGGTGGCGGAGCCGGGGATGACGTTCACCTTGCAGCCGGCCTGGAGGACGGTGGGCGCGGCGCTGTTGCGCAGGGTGCCGGCGACCAGGGCGGCGGCCTCCGGGTCGAGGCGGGCCACGAAGGCGTCCACCCCCGCGCCCGACGGGTCGTCCAGGCAGGCGGGGTCGAGCGGGGTCCCGGTGGCCTCGGCGAGGGCGAGCAGGGCGGCCCGCACCGTGGGGGTGAGGCGCAGCGGCCAGCGGTGGGTGCCGATCCGGGCCATGGCGGCGGAGAGCCGGGTGACGGCGTTGGAACCGTTGGGCTTGGAGCCGTGCCCGGCGCGACCGGTGGCGGTGAGCCGCAGCCAGGCGGTGCCGCGCTCCCCCGCCGCCACCGGGTAGAGGCGCTGCCCGGCCGCGGTGTGGACGGTGTAGCCGCCGGACTCGCCGATCCCCTCCGTGCAGCCCTCGAAGAGGTGGGCGTGGTGCCCGGCCAGCCAGGCGGAGCCGGCGGCGGCGCTGTCCTCCTCGTCGGCGGTGAAGGCCAGCACCACGTCGCGGCGGGGGCGGCGGCCCTCGCGGGCCCAGGCGCGGACGACGGCGGCCGTCACCGCGACCGTGCCCTTCATGTCGACGGCGCCGCGCCCCCACACCTCGCCGTCGCGGACCTCGCCGGAGAAGGGCGGGACGCTCCAGTCGGCGGCCTCGGCGGGGACGACGTCCAGGTGGCCGTGGACCAGCAGGGCGGGCAGGCCCGGCTCGGCGCCCGGGACGCGGGCGACCACGTTGGCCCGGCCGGGGGCGGACTCCAGCAGCAGGGGGTCGAGCCCGGCCTCGGCGAGGAGGCCCGCGACGTACTCGGCGGCGGGGCGCTCCCGGCAGTCGCCGCCGCCCCGGTTGCTGGTGTCGATGCGGATCAGCTCGGAGGTGAAGCGGACGGCCTCCTCGCACGTCGGCGCGCCGTCGGCGGCGGGCCGGGCCGCCGGGGCGGCCCCGGTCGGGCGGACGGTCCCGGTCGGGCGGACGGTCTCGGTCATGCCGCGGTCCCCTCGGTCGTGGCTGCTCGCTCCCGGCCACCGTAACCGCCGGGGGCGGGACGGGCAGCGCGGCCGGGGCCCGGTTCACCGGGGCCGTACATCCGGTGGAGCCGGAGGGGCGCGGCAGGGGGCGGCGGGTGACGGCCGGGTGCGGCGGTTCACGCGAAGGTGTCGCCGGATGTCCCCCGTGAGGGGAAATCACGCCCTCTGTCCGGTACGGCGGTTAGGGTCGTGAGGGCGGTCCGCGGCGCCCGGCGCCGGTCCGCAGCACCCGTCACCGAGGAGTCCCGATGCCGCTGGGCCGTCTGCTCCCGGGCCGCCCCGTCCCGGACCGCCCCGTCCCGGACCGGCCGCTCCCGGGGCACCCGCCCGGGGACCGCGCGCCCGAGGACGGCCCGCCCGGCAGCCGGCCGTCCGGACGCCCGTCCCCGTGGCGGCGGGCCGCGCTCCGGACGCCCTCCGGCCGTCCGGAGCGGGTCGCCGCCGCCCTGCTGCTGCTCGCCGCCGCCGCGGTGCCCCTCGCCCTCGTGGCGGACCGCGCCCCGGGGCCGCAGGCCGCCGACCCGGCCGTGTCCGCCGACGGCCTGCCCTCCTCCGACGGCCCCGACCTCACGGCGGTGCCCGACCACGACGTCCCCTTCGGCGCCTTCCTGGGCTCCTGGGAGGACGGCGTCCGGTCCATCGGGCCGCTGGCGCAGTGGCTGCACGGCGCCGACGTCCGGGTGGGCCACACCTACCTGGCGGGCAACGACTGGTCCGACATCGAGGGCGACACCCCCGCGCTCGCCCTGTGGAGCCGGTGGCGGCAGGCCGATCCGGACCGGATGCTGGTGCTCAACGTGCCCCTGCAGGCCGGGAACGAGGACGGCGTCGGCGACGCCGAGGTCCGGGACCTGATCCACCGCGGCGCGGACGGGGAGTTCGACGGGCACTTCCTGACGCTGGCCCGCAGGCTGGTGGACCTGGGCGCGGGCGACACCGTCCTCGTGCTCGGCTGGGAGATGAACGGCACCACCTACACCCACCGCTGCGGGCCCGACCCCGAGGCGTGGCGGGGCTACTGGCGGCGCGTCGTGGGGGTGATGCGCTCGGTGCCCGGGCAGCGGTTCCGCTTCGACTTCGCGCCGAGCCGCGGCCTGGACGCGGTGCCGTGGACGCACTGCTACCCGGGCGACGACGTGGTCGACGTGATCGGCATGGACAGCTACGACCAGGACCCCGGCGACACCTTCGACGACTACGTGGCGCAGCCGTACGGGCTGCGCCGGCAGGTGGAGTTCGCCGCGGCCCACCGCAAGCCGGTGTCCTACCCGGAGTGGGGGCTCTTCCGCCACGGGGACGACCCGGAGTTCGTCCGCCGCATGGTGGGGTGGATCCGCACCCACGACACCCTCTACCAGACCGCCACCGACTACTGCCCGCACGGCTTCTGGCAGTGCGGTGAGAACCCCCGCTCCAGCGAGGTCTACCGCGAGCTGCTGTCGGCGCGGCCGGGGGCGTCGTCGGCGGCTTCCCCGGAGGACTCCCCCGGCCCGCGGCCCTGAGCCGCCCCGTCCCCCCGGCGGGGGGCGCGCAGCTCCCGCAACCGGGTGCGGAGCGCCTCCAGCCACGGCAGGCGGGTGCGGGCCGCCCGGGCGGCGGCGCAGCGCAGCCGCACCGCACCCGCGTGGAGCGCGGCGGCGGGCGCGAGGCGGCCGCCCAGGACCAGGCGCTCGTTGCGGTCCAGGTCCGGGCGCCAGCGCTGCTTGTACGGTTCGGTGCCGCGCAGCAGGCTGAGCACCGGCACGCCGTCCCGCAGGGTGCGGGCCAGGGACTCGCCGAAGAGCAGGCCCGCGATGTCCAGGCGCTGCCGCAGGCTCGGGTGGGCCCCGTACATGTAGAGGCCCGCGACGGCGGGCGACAGCAGCAGGAGGTTGACGGCGACCAGCTCGCCGTCCAGGCGGTACTCCTGGACGGAGGCGCGCCCGGCCGCGACCATGCCCCGGACGGCCTCCCGCAGGTGGCCGCCGAAGCGCTCGCCGAGGTGCTCCGGGGTGGCGCCGCGCCCGCGCCACTGGAGCTCGTGCAGGCGGAGCATGGCGTCGACGGCGGCGGGCGCCCCGTCCGCGGGGACCTCGCGGACCTCCACCCCCGCCTCCGCGATCCGGCGCTGCTTGACCCGGTTGCGCTGGGCGGTGCGGCCCGGCAGGCGGCGCAGCAGCTCCTCCATGGGCAGGGCGGGCAGGTGCTGGCAGACCGAGTCGGGCAGGCGGCGGACCCGGCCCGGCCAGTGAGCAAGCAGCCGCTGGGCGGCGCCGTCGGGCCGCAGCTCGCGCAGGTCGGTGACGGTGCGGGGGAAGCGGGCGCGCAGGGCGGCGGCGAGCTCGGCGGCGGCGCGGTCGGCGCAGGCGTCGTCCAGCAGCACGTCGTTGTAGTCGCTCACCCCGGCCCCCACCGGGACCAGCACCCGGTACGGCGTCCGGCGGACCGTCAGGGCGGCCGCGGCGGCCAGGCGCCCGTCGCGGCGGACCAGCAGCAGGCGCAGCCGGCCGGGGCGGCCGTAGGCGCGCCACCAGGACGACAGCCAGGCGGCGGACTGGAAGGAGGTCGCGGTGCGGCAGCGGGCCGCCAGGGCGTCCCACTCGGCGGCCAGCTCGTCGAGGGCGCCGTCGTCGCGGCGCACCTCGGCGGTCCAGCGGGTGGCGGGCGTGCCGTCCGGCGGCGCGGCGTCCGCGGGGCGCGGGCGGACGGCGCCGGCCGGGGCGGGGGTGCGGCCGGGGAGCAGGGCCGTGGCGTCCTCGGTCACGCGCGGCTCCGGGTGCGGGCGGCCGCCCCGGCGGCGCGGGTGCGGGTCGCGGAGGGGCCGTCGGCGGCCGGGGACGGGGGCGCCTGCTGCCCGTCGGGGACGGGGAGGGGGGCGGGGGCGGTGCCGGCCCCGGGCGCGGCGTCCTTCCCGAGGACCGGCTTGGCGGCGGGCGTCCCGGAGAGGGCCGGCTGGGCGACGGGGGTGCCCGTGGAGAGCCGCTTCGGGACCCGGGGCTTCGCGGGCCTCTCGGCGGCGGGCTTCACGGCGGCGGACTTCGCGGCAGCCGGCGTCTCGGCGGCGGACTTCACGGCGGGCTTCGCGGCGGACGTCTTCGCGGGGCGGGATTTCGGGGCCGGGCCCTTCGCGGGCTCGGACGGCGCGGGCTCCGGCTTCGCGGCGACCGCCCTCCCGGCCGTCCTCCCCGCCGTCCTCCCGGTCGTCCTCCCGGTCGTCGGCCCGGCGGCCGGGGTCCTCGCCCCGTCCACCGCGGCGGACACCTGCGCGGCGGGCTCTCCCGCCGCCCGGACGGCGGCCGGGGGCGCCGCCTCCCCGGCCGGCCCGGCGGCGGACCCGGCCGCCGGCACCGCGGACTCCGGTGCCGCAGCCTCCGGCCGCGGGACGGGCACGGCCGCGGGCGCGGCCCCGGCCGGCGCGGTGGCGGCCACGGAGCCCGCGCCCTGACGGGCCGCCATCACCAGCCCGCCGAGGAGCAGTCCGGCCGCCGCGCCCACCGCGACGTCGATCGGCGCCGCGGGCGAGGAGGGCTCCGTGGGCGAGGCCGCCGGGGCGAAGTCGACGAGCTTCACCCGGGTCTCCCCCGTGGTGCCGTTGCCGAACCGGACCAGGGAGCGGGCCACGGCGTTGGCGGACCCGGCGGCGGCCTGCGGGCTCGGCGCGGTGCCCCGGACCTCGATCACCGGGGCGTCCGGGGAGGTGGTGCCGCCCACCTGGTCCGCGAGGGCGGCGCTCGTGGTGCCGATCTCGGCGGCGGCGCCGTAGAGCACCTGGGGCTGCGTCACGAGGCGGCCGTACGCCTGGGCGTAGTTCACCGCCGCGGCGGAGTCGGTGGCGTTCTGCGGCACCACCAGGACGTAGGCGCTGGCGCTGTAGGAGGGGGGCGCGGCCATCGCGTAGGTGCCGCCGGCGGCGGCGCCGAGCGGCACGGCGAGCAGGACGGGCCACCAGCGGCGGGCGGGGCGGCCGGCGGGGTCGCGGGGTTCGGCGGTCATGTGGGGTCCTCGTCGGGTGGGGGGTCGGCAGGGTCGGGGTGGGTGGGCGGGCCGGTTCGGGAGCGGGCCGGCTCAGCGGCGGGGCGGTTCAGCGGCGGACCGGCGCGGGTGCCGGGCGGCGCGGGGCGCCGACCCGGTCGTACAGGGCGCCGAGCCCGGCGGCGGTGCGGGCGATGTCGTAGTGGTGCACCGCCGGCGGCTGGGGCAGCGGCGGCGGGCGGTGGCCCGCGGGGGCGGCGAGGGCGTCCGCGTACGCCGCCGGGTCGGGGGGCAGCCGCCGCGCGCCGGGGGCGGCGCCGGGCGGCAGCCGGTCCAGGGCGGGGCAGCTGCCGTACCGGACGGGCAGTCCGGCGGCGAGGCCCTCCAGGACGGCCAGCCCGAAGGTCTCGGCGTCGGAGGGCGCGGCCAGCACGTCCACGGCGGTGAGCAGGTCGGGCACGTCGTCGCGCTCCCCGGCGAACACGGTGCGCCGGGCCACGCCGGCGGCGTGGGCGCGGGCCTCCAGGGCGGCGCGTCCCGGCCCGTCGCCGACGAGCAGCAGCCACGGCTCGCGGCCCGGGGCGGCGGCGCCGGCCGGACGGCGGGCGGCGAGCAGGGCCAGGGCGTCGACCAGCACGTCGAAGCGCTTGCCGGGGACGAGCCGGCCGACCGCGCCGACCACGTGGGCCTCCTGCGGCAGGCCGAGCCGGTCGCGGAGCGTCCGCCGCAGTGCGGCGCGGGCGGCGTCCGGGCGGACGTGGCGGGCGGCGTCGACGCCGTTGGGCAGCACCTCCAGCCGGTGCGGCGGCACGCCCCAGGCGGCGAGCCGGTCGCGGACGTCGTCGGAGACGGCGACGGTGGTGCTGCCGAGCCGTTCGGCGGCCAGGTACAGGGCCCGGACGCCCCGGGTGGCGGGGCGGCTCTCGATGCACCCGTCCAGCAGGGAGTGCTCGGTGGCGACCACGGCCCGCACCCCGGCGAGGCGGGCGGCGAGGCGCCCGTACAGGCAGGCCCGGTAGAGATGCGTGTGCACGACGTCGAAGCGGCCGCGGCGGACCAGCACGGTGAGGCGGGGCAGCACGGCCGCGTCCCGGTTGCCGCGCATGCCGAGGTGGTGGACGGGCGTGCCGTCGGCGCGGATGCCGTCGGCGACCGCGCCGGGGGCGGTGAGCACCGCGACCTCGCACCGGTGGTGCCCGGGCAGGTGGCGCAGCAGCAGCCGCAGCTGCTGCTCGGCGCCGCCGGCCCGCAGTCCCGTGATGACGTGGAGGACCCTCACCGGGCGCCGCCCTCCGGGCGGAGGCGGCCGGCCGCGCCGCGCAGGTCGCGCAGCAGGTGCCGGGCCCGTTTGGCGTGCAGGCGCAGCGGTCCGTCGCGGTCGCCGACGTACGTGCGCGGCAGGGCGTGCCGGCCGGTGAGCGGTCCGTGGGCGATGGCGCAGGCGTGGTCGTAGCCGACGGCGCGGACGGCGGCGGCGGCCCGCGCGTCCACGGCGCCGTAGGGGTAGCAGAAGCCGGTGACGGGGACGCCGGCGACGTCCTCCAGGAGCTCGCGGCTGCGGGCGGTCTCGTCGGCGAGCGCGTCGTCGCCGAGGCCGGTCAGGTCGGTGTGGAGCAGGCCGTGGGAGCCGATCTCGACCCCGGCCGCGGCGGCCTCACGGACCTGGTCCGCCGTGAGCAGGGGCTTGCGGGGGCCGTCGGGGTCCCAGGCGTTGTCGCCGCCGAGACGGCCGGCGACGACGTAGACGGTGGCGGTGAAGCCGCGGGCGCGCAGGACGGGCACGACGTGGTCGAGGAGGTCGGCGTAGCCGTCGTCGAAGGTGAGGCCGACCAGGCCGCGGGCGCGGCCGTCCGCCGCCGCCCGCAGCAGTTCGCCGACGCCGACGCCGCGCAGGCCGCGGGCGTGCAGCCAGCGCATCTGGGCGGCGAACCGCTCGGGGGCCACGGTGAGGAGGTAGGGGTCCTCCTCGTAGGGGGCGACGGAGTGGTACATCAGCGTCCACGGCGTCCCCGGCGGCGCGGCGAGCGGGGGGCGCGGTCCCGCGGCGGTGGCGGGCGCGGACGCGGGCGGTGGGACGGCGGGCCCGGGAGCGGGCGGCACGCCGGGTGCGGCGGGTGCGGCGGGTTCAGCGGCCATGGCGGCGGCCCCTCTCGGCGGCGGTTCGCAGGACGCGCCCGGCGGCGCGCAGCGGGGTGCGCAGCTCGGGCGCGCCGAGCGCGGCGGCGGTGGCGGTGAAGACGGCGGCGACGGCGGCGCCGCCCAGCAGGACGGCGGGCACCGGGCGGGGCCCGGCGAGGGAGGCGGCGGCGGTGCCGGCGGCCGCGGCGGCCGCGGCGGCGGCGGCCAGCCGGGCCTGCCCGGCAAGCACGGCGCGCAGGCGCAGCGGGATGCCCCGCAGCCGCAGCCCGTGCAGGAGGAGGGCGGCGGTGACCGCGATGCCCGCCGCGTCGGCGGCGGCCACGCCGGGCGCCCCGGCCCGGGACGCGGCGGCGGCGCCGACGCCCGCCGTGACGACCAGTCCGAGCAGCATGGCGGCGACCGGGTACCAGTCCAGGCGCGGCCGGGCCGCGCCTGGCGGCTCGGGCGTGCCGGCGATCCGGACGGCGGGCCGGGTGGAGAAGAACGGCCGGACCAGGGCGCCGGTCATGGCCTGGGCGAGCAGGCCGAGGCTGTACACGCGCATCACGCCGGCGGTGGCGGCGGTGTCCTGCGGGCCGAAGGCGCCGCGCTGGAAGACGACCGCCACGACGTCGGGCGCGCAGGCCAGCAGGAAGGCCGTGCCGCACAGGACGACGGCGCCGACGAGGCCGAGGTCCTTCTCGACCCGGTCGCGGGCGGCCCGCAGGTCGCCGTCGGCGACCGCGCGGGCGACGAGCGGGAAGGTGACGGTGCAGATCAGCAGGGAGGCGGTCATGGCCAGCTGGGCGATCTTGGCCGCGTAGTTGAGGTGCGAGATGGTGCCGGGCGGCAGCTCGGAGCCGAGGTACCGCTCGACGAACACCTGGGACTGCCGCGCGAGGGAGAAGGCGACGACGGGCAGCAGCACCAGCGGGCTGAGGGAGAGCGACCCCGCCGGGCGGCCGGCGGCACGGGCCGCCGGGATCCCGGGCGCCGGGCCGGTGCCGGTGCCGGTGCCGGTGCTTGTGCCGCGCAGCCGGCGGAGGAAGGGCGGCAGCAGCAGGGCGGTCATCAGCACGCTGCCGAGGGCCACGCCGGCGGCGGCCGCGGTGACGCCGAACCGCCCGTGGCAGGCGGCCAGGAGGCCGAGGATGCCGAGGTTGTAGACGACGGTGACCGCAGCGGGGGCGGTGAAGCGGTGGTGGGCCCGCAGGGCGGCGCTGAGGTAGCCGGTGACGCCGAAGGGCAGCACGGTGAGCGCGGTGATCCGCGTGCAGCGGACGGCGAGCGCGGGGTCGGGCAGGCCGGGGGCGAGCAGGTGGACGAGCTGGGGGGCGCCGACGGCGACCGCCCCGGAGAGGGCGGTCAGGGCGAGGCAGAGGCGGGGCAGGGTGGCGGCGACCAGGGCGCGGACCGGGTCGGGTGCGCCGGGGCGGGCGGCGCGGTCGCCGCGGGCGGCCAGCGCGAGGCTGAAGGCGGGGACCATGAGGAAGGCCATGGCGTCCTCGATGAGCAGCGGGGACGCGGTCTCGGGCACGGTCCAGGAGACGAGGAACGCGTCGGTGCCCTCGTCGGCGCCGAAGTAGCGGGCGAGGAGCAGGTCGCGCAGCATCCCCAGCAGCGAGCCGGCGGCGGTCAGCAGCGCGGTGACACCGAAGGCGCGGGCGACGAAGGACGCGCCGGCGGTCGGCGCGGCCGGATCCGGGACTGCGGACGCGGCCGGGTCGGCGGCAGGTGCGGGCGGGCCCGCGGCGGCGGGCGGCGCGCCGGGGGCGGCGGGGGCGGCCGGGACGGCGGGCGGTGCGGCGTCCTCCGGCGCGGGGGCGGCCGCCGGGACGGGGGCCGGCCCGGGGACGGGGGCCGGGGCCGGCGCCGGGACCGGGGCTTCCTCCGGGGCCGTCCCGGCGGCGGCCGGGACGGGGAGGGAGGACGCGGGCGGGTTCGGACGGGCGGTCACCGGAGGGCGTCCTCCCCCGCCGGTCCGGGCGCCGCGGGCAGCGCCCACCGGGCGGCGAGGCCGAGCACGACCGAGGTGAGGACCGTGGTGGTGCCGCCGATGTCCGCGTACAGGAAGTCCACGAGCTGCCAGACCAGCAGCCCGGTGGCGGCCGGACCGGCGGCGCCGCGCACGCCGCCGCCGGTCCGGCGCAGGCAGCGCACGAGCAGCACCAGGCAGAGCGCGGCGTGGGCGAGGAGGCCGAGCAGGCCCTGCTCGCTCAGCACCAGCAGGTACATGTTGTGGGGGGAGAGCAGCGGCTCGCGCCGGAAGCCGGACGCGGCGTCCTCGGTGTCGCTGCCGGAGGAGAGCCGCAGCGGGGCGTGGCCGTCGCGCTCCTGCGGGAATCCCTTGGGGCCGGTCCCGGTGACGGGGTGGTCGAGCCAGATGCGCCCGGCGGTGGTCCACAGGTCGTAGCGGTCGCTCACGGACTGGTCGGGGGCGGCGGAGACGGTGGCGATGCTGGCCAGCCGCGCCCCGACGCCGTCCTGCCCGCCGCCGACGCCGCCGGACACGCCCAGCAGCACGGTGGCGGCGGCCGCCGCGGACGCGGCGGCGCGCAGGGCGAGGCGGGCGTCGGTGCGGAGCAGCACGACGGCGACGGCGGCGGCGCAGGCGATCCAGCTGCCGCGGCTGAAGGAGAACGCCAGCGGCAGCGTCAGCAGCGCCGCGGCCGCGTACAGGGCGCGGCGGGGCCACCGGCGGCCGGGCGTGCCGCGCAGGCCGAGGGCGAGGCCGAGGGCGGCCAGCAGGCCGAGGGAGACCACGCCGGACATCGCCATGACGTCGAGGGCGCCGAAGGTGCCCACTGCACGGACGGGCCGCCCCGCGTAGGAGGCGCCGGTGCCCGTCAGGTACTGGTGGACGCCGACGGCGCCCTCGGCCAGCGCGGCGGTGACGAGGGCCCCGAGGACGAGGTGGAGGTCGCGCCGGTCGCGCAGCGCCAGCAGCACGGCGGCGGGGACGAGGACGAAGACCTGGACCAGGCGGACGAAGCCGGTGAGCGCGGCGGCGGGGTCGAGGGCCGCGGCGGTGGCGGCGGCCGCGGCGGCCGCCACGCCTCCGAGGAGCAGGCAGGCGAGCGGGGGCGGCGCGGTGCGGGACCGGCCGCACAGCAGCGGGACGGCGGTGAGCGCGACCAGGACGAGGGAGGCGACGTCGGCGGCGGTGACGTGGACGGCGGCGGCGACGTCCTGCTCCCCGCCGGGGGCGGGGAGGCAGACGAGCAGGACGGTCGCGGCGGCGGCCAGGGCGGGACGGCGCAGCAGGTCGAGGGCCAGGTCCCGGAGGGGGCCGGGAGCGGGTGCGGGCGCGGTGGGTGCGGGCGAGGAGGAGGCGTGCGCCGAGGGGGTGTGCGCGGAGGGGGCGCACGCGGGGGGCGGCTCCGGGAGGCCCCGGGGCGGCGCGGGTGCGGTGGCGGCGGCCTGCACGGCGGTCAGCTCCCGTCCGGGCGGATCAGCGAGGCGGCCGTGCGCAGCAGGATCTTGACGTCCTGCCACAGGCTCCAGCTCTCGATGTAGTGGTTGTCGAAGCGGGTGCGGTCCTCGATGGAGGTGTCGCCGCGCAGCCCGTGGACCTGGGCGAGGCCGGTGAGGCCGGACGGGACGCGGTGCCGGTCGGCGTACTCGGGGTGGGCCTGGGTGAAGCGCATGACGAAGTACGGCCGTTCGGGGCGCGGCCCGACCAGGCTCATCTCGCCGCGCAGCACGTTCCACAGCTGGGGCAGCTCGTCGAGGGAGGTGCGGCGCAGGAGGCGGCCGACGCGGCCGACGCGGTGGTCCTGGGCGATGTTCCAGCGGGTCGCGGACTCGTGCTCGTCGGCCGGGCGCAGGGTGCGGAACTTCAGGAGGGTGAACGCCCGCCCGCCGAGCCCCACCCGCTGCTGGCGGAAGAGGACCCCGGGACCGTCGTCGAGCCGGACGGCGAGGGCGCACAGGGCCAGCAGCGGCGCGGCCAGCACGAGCAGGACGGCGGCGGCGGCGACGTCCAGGGCGCGCTTGGCGGCCCGCCGCACGGGCTGGCGGCCGGGCCGGCCGAGCCGCAGGCAGGGGAAGCCCCACAGGTGGTCGCCCTGGGCGGGCCTGCGGTGGCCGTGCAGCAGGGCGCCGTACTCGCGCAGTCCCGGCACCAGCCACAGGTCGCAGCCGAGGCGGGCCGCGGCGCGGATCGCGGCGGCGGCTCCGGCGTCGGCGTCCTCGGCGGCGACCACCAGGTGCCGCACCCCGCGGCGCCGGACCTCCCGCTCCAGCACCTCGCACCCGCCGAGCACGGGCACGGGGAGCCCGTCGGGCAGCGGCACGGGGGCGGTGTCCAGGTGGCCGACGGGCCGCATGCCGTACCGGGGGTGCTCCAGGAGGGTCGCGGCGACCTGCCGCCCCAGCCGTCCGGCGCCGACGACCAGGACCGGCCGCGGATCGCGGCGGCGGATCCGCAGCAGGGCGGCGTGGGCGGCGGCGCGGGCGAGGACGACGAGGACGGTGTACGCGGCCAGCAGCCGCAGCAGTCCGGTGGCGGTGTCGAGCGGCGGCCACGTGCGGCCGAGGCAGCCGGCGAGGGTCGCCGCGAGGGCGGCGGCGACGGCCGCCCGGCCGGCGAGGGCGGGCAGCTCGTCGAGGACGGAGGGCGACAGGCGGCTGCGGTGGAGTCCGCCGGAGCCGTTGAGCAGGAGCAGCGCGGACAGCAGGGCGCCGGTCTCGGGCAGCAGGTCGGCGGGGGTCCAGGGGCGGCCGTGGGCGGCGAGCACGGCGATGCAGGCCGCCGCGGCGTCGGCGGCGAGCAGGACGGCGGGGAGGGCGGCCTCGGCCCGGTCGGTGAGGCTGCGGCGGCGGACGGGGGCCGGGGCGGTGGCGGGCGCGGGGGCCGGGGCGGGCACGGAGGGGGGCGGGGCGCCGAGCCGGGGGGCGGCGCCGCCGAACGGTGCGAGCCGTCCGGAACGGGGCGCGCTCTCGTTCTCAATGCTCATCCGCGCACGTACTCCCCTGCTGTGTGCCCTGGTCCGGGTCGCTCCGGTCCGCCGGGGCGGCCCGGGTGGGACCCGCCGCCCCGGTCGGTCCCCGTCCGCCGGGCCGCAGCCGCGGGACGGGTACCGGCAGAGCCAGACATTCCAGACATTACCGACGATTTTTGGACAGGCGGTCAGTTGACTTGCCCTTTCACCCGGCTGCCATTCATCCGGTGCACGCTCCCGGGGATCCGGGCGCGGCGGGGTCCGGCGCCCCGGCGGCCTCCGGCGCCGCCGCCCGGAGGGCCGCCGACCCGCGCCCCTCCCCTGGCGGCGCGCGGGGGCGCCGCCGGACGGCTGCACGCCCCGGCCGGACGTCGCCCGCCTCCCTGGAGGGCGTGCGCGCCCTCCAGGAGGGGCGCGCGCACCCCTCGCGGAGGCGGGCACTGGAGAAACGATCAGGACGGCGGCCGGGACACGGGCCGCCGGGACACGGGCGGCGGGCGGCGGGCGGCCGGGCGGGCCGCGGCCGCCCGGAACGCCGTCCGATCAGGTGCGGGACGGGCCCGGGGCCTGACGGAGGTTCACCCGGACGGGGCAGGCGGGACGGGCCGGGCGGACGAGCCGCCGCCCGCCAGCAGCTCGCGGTAGAGGGCGCCGACCCCGGCCGCCGTCCGCGCCACGTCGTGCCGGGCCGCGACGTGGCCGCGGACCGGCCCGCCGCGGCGGGCGCACCCGGCGCGGTCGCCGAGCGCCGACGCCAGCGCGTCCGCCAGCGCCGGCGGGTCCTCCGGGGGCACCAGGGCCCCCGGCAGCTCCCACGCCGGCAGGCACTCGGCGGCGCCGGGCACGTCGGTCAGCAGCACCGGGCGGGCCGCCGCCATGGCCTCCAGCGGCGCCAGCGCCATCCCCTCCCAGCGGGAGGGCAGCACCACCAGGTCGGCCGCCGCGCACCAGGGGCGCGGGTCGGGCACGTCCCCGGCGAACAGGACCGGCGCGCCCGCGGGCAGCAGCGCCGCACGCGCCTCCAGGGCCGGCCGGTCGGGGCCGTCGCCGACCAGGGCGAGCCGCGCGTCCGGCACCCGGCCCAGCACCCGCGGCCAGGCCGCCAGCAGCAGGTCCTGGCCCTTCTGCCGGCACAGGCGGCCGACGCAGACGGCGAGCGGGGCGAGCGGGTCCAGGCCGAGGGCCCGCCGGGCCAGGCGGCGGTCGGCCTCGCCGGCGGCGGTGTGGCGGTCCAGGTCCACACCGTTGGGGACCACCTCCCAGCGGCGGGCCCGGATCCCGGCCGCCAGCCCCTCGCCGCGCTCCCGCTCGCTGACGCAGAGCACCGCGTCGGCCCAGCGGGCGCCCAGGCGCTCCCAGCGCACGGCCGCGGCGGCGACCGGCCCGGTGGCGGCGGCGAAGGACCAGGCGTGCGGCTGGAAGACCGTCGGGACGCGGCCGCGCACGGCCAGGCGCCCGGCGAGGCCGGCCTTGGCGCTGTGCAGGTGGAGGAGGTCGGGGCGGGCCCGGTCGACGATCCGGCCCAGCCGCCGGGCCTCGGCCGGGACCGAGGGCCCGGGGGCGCGCCGCGCGGGCCAGGGCAGCACCCGGGCGCCGGCCCGCGCCGCCTGCTCGGCCAGCCGCCCGCCGGGCGGGCAGGCCACGGCCACGCGGTGCCCCTCGGCGGCCTGGCTCCGCACCAGGTCCACCGTCACCCGGGCGACCCCGCCGTCCACGGGCTGGGACACATGAAGGATCGTCACGTCCACGTCCGCCAGGCTAGGTTCGCCCGCCTCCGGAGCGGTGCGCCGTCACCCGCACGGGGGACCGGCGGGCGCGCCGGGGGGCCGGACGCGGCGGCGGGCGGCGGGGCACGGCGCGCCGGGGCGGCCCGGCCGGCCGGCGCGGGTCAGTCCGGGCGGTGGGAGAGGTGGAGGTCGCGCTCGGTGTCGCCGTCCTCCAGGCGCAGCGCGGTGGCCACCGGCGGGTAGCCGCTGGCGATCACGGTGTACTCGCCCGGCTGGAGGTCGCCGAAGCGGAAGGAGCCGTCGGCCCCGGTGGTGACCGCGGCGACGACCGTGCCCGCGGGGTCCAGCAGCGTCACCCGGGCGTCGGCGACGGGGTGGCCGCCGGAGGTGCGGACGGTGCCGCGCAGGGTCCCGCTGCCGGCGAGGGCCACGTCCTGGCGGGTCTCGCCGCTGGGGGCGACCGCGACGGCCAGCGCGGCGGGCCGGTGGGCGCGGGCGCTGACGGCCAGGGTGTAGTCGCCGGCCGCCAGGTCGCGGAAGTGGTACGCGCCGTCGTCGTCGGTGTGGCCGGTGGCGACGACCTCGCCGCGCGGGTCGGTGAGGACCACGGCGGCGCCCGCCACCGGGGCGCCCTCGGTGCTGCGGACCGCGCCGCCGAGGCGGCCGGTGCCGCCGAGCACCACGTCCAGGTCGACGGGACGGCTGCCCACGGCGACCGTGACGGCCTGCGGCTGGTGCCCGGACGCGGCGGCGATCAGCACGTAGTGGCCGGGGCGGGGGGCGGCCATGGCCCATCCGCCGTCGGGGCGGCCGACGGCGCGGGCGGCCTGGCGGCCGTCCCGGTCGATCAGGGTGAGGACGGCGCCGGGCACGGCGGACCGGTCCGGCTCGCGGACGGTGCCGCGCAGCGGCACGCCCGGCGAGGGGTGCCCCGCGTCGGGCGCGGCGCGGTCGGCGCCGGAGAGGGCGGTCGCGGCCCGGACGGCCGCCCGCACGGTGTCCCCGGCGGTGTCACGGCCGGTGTGCCCACCGGCTTCGCGGACGGTGCCGTGGTCGGCGGCCGGGGCGGCGGGGGCGGGCTCGGCGGCCTGGGACGGCACGGCGGAACCGGGGGCCGGCTGCATGGCCAAGGGTTTCTCCTTCAGCAGGAAGGCGAGGACGAGGCCCAGCGCCAGGACGGGCACCAGGTACAGGAAGATCCGCGGCATGGCGTCGGCGTACGCGGCGACGTACGCGTGGTGCAGCGGCGCCGGCAGGGCCCGGACCAGCTCCGGGGTGATGGAGTCGGTGTCGGGCAGCGCGGGGCCGCCGGACCCGGCGGCGGGCAGGGCGTGCGCGAGGCGGTCGGTGAGCCGGGCGTGGAAGAGCGAGCCGAAGACCGCCGCGCCGACCGAGCCGCCGATCTGCCGCAGGTAGTTGTTGGCGGAGGTCGCGGTGCCGATCTGGCGCGGGGGAACGGAGTTCTGCACGGCCAGCACCAGGACGGGCAGCGACAGGCCGACCCCGAGGCCGAGGACGGCCATGGCCCCGGCGGTGACCGCGTACGGGGTGTCCTCGCGCAGCAGCAGGCCCAGCAGGGCCATGCCGGCCGTGGAGAGCGCGCCGCCGAGGACCGGGTAGGCCTTGTAGCGGCCGGTGCGGCTGATCAGCTGGCCGGAGCCGATGGAGGCGAGCACGATGCCGCCCATCATCGGGAGCATCAGCAGCCCGGAGCGGGTGGCGCTGGCGCCGTCCACCATCTGCAGGAAGCTGGGCAGGTAGCTGGCGGCGCCGAACAGCGCCACGCCGACCACCACCCCGATGCCCCCGGCGACGGTGAAGACGGGGTCGCGGAAGAGGCGCATGGGGATGACGGGCTCGGCAGCGGCGCGCTCGGCGAGGACGAAGAGCGCCAGGCAGCCGAGGGTGGCGCCGCCGAGGCCGAGGATCACCGGGTCGGTCCAGCCGTACTCGGTGCCGCCCCAGCTCGTGGCGAGGACCAGGCAGGTGGAGGCGGCGGCCAGCAGCAGCGCCCCGGCCACGTCGAGCCGGGGCCGGCGGGCGGGCCGGGCCAGGCCCCGCAGTCCGACCAGGGCGACGAGCAGGGCCACCGCCCCGATCGGGATGTTGACCCAGAAGCACCAGCGCCAGCCGGGCCCGTCGGTGAACCAGCCGCCCAGCAGCGGCCCGGCCACGGAGGAGATGCCGAAGACGGCACCGATCAGGCCCATGTACCGGCCGCGGTCCCGCGGGGGCACGATGTCGGCGATGATCGCCTGGACGCCGATCATGAGGCCGCCGCCGCCGACGCCCTGGACGGCGCGGAAGGCGATGAGCTGGTCGATGGTGCCGCACCAGCCGGCGAGGGCGGAGCCGGCGACGAAGACGGCGATGGCGAACCGGAAGACCCGCGCCCGGCCGAAGAGGTCGCCGAGCTTGCCGTAGAGGGGCAGGACGACGGTGGAGGCCAGCAGGTAGGCGGTGACCACCCACGACATGCGGTCCAGGCCGTGGAGTTCGCCGACGATCCGCGGCAGGGCGGTGGCGACGATGGTCTGGTCGAGGGCGGCCAGCAGCAGGGCGAGCATCAGGCCGGCGAAGACCAGGCGCACCTGACGGGGCGTCATCGTCTCGGCGGCGGTCTCGGGCGGGCGGACCGCCGGCGCCTGGGGTGCGGCCTCCATCACGGACATGCCGTGGATGATGGCAGCCGGCGGCACGCTCCCCGAACCGGTCGTATCGTCGGGCTTACCGCCGCGACCGGCGCGGATGCCGCTTTCGGCCGCCCCGGGGCGCCGCGGTTTCACCCGCACGGGGAGGCCCGCGCCCGTGTCCGCGCCCCGACCGGCGCCCGACCGGGTGAACGGGGCGCACGGTCCTCGGCCGTGGCCGGCCGGCCACGACCGAGGACGGCCGGCCACGACCGAGGACGGCCGGGCGGGGGCCGGGGCGGCCGGGCGGGGCCCGCGGCGCGGGGCCCGCGGGGGCGCCGCTCCGGGCCACGGTCAGCCCAGGGTGGACTCCAGCTCCTCCATGGCCCCGGTGACGATGTCCCGCATCGCCCGCTCGGCCCGCACCGCGTCGCCCGCGCAGACCGCCTCCGCCACCTCGCGGTGCCGGGCGACGGCGTACGGCTGCGGGTGGTGCGGCATCAGGTGGTGCTCGGTGCGGCCGGTGAGGACGGCGGCCACCACCTCGCCCAGGTGCGCGAACATCTCGTTGCCGGACGCCTCCAGCACCAGCCGGTGGAAGGCGATGTCGTGCCCGAGGAAGACCGCGAGGCCGCCGGCGCGGGCCGTGACGGTGAGCTCCACCGCCAGGGCGCTCAGCCGGCGGCGCTGGTCGTCGGTGGCCCGGTCGGCGGCGAGGGCGGCGGCGGCGGGCTCGACGGCCGCGCGCAGGGCGCCCAGCGAGCGCAGCTGGGCGGGGCGCTCGGGGCCGGCCAGCCGCCAGCGGATCACCAGGGGGTCGAAGACGTCCCAGGCGGAGCGGGGCTGCACCGTGATCCCCACCCGGCGGCGGGAGGCGACCATGCCCATGGCCTCCAGGACCCGGACGGCCTCCCGCACGACGGTGCGCGAGACGCCGTACCGGACCTCCAGCTCCTCCATGCGCAGCACGGCGCCCCCGGGGATCGTGCCGGAGGCGATGGCGGGGCCGAGCTCGGCGAGGAGGCGGCCGTGCAGCCCCTGCCCGGCGCCGCCTCCCGTGCCGTCGCCCGTGCCGTTGAAGGTGTCCACCCGACCAGCCTAGAGGGCGGCTGAGACCACATTCATATGACGATTACGTCTCGACGCCTTGAATAAGTCATATCTTTGGCGTCATAGTTCCGTGCAGCCGGGCACGGGGCAGCGGCCCCGCGGGACAGTCCCGCACCGGTCGGACACCGTCAGGAGCACCACCATGGGTCTCAACGCCGAGAACCACCCTTCCTGCATCGTCGTGATGGGCGTGTCAGGGGTCGGCAAGACCACCGTCGCCCGCCTGCTCGCCGAGCGGCTGGACGTCCCCTTCGCCGAGGCGGACGACTTCCACCCGGCCGCCAACGTCGCCAAGATGTCGGCCGGCGTGCCGCTGGACGACGCGGACCGGCAGCCGTGGCTGGAGTCCATCGGCCGCTGGCTGCACGACCGCGACACCGCGGGCACGGGCGGCGTGGTGACCTGCTCGGCGCTGAAGCGGCGCTACCGCGACACCCTGCGGGCGGCGTCGCCCGGCGTGTTCTTCCTGCACCTGACCGCGGACCGCGCGCTCGTCGCGGACCGCATCGGCCACCGCAGCGGCCACTTCATGCCCGCGTCCCTGCTGGACTCCCAGCTGGCGGCGCTGGAACCCCTCGGACCGGACGAGCGCGGCGCCTCGCTCGACGCCGGACCGGGCACGGAACACCTCGTCGAGATGGCCGTGGCCGCCGTGCCCCGGCCCGTCAATGGAGACCTCGCGTGACCCTCTCCCTCGCCACTCCCGGGGCGGCCTCCCTGCTGGCCGCGGCCCAGGAGACCCTGCCCCACAGCAGCAGCTCGGGCAGACTCGTCGCCGCCATGCTGGTCGGCATCGCGGTCATCGTGCTGCTGATCACCCGGCTGAAGATGCACCCCTTCCTGGCCCTCACCCTGGGTTCCGGGGTGCTCGCCGCGGTCGCCGGCGTGCCGTTCGACAAGCTGACCGCCAGCTTCACCACCGGCCTGGGCACCACCGTCGCCGGCGTCGGCGTGCTGATCGCCCTGGGGGCCATGCTGGGCAAGCTGCTGGCCGACTCCGGGGGCGCCGACCGGATCGCCGACACGATCCTGTCCCGCTCCGGGCCGCGGTCGCTGCCCTGGGCGATGGCGCTGGTCGCCGCCGTGCTCGGCCTGCCGCTCTTCTTCGAGGTCGGCGTCGTCCTGCTGATCCCGATCGTGCTGCTGGTCGCCCGCCGCGGCAACCTGCCGCTCATGCGCGTCGGCATACCCGCCCTGGCCGGCCTGTCCGTGCTGCACGGCCTGGTCCCGCCGCACCCGGGCCCGCTGGTGGCCATCGACGCCCTGCACGCCGACCTCGGCACCACCCTGGCCCTCGGCCTGCTGGTCGCCGTCCCCACCGTGGTCGTCGCCGGTCCGCTCTTCGCCCGGGTGGCCGAGCGCTGGGTCGGCCCGCTGGAGATCCCCGAGCGGAACATCACCTCCGACGAGGACCAGGCGGCCCGCGAGCGCGACGGCGTGCGGGTGCCGAGCTTCGGCGCCACGCTGGCCACCATCCTGCTGCCCGTGGTGCTGATGCTCGCCAAGGCCCTGTGCGACGTGGTGGTCGACAACCCCGACGCCATGGCCCAGCGGATCTTCGACTTCGCCGGCTCCCCGCTCGTCGCGCTGCTCGCGGCCGTGCTGCTCGGCATGGTCACCCTCGGCCGGGCGGCCGGCTTCACCAAGGCCCGCATCTCGACCACCATCGAGCGCTCGCTGGCCCCGATCGCCGGCATCGTCTTCATCGTGGGCGCCGGCGGCGGCTTCAAGCAGACCCTCGTCGACGTGGGCATCGGCAACGTGATCGCCGACTGGTCGGACTCCTGGCACATCTCCGCGCTGCTGCTCGGCTGGCTCGTCGCGGTCGGCATCCGCCTGGCCACCGGCTCGGCCACCGTCGCCACCGTCACCGCGGCCGGCATCGTCGCCCCGCTGGCGGCGGAGATGAGCTCCACCCACGCGGCGCTGCTGGTGCTCGCCGTCGGCGCGGGCTCCCTCTTCCTCTCCCACGTCAACGACGCCGGCTTCTGGCTGGTGAAGGAGTACTTCGGGATGAGCGTCGGCCAGACCTTCAAGTCCTGGTCGGCGATGGAGACCGTGATCTCCGTGGTCGCGATCGTCCTCATCCTGCTGCTGGGCCTCGTGGTCTGACCCCGGCGGCCCCGCACAGCGGCGGCGCCCCCGTCCCCGGCCGGAACCGGGACGGGGGCGCCGCCGCGTCCGCGGCCGCGCGGGCCGTCAGCGGACCTCGGCGGCGAGGCGGTCCAGCACCTCGCCGTGGATGCGGTTGAGGCCCTTGGGCGCGAAGGTGCGCTCGAAGAAGCCGCCGATGCCGCCCGCGCCCTGCCAGGTCGTCTCCACGACGACCTTGGCCCGGCCCTCACCCGCCGGGGTGACCGTCCAGGTGACCACCATGCTGGAGTTGGCGTCGGTCTCCACCAGGCGCCCCGGGGAGGGCTCGGAGACGGTGAGGAGGCAGTCGCGCACCCGCTTCTCGGTGGCCTGGAGCCTCCAGTGCACCTGCGTGCCGGCGCCGGTGCCGCCCCGGCGCACCTCGTACTCGCTGTACTGGGCGGGCAGCAGCCGGGGCCGGACCTGCCCGTAGTCGGCCAGGGCCTCGTAGACCCGCTCGGGCGAGGCCTCCACCACCCGCTCCGTGACGGCGTACACCTGCGACATCTGGCTGCTCCTCATGGCTCGTCGTTGCGCGCGGGACGCGTCCCGGGCGGCCGCGGCGGCCGCCCGGTGGACAGCCAACCACAACCGATCTTCGAATATCTGTTCTAATCTGGTCCCCTGGGCACCGCAACCGGCGAGGAGGACCGCACGATGCGCTGGGACGACCTGCGGAGCGACCCCCCGGCCGACGGCCCCGCCCCCGCCGGACCGGCCGCCCTCTTCGGCGCCGGCACGGTCGTCCGGCGGTTCGACACGCCCGAGTTCCGCGGCGTCACCTTCCACGAGGTGCGGGCCCGCTCGATCCTCAACCGGGTGCCCGGCGCGTCGCGGATGCCGTTCGAGTGGACGGTCAACCCGTACCGGGGCTGCACCCACGCCTGCGTGTACTGCTTCGCCCGCCGCACCCACGAGCACCTCGGCCTGGACGCGGGGCGCGACTTCGACACCCAGGTCGTGGTCAAGGTCAACGCCGCCGAACTGCTCCGCCGCGAGCTGGCCTCCCCGCGCTGGCGCGGCGAGCACGTCGCCCTGGGCACCGACGTCGACTGCTACCAGCGGGCCGAGGGCCGCTACCGGCTGATGCCCGGCATCCTGGAGGCGCTGCGCGACCGGGCCAACCCCTTCTCCGTCCTCACCAAGGGCTCCCTGGTCCTGCGCGACCTGGAGCTGCTGCGGCAGGCCGCGGCCGTCACCGACGTCTCCGTCAACGTCTCGGTCGGCTTCACCGACCGGGAGCTGTGGCGCGGCGCGGAGCCCGGCACACCCTCCCCGCAGAAGCGGCTGGAGGCCTGCCGCACGCTCACCGACGCGGGCGTCCCCTGCGGGGTGCTGATGGCCCCGGTGCTCCCCTACCTCAGCGACTCCCCCGAGCAGCTCCGGGCCACCGTGCGGGCGGTGGCCGAGGCCGGCGCGGTCTCCGTCACGCCGCTGGTGCTGCACCTGCGGCCGGGCGCCCGCGAGTGGTACACGGCCTGGCTGCGGCGCCACCACCCCGGGCTGCTCCCCCGGTACGAGGCCCTGTACGGCGACTCCGCCTATGCGCCGCGCTGGTACCAGCGGCGGATCACCCGGGCCGTCCACGAGATCGCCGCCGCGTACGGCTGCGGCCCGGCCGGGCCCGGCGGCCCGCGGCGGATCCCCCCGGCCGCCGCGGGGCCGGCCGCCGCCGCGGGACCGGTGCAGCTCACCCTGCTGTAGCGGACCCCGGTTAGGCTGGCCGGGTGCTGAACGAGGTGACCGCCCTGCGCTACCTGGAGCCGCTGCGCGCGGGCGGCTCGGTGCCCGGGGTGACCGAGACCGACGACCTGGGCACCTACGTGGTCAAGTACGCGGGCGCCGCCCAGGGCCGCAAGGCGCTGGTGGCCGAGGTGGTCGTCGGGGAGCTGGCGCGGCGGCTCGGCCTGCGCGTGCCCGACCTGGTGCGGGTGCGCTTCGACCCCGCGGTGGCCGCCCACGAGCCGGACCAGGAGGTGCAGGACATCCTGCGCGCCAGCGCCGGCCTCAACCTCGGCATGGACTTCCTCCCCGGCGCCCGCGACTTCGCCCCCGAGGCCCTGCGGGTCGACCCGGCCGAGGCGGGGCGCGTCGTCTGGCTGGACGCCCTGACCGCCAACGTCGACCGCACCTGGCGCAACCCCAACCTCATGGTCTGGCACGGCTCGCTCTGGCTGATCGACCACGGCGCGGCGCTGGTCTTCCAGCACCGCTGGGCCGACGCCGCGGCCGCCGTCACCCGCCGCTACTCCCTGGCCGACCACGCCCTCGGCGTCTTCGGCCCGGACGTGGCGGCCGCCGACGCGGCGCTGGCACCGCTCGTCACCGAGGAGCTGCTGCGCGAGGTCGTGGCCCTGGTGCCGGAGGAGTGGCTGGCCGGCGAGCCCGGCTTCGGCTCGGCGGAGGAGCTGCGCGAGGCGTACGTCGCCCACCTGGCCGCCCGCGCCGCCGCCTCGGAGCTGTGGCTGCCCGACGGCTTCGCCACCCCCGAGCAGCTGCGCGCCGCCGAGGCCCGCCGCACCGCCGCCACCCTGGCGGGGCGCCCGGCCTGGCTCCAGCACGTCCGCGGCTGACACCCGGAGGGGCCGTCCCGGCGCCGCCGCGGGCCGCCACGGCGCCGCACCGGTTTGTCACCCGGTGACAAGCGGGACCGTCGGCGCTGAGCCGCCCCCTGGACCCGGGCGGGCGGCCCGTACGAGGATCCCGGTGCGGGGATCATGGTCCGGCGGCCGGGACGGTCCGGCGGCCGGAGCGAGCGGAGGGCGGGCGCCATGCAGGGACGGGACTGGTCGGCGTTCCAGTTCGAGGTCTACCTGAACGGGATGGACGGCACCGTCCCCCGGCTGCCCACCGACCTGACCCGGCTGGAGGAGCTGGCCGCGGCGCGCCTCGCCCCCGGCCCGGTGGGCTACGTCGCCGGGAGCGCCGGCAGCGGCCGCACCGAGCGGGCCAACCGGGAGGCGCTGGACCGCTGGGCGATCGTGCCCCGGATGCTGCGCGACGTGCGCGAGCGCGACATGGGCGTGGAGCTGTTCGGGCGGCGGCTGCCCGCCCCCGTGGCGCTGGCCCCGGTCGGCGTCCTGTCGATCATGCACCCGGACGCCGAGTCGGCGGCGGCGCGGGCCGCGGCCGCCCTGGGCCTGCCGTTCACCCTCTCCTCCGCCGCGAGCACCACCCTGGAGCAGGTCGCGGAGGCGATGGGCGAGGGCGCCGAGCGCTGGTTCCAGCTGTACTGGCCGAAGGACCGCGACGTGTGCCGCTCCTTCCTCGCCCGGGCGAAGGCCGCCGGGTACACGGCGCTGGTCGTCACCCTGGACACCTGGCTGCTGGCGTGGCGGCCGCGCGACCTGGACCGGGCGTACCTGCCGTTCCTGCACGGCGTCGGCACCGCCAACTACTTCTCCGACCCCGCCTTCCGCGCCGGGCTGGCCAAGCCGGTCGAGGAGGACCCGCGGGCCGCCGTGCTGCACTGGGCGCAGATGTTCGCCGACCCCGGCAAGACCTGGGAGGACCTGGGCTTCCTGCGCGAGCACTGGGAGGGCCCGATCGTCCTCAAGGGCGTCCTCCACCCCGACGACGCCCGCCGCGCGGCCGACGCCGGGATGGACGGCGTCGTCGTCTCCAACCACGGCGGGCGGCAGGTCAACGGCGCCGTCGGCGCCGCCGACGCGCTGCCGGGCGTCGCGGACGCGGTCGGCGACCGGCTGACCGTGCTCTTCGACAGCGGCGTGCGCACCGGCGACGACGTGCTCAAGGCCCTGGCGCTCGGCGCGCGGGGCGTGCTGCTGGGCCGCCCGTACGCCTACGGGCTGGGCCTGGACGGCGAGGCGGGCGTCACCCACGTGCTGCGCAGCCTGCTCGCCGAGTTCGACCTGACCATGGCGCTCTCCGGCCACACCCGGCCGGCGGAGCTGACCCGCGACGTGCTGGTCCGGCACGGCGCCTGAAGGAGCATCCGATGACCGACCGCACGGACCTGCTGGCCGTCGTCCCCGCCCACCTCGGCGGCCGGGAGGTCGGCGCCGGGCTCGCCGCGGCCCTCGCCGACCGGGCGGAGGTCACCGTGGTGGAGTCCGCCGGCGAGGACCCGGCGGCGCTGGCCCGCGCCCGCGTGCTGCTCACCGCGCTGGCGCCGGTCACGGCGGAGGACCTCGCGGCCGCGCCGGGGCTGGAGTTCGTCCAGTGCGCCAGCCACGGCTTCGACTACGTGGACGTGGCGGCCGCCCGCAGCCGCGGCGTCACGGTGGCGACCATCGGCTCCAGCGGCGCCGAGCACCACGACGTGGCCGAGCACACCTTCGCGCTGATGCTGGCCCTGGCCAAGCAGGTCGTCCCCGCGCACACCGCCCTGGCGGCCGGCGAGTGGGCCGCCCGCCGGCTGCAGCCCGCCCTCACCGAACTGACCGGCAGAACCCTCGGCCTGGTCGGCTTCGGGGAGATCGGGCAGCAGGTCGCCCGCCGGGCCGCCGCCTTCGACATGACCGTGCTGTACACGGGCCGCACCGCCCGGCCGGAGGCCGAGCAGCGGTACGGCGCCCGGCGGGTGGGGCTGGAGGAGCTGCTGCGCAGCGCCGACTACGTCTCCCTCCACCTGCCGCTGACCCCCGGGACCCGGCACCTGCTGGACGCGGGGCGGCTGGCGATGCTCAGGCCCACCGCGTTCCTGGTGAACACCTCCCGCGGGGCGCTGGTGGACCAGGAGGCACTGGCCGACGCCCTGGAGGCGGGCCGCCTCGCCGGGGCCGGGCTGGACGTCTTCGACCCCGAGCCGCCCGCCGCCGGCCACCGGCTGCTGCGGGCGCCGAACACCGTCCTCACCCCGCACATCGCCGGCGTGACCCGCGAGACGCTGGTCCGCATCGCCCTGGCGGCGATCGGCAACGCCGCCGCCTGGCTGGAGGGCCGCACGCCGCGCGACGTGGTGTCCTGACGCACCGCCGGATCCCCGGCGGTGCGGCACCGCCGGCCGCGCCCCGGCCCCCGGCCCCCGCCCGCCGGTGCAGGCCCGGGGCGCGCGCCGGACGCACCGGCGCGGGCACCGCCGTCCCGGCGGCGCGTCACTCCGCGGACGCCCCGCGCCCGCGCCGGTCGCGGCGCCCTTCCGGGGCGGGCCGGGCGGCGGGCGCCGCCCCGTCCGGCGCGGGCCCGGGGAGGCGGGTGGCCGCGTGGCCGCCGGTCGCCCACAAATACTGCACGGCGTAGGCCCGCCACGGCCGCCAGGCCTCGGCCCGCTCCGCGAGGGCCGCGGGCGTGGCGGGGAGGCCGAGCCGGACGGCCGCCTGCCGGACGCCGAGGTCGCCGGGGAGGAACGCGTCCGGGTCGCCGAGCGCCCGCATCGCGACGGTCTCCACCGTCCACGGTCCCACGCCGGGCAGGTCGGCGAGCTGCTGCCGGGCCTGCCGCCGGTCGGCCCCCGGCGACAGGTCCAGCCGCCCCCCGGCCAGGGCCTCCGCCAGGGCGGCCAGCGTGGCGCGCCGGGCACGCGGCAGCGCGAGGTGCTCCGGGTCCAGGGCGGCCAGCGCCGCGGGCGCGGGGAACAGGCGGGTGAGCCCGCCCTCCGGGTCCTCCACCGGCTCTCCGTACCGGTCCGCGAGGCGGCCCGCGTGGGTGCGCGCCGCCGCCGTGGAGACCTGCTGCCCGAGGACCGTGCGGACGGCGAGTTCGGCGCCGTCCACCGCGCCGGGCACGCGGCGGCCCGGGGCCGCGCGCACGACCGGGGCCAGGACGCCGTCCCGGAGCAGGAGGCCGTCCACGGCCGCGGGGTCGGCCTCCAGGTCGAGGAGCCGGCGGCACAGGGCGGCCGCGGCGGGCAGGTCGCGGGGGTCGGCCAGGAGGAGCCGGCAGCCGACACGGCCGGGCTCCGGGCGGAGCGCGGCGACGGCCGGGCCGCCCGGCAGCCGCAGCGTCCGCCGGTAGGCGCCGTCGCGCCACTCCTCCACGCCGGGGACGGCGGTGGCCGCCAGGTGGCCGAAGAGGCTGCCGGGGTGGAGGGGGGCCCGGAAGGGGAGCCCGAGGGAGAACACGTGCCTCACCGGCCCCGCTCCTCCCCCGCCGGGCCGCCGGGCCGGGCCGGACCGCCGGAGCCGGTCGGACCGTCCGGGCCGCCGGGGCCGGCCGGACCGTCCGGGCCGCCGGGGCCGGCCGGGCCGTCCGCGGGCGGGGCGTGGTGGCGGATCAGCAGGGAGGCGGCGACCTCCTCGCCGCCCAGGGCCTCGTAGACGTGCGGCACGTCCGAGACCCAGTGCGCGTGTCCGCCGGGCGGGACCGTGACGGGCGCGCCGGCCGGGCCGACGCGGGCCGTGCCGGAGAAGACGGTGAGGTGCTCGGTGGCGCCGAGCGGGTGGGCGGGCGAGGTCTGCACGCGGCCGGGGCGGATGCGCAGCCGGTACAGCTCGGTGGTGACCGGGCCGTCGGCGAAGGTCTCCAGCAGGACGGCGGAGACGGCCGCGCCGTGGACGGGGGCGGGGGGCTCCGGGGCGTCGCCGGGGCCGCCGGGGCCGCCGGGCCCCGTGAGGACGGCGGCGAGCGGGACGTGCAGCTGGGCCGTGACCGCGTAGAGGGTCTCGATGGTCGGGTTGCGGGTGCCCGCCTCCAGTCCGGAGAGGGTGGCCTTGCCGACGCCCGCACGCAGGGCCAGCTCCGACAGGGACAGGCCGCGTTCGGCGCGCAGCCGCCGGACGCGGCGGCCGACCTGGGCGGCGAAGGGCTCAGGGTTCTCCTCCACGGGACCAGTATCCGGGATGGCGTTCCGTTTCCGGAACGGTGCGCCTAGACTTCCGTTCCGTTTACGGAACGAAGGAGGGGTGCGGAGTGGAACGCGTCCTGCAGCCCGTCCTCGCGGGCACCGTCCTCGCCGTGGTGGGCTTCGCGAGCTCGTTCGCCGTGGTGCTCGCCGGGCTGCGGGCCGTCGGCGCCGACGAGGAGCAGGCGGCGTCCGGCCTGCTGGCGCTCTGCCTGGCGATGGGCGCCACCGCGATCGTCCTCGGCCTGCGGTACCGGATGCCGCTCAGCATCGCCTGGTCCACGCCGGGCGCCGCCCTGCTGGCCGCGTCGGGCCACCGGCAGCACGGCTACCGCGAGGCCCTGGGCGCCTTCCTCGTCACCGGCCTGCTGCTGCTCCTGGCCGGGCTGTCGCGGCGCTTCACGCGGCTGCTGGAGGCGATCCCCGCCCCGCTGGCCTCCGCCATGCTCGCCGGGGTGCTGCTGCCGCTCTGCCTGGCACCGGTCCGGGCCGTCGTGGAACTGCCCGCCGCGGCGGGCCCGGTGGTCGCCGTCTGGGCCGTCCTGCACCGCCTCGCCCGCCGCTGGGCCGTACCGGGTGCCCTGGCCGCCTGCGCCGCGGTCCTCCTGCTCACCCGGCACCACCCGGCGCACGGGACACCGCTGCTCCCCTCCCTCACGGCGACGGCGCCCGCCCTCTCCGCGGGCGCCGTGGCCGGCATCGCGGTCCCGCTCTTCGTCGTCACCATGGCCTCGCAGAACATCGCCGGGGTGAGCATGCTCGCCTCCTTCGGCTACCGGGCGCCGCTGCGGCCGGTCCTCGCCACGACCGGGCTCGCCACCATGGCCGGCGCGCCCTTCGGCGCGCACGCCGTCAACCTGGCCGCCATCACCGCCGCACTCGCCGCCGGGCCCGACGCCCACCCGGACCCGGACCGGCGCTGGATCGCGTCCGTCACCGGCGGCGCCGTCCACCTGCTGCTCGGCCTCGGCGCCGGGGTGACCGTGTCGCTGGCGGCCTCCTCGCCGCCGCTGCTCGTCGAGACCGTCGCGGGCCTGGCCCTGCTGGGCACCCTGGGCTCGGCGCTCCGGGCCGCCGTCGCGGACCCGGCGGTGCGGGACGCCTCGGTGGCCGCGCTGGTGGTGACCGCCTCCGGCGTCGCCCCCCTCGGCGCCGGGTCCGCCCTGTGGGGGCTGCTGGCCGGACTCGCCTTCCACGCCCTCCTCGGCGGAGGGCGGCGGCGGGCCGCACCCCCGGAGGAGGGGGCGACGGAGAGGAGGACGACGGAGCAGGGGACGGCGGAGCTCGGCGCCAGGCCGTGAGGAGTTCGCCGGGGCCGCCGGCGGCTGACGCGGCGGGCCGCGGGGGCCGGGCCGCCGCGGACCGGCGACGGCTCGGACCGGCGACGGCTCAGACCGGCGCGAGGGGCCGGTGGGGCTCCGGCGGGAGCTCGACGGCGACGGGGTCGCCGGGGCGGACCTCGCCCCCGGCGAGGACGACGGCCATCACACCGGCCCGGCGGACCGGGCGGCCCCGCTCGTCGCGGCCGAGGACGGCCCTGAGCAGCCCCGGCCGGTAGCCGTCGATCTGCGGGCAGGGGTTGCGCAGGCCGGTGACCTCGACGACGGCGTCCGCGCCGAGGCGCAGCCGGGTGCCGGCGGGCAGGGCGAGCAGGTCGACGCCGCGGGTGGTGACGTTCTCGCCCATCCCGCCGGGCGGCACGTCGAAACCGGCCTCCCGCAGCTCGGCGTGGAGCTCGGCGTGGAGGAGGTGGACCTGGCGGAGGTTGGGCTGCGAGGGGTCCCGGGCGACCCGGGAGCGGTGCTGCACGGTGGTGCCGAGGTGGGCGTCGCCCTCCACGCCGAGCCCGGCGAGCAGCCGGATGCGGTCGCGGGACGGCTTGCTGAAGGCGTGCCCGGCACCGCTGCTCACGGCGGTCACGGTCGGGGCTGCGGTCGGGGCTGAGGTCGGGGCTGCGGTCACCGGGGGACGGCCTCCCTGCTCGGACGGTACGGGCGGTCCCCGCATGGTCCCAGCCCGGCGGGGGCGGGGCAGGGGGACGGCCGTCCCCGGCCCCGCCCCCGGGTTCGGAACCGGGCCGGGGGACGGGGCCGAGAGGTGCGCTGCGGCCCGCCGCGGATCGCCGCGCACCCCTTCCTACCGGACGGTAACCGGGGCTACAGTGGCGGGAGCACCACCGCCGGGCCTCGGGAGCCGCACCGGCGGGGTCCCGTCCGCCGCGCCACCGCGCGGCCCAGGGCGGGTCGGCGTGCCTGCTCCCGTCACCGCCTCCGCGGTCCACCGGGGGCCCCGCCCCCGGCCCCGCCTGTTCGCGGGCTTCCTGCGGCGGGACGACAGCACCGCCCCCGCACCACGTCACCACCGGGTTCCGGCCGGAGCGGAACGGCCTCCCGGTGGGGTGCGGCAGCCGTCACCCTCCCCTTCCCCCGTCGCCCGCGACCCGCCTCCCCGTGCCGGGGAGCGCGCCGCGCGGGGCCACCCCGAGGAGCCAGGACATGGACCGTCCCTTCCCCACCGTCGCCGTCGTCGGCCTGGGCACCATGGGTGCCGGCATCGCCGTGGCGGCGGCCCGCAGCGGCCGCCGGGTCGTCGGCATCGAGCTGGACGGCGCCGCCGCCGAGGCCGCCCGGACCCGCATCGAGGAGTCCACGGCCCGCGCGGTGGCCCGCGAGCGGATCACCGCGGAGGAGCGCACCGCGCTGCTGGGGCGCATCGCGTACACCGACCGGCTGGCGGACGCCGCCGCCGCCGACCTGGTGGTGGAGGAGGTGCCGGAGGACCTGGAGCTGAAGCGGGAGGTCTTCGCCGAGCTGGACCGGGTCTGCCCGCCGGGGACGGTGCTGGCGACCGGGACGACCGCGCTGTCGGTGACCCGGATCGCCTCGGCGACGGCCCGCCCGGAGCGGGTGCTGGGCCTGCACTTCTTCAACCCGGTGCACTCCATGAAGCTGGTGGAGGTGGTCCGCACGGTGCTGACCTCGCCGCAGGTCGCCGAGGAGGTCGCGGAGTTCGCCCGGGACCTGGGGAAGACGCCGGTGGCGGCGGGCGACCGGGCCGGGTTCATCGTCAACGGGCTGCTCTTCGCGTACCTCAACCAGGCCGCCGCGATGTACGAGTCCCGCTACGCCACCCGCGAGGACATCGACGCGGCGATGCGGCTGGGCTGCGGCCTGCCGATGGGCCCGCTGGCGCTGCTGGACCTGATCGGGATCGACACGGCCCGCACGGTGCTGGAGGCGATGTACGCGCAGTCCCACGACCGGCTGCACGCGCCCGCGCCGATCCTGGGCCAGCTGGCGGCGGCGGGGCTGCTGGGCCGCAAGACCGGCCGCGGCTTCTACATCTACGAGGCGCCCGGCTCCTCCCACCTGGCGGCGGGGTCCTCGCCGGCCGCCGCGGCGCGCGTGCCGGGCCGCGGGGTGCGGTCGGTCGGCGTCTGCGGCTCGGGGACGATGGCGACGGGCATCGCCGAGGTGTTCGCCAAGGCCGGGTACGACGTGGTGCTGGTGGCGCGCAGCCAGGAGAAGGCGGACCGGGCGAAGGCCGCCCTGGCGCGGTCGCTGGACCGCTCGGTGGCCAAGGGCCGCCTGGACGAGGCGGCCCGCGACGCGGCGCTCGGCCGGGTGGTCCCCACCGGGCTGCTCACCGACCTGGACGCGGTGGACCTGGTGCTGGAGGCCGTCGCGGAGGACCTGGCGGTCAAGCGGGAGCTCTTCGCCTCGCTGGACAAGATCTGCCGGCCGGGCGCGGTGCTGGCCACCACCACCTCCAGCCTGCCGGTGGTGGAGTGCGCCACCGCCACCTCCCGGCCGCAGGACGTGGTCGGCATGCACTTCTTCAACCCGGCCCCGGCGATGAAGCTGGTGGAGGTGGTCTCCACGGTGCTGACCGCCGACGACGTCACCGCGACCGTGCTGGAGGTGTGCGGGAAGGTCCGCAAGCACGCGGTGGAGTGCGGCGACCGGGCCGGGTTCATCGTCAACGCCCTGCTCTTCCCGTACCTGAACGACGCGGTGCGGATGCTGGAGGAGCACTACGCGACGGTCGACGACATCGACACCGCGATGAAGCTGGGCTGCGGCTACCCGATGGGGCCGTTCGAGCTGCTGGACGTGGTGGGCCTCGACGTGTCGCTGACCATCGAGAAGGTCCTGCACCAGGAGTTCCGCGAGCCGGGCCTGGCGCCGGCGCCGCTGCTGGAGCACCTGGTGGCGGCGGGCTGCCTGGGCCGCAAGACCGGCCGCGGGTTCCGCGACCACGCGCGCCGGTGACCGGCACCGGGGGCGGCCGGCCGCCCGTCGGCGCCGGGGCGGTGGCGTCCCGGTGGCCGCGGCCGGCCGTCCGGCCCGACCAGCGGGTTCCGGCCGCCGGACGGGACGCCGGGCGGCCCACGGGGCCGGACGCCGGGCGCGCCGGGGCGTGTAGCGTTCCACACATGGATCGGGAGCGTGCCGCGGGGCAGCAGGAGACGGGTGGTGGCGGGGCCGCCGGGGGCGGCCACGGGACCGGCGGCCACGCGACGGGCGGGCGCCGGGCGACCGCCCAGCGGCAGCAGATGCGGCAGGACCTGGCGGGCGCGGCGATGGAGCTGTTCGCGAACCAGGGGTACGAGGAGACGACGGTCGACCAGATCGCCGCCGCAGCCGGTGTGGCGCGGCGGACCTTCTTCCGCTACTTCCGGTCCAAGGAGGAGGCGATCTTCCCGGACCACGACGACACCTTGGTCCGGGTGGCCGACCTGCTGGCCAGCGCCGACCCCGAGGAGCACCCGCTGGACGTGGTGTGCCGCGGGATCAAGGAGGTGCTGCGGATGTACGCCTCCACGCCGGCGGTGTCGGTGGCCCGCTACCGGCTGATCCGCCAGGTGCCGACGCTGCGGGAGCGGGAGATCGCGGTGGTGGCCCGCTACGAGCGGCTCTTCACCCGCTACCTGCTGGGCCGCTTCGACGCGGCGGCCGAGCTGTCGCCGACGTGGGAGCGCGGCGGGGACGACGACCCGATGCTGGCCGAGGTGTCGGCGGCGGCGGTGGTCGCGGCCCACAACCACGTGCTGCGGCGCTGGCTGCGGGCCGGCGGCCGGGGCGACGTGGAGGCGCAGCTGGACCACGCCTTCGACGTGATCCGGGAGACCTTCTGGGCGCAGGCCCCGGCGGCCGCCCGCCGCCGGGGGACCCCGCTGGCACCCAGTGCCATGCAGGAGTCCCAGGCGGCACTGGAACACGCGGTGGGGAGCACGGTCAGTGCCACGCCCGGGGGTGAGGTGCTCATCACAGTGGCGCGCACGGACGCCCCGCTGGAGCAGGTGCTGGACGCCGTCCGGACCGCGCTCGGCCGCCCGGCCGAGGGGCGCCAGGACGTACAGTCCCACTGAAAGACCAGGTCGGAGCCGCACCAGGGGCCCGTTCCGCAACCGCGGGACGGGCCCCTGCGCGTGCGTGCGGCGGGGGTGTCCGGGGCCCGTGTTGCGGGGGCGTGTCCGCGGGGTGACGCTGGACGAAACTGATGGCACGCGGTGTCTTTACGAGTGGCACAGCGTGCCAGTACGGTGAGTCCACCGGTCGCGGCGCCGCGGCTCCCCACCTCGGCGCGCCGTTCCCGGACGCCGTCCCCGCAACCCGGGGACGACAGCTCCACCCCGACCACGAACAAGCCGGTGTCCGCTCCCGGCTCCCCCAGACGCCCTGCGCCCTCACGCAGGTACGCCTTCGGAGGCAGCCTTGAAGGAAATCCTCGACGCGATCCTCAACCCCGGCACCACGGCCGCGGACTTCGCCGCACTGCCGCTGCCGGAGTCCTACCGGGCGGTGACGCTCCACAAGGACGAGGAGGAGATGTTCGACGGCCTCGACAGCCGGGACAAGGACCCGCGCAAGTCCCTGCACGTGGACGAGGTCGCGGTCCCCGAACTCGGCCCGGGCGAGGCCCTGGTCGCCGTCATGGCCAGCGCGGTCAACTACAACACGGTGTGGAGCTCGATCTACGAGCCGGTCTCCACCTTCTCCTTCCTGCGCCGGTACGGGAAGCTCTCCCCCCTGACGGCCCGTCACGACCTGCCGTACCACATCCTGGGCTCCGACCTGGCCGGCGTGGTGCTGCGGACCGGACCCGGCGTCAACGCCTGGAAGCCCGGCGACGAGGTCGTCGCCCACTGCCTGTCGGTGGAGCTGGAGAGCGCCGACGGCCACAACGACACCATGCTCGACCCCGAGCAGCGCATCTGGGGCTTCGAGACCAACTTCGGCGGCCTCGCCGAGATCGCCCTGGTGAAGACCAACCAGCTCATGCCCAAGCCGAAGCACCTCAGCTGGGAGGAGGCCGCCTCCCCGGGCCTGGTCAACTCCACCGCCTACCGCCAGCTGGTCTCGCGCAACGGCGCCGGCATGAAGCAGGGCGACAACGTCCTCATCTGGGGCGCCAGCGGCGGCCTCGGCAGCTACGCCACCCAGTACGCCCTGGCCGGCGGCGCCACCCCGATCTGCGTGGTCTCCAACGACCAGAAGGCCGACATCTGCCGCGCCATGGGCGCCGAGGCGATCATCGACCGCAGCGCCGAGGCCTACCGGTTCTGGAAGGACGAGCACACCCAGGACCCCAAGGAGTGGAAGCGCCTCGGCGCCCGCATCCGCGAGCTGACGGGCGGCGAGGACGTCGACATCGTCTTCGAGCACCCCGGCCGCGAGACCTTCGGCGCCTCGGTCTACGTCACCCGCAAGGGCGGCACCGTCGTCACCTGCGCCTCCACCTCCGGCTACATGCACCAGTACGACAACCGCTACCTGTGGATGTCGCTCAAGCGCATCGTCGGCTCGCACTTCGCCAACTACCGCGAGGCGTGGGAGGCCAACCGCCTGATCGCCAAGGGGAAGATCCACCCGACCGTCTCCAAGGTGTACTCCCTGGACGAGACCGGCCAGGCGGCGCTGGACGTGCACCGCAACGTCCACCAGGGCAAGGTCGGCGTGCTCTGCCTGGCCCCGCAGGAGGGCCTGGGCGTGCGCGACGCGGAGCTGCGCGAGAAGCACCTGCCCGCCATCAACCGCTTCCGGAACGTCTGAGCGGGGGCCGCCGACATGACCGAGTCGAACGGGCAGCAGCCCCGGCCGCAGCGGGACCGGCCGTGGCTGATGCGGACCTACGCGGGGCACTCCTCCGCGAAGGAGTCCAACGCGCTCTACCGCCGCAACCTCGCCAAGGGCCAGACCGGCCTGTCGGTGGCCTTCGACCTGCCCACGCAGACCGGGTACGACGCCGACCACGTCCTCGCCCGCGGCGAGGTCGGCCGGGTCGGCGTCCCGGTCGGGCACCTGGGCGACATGCGCGCCCTCTTCGACGGCATCCCGCTGGAGAAGACCAACACCTCCATGACGATCAACGCCACGGCCATGTGGCTGCTGGCGCTGTACCAGGTGGTCGCCGAGGAGCAGGGCGCGGACATCGCCCTGCTCACCGGCACCACCCAGAACGACATCGTCAAGGAGTACCTGTCGCGCGGGACGCACGTCTTCCCGCCCGGCCCGTCGGTGCGGCTCACCACCGACATGATCGCCTACACGGTCGCGCACATCCCCAAGTGGAACCCGATCAACATCTGCAGCTACCACCTGCAGGAGGCCGGGGCGACCCCGGTGCAGGAGATCGCGTACGCGATGTGCACGGCGGTCTCGGTCCTGGACGCCGTCCGCGACTCCGGCCAGGTGCCGCAGGAGCGGATGGGCGAGGTGGTCGCCCGCATCTCCTTCTTCGTCAACGCGGGCGTCCGCTTCGTCGAGGAGATGTGCAAGATGCGGGCCTTCGCCCGCCTCTGGGACACGGTGACCCGCGAGCGGTACGGCATCGCCGACCCGAGGCAGCGCCGCTTCCGGTACGGCGTGCAGGTCAACTCGCTGGGCCTGACCGAGGCCCAGCCGGAGAACAACGTCCAGCGGATCGTCATGGAGATGCTGGCCGTCACCCTCTCCAAGGACGCCAGGGCCAGGGCGGTGCAGCTGCCGGCCTGGAACGAGGCACTCGGCCTGCCCCGGCCCTGGGACCAGCAGTGGTCGCTGCGCATCCAGCAGGTGCTCGCCTACGAGTCGGACCTGCTGGAGTACGGCGACCTCTTCGACGGCTCGCACGTCGTCGAGGCCAAGACCGCCGAGCTGCTCGCCGGCGCCGAGGCGGAGATCGCCAAGGTGCTGGGGATGGGCGGCGTGATCCCGGCGGTCGAGTCCGGCTACCTCAAGGCGCAGCTGGTGGCCTCGCACGCCGCCCGCCGGGCCCGCATCGAGTCCGGCGAGGACAGGGTGGTCGGCGTCAACTGCTTCGAGACCACCGAGCCCAACCCGCTCACCGCCGACCTCGACGCCGCGATCCAGCAGGTCGACCCGGCCGCCGAGCGGGCCGTGCTGGCCTCGCTGGAGGCCTGGCGCGGGCAGCGCGACGAGGCCGCCGTCAAGGCGTCCCTGGAGCGGCTGAAGGCCGACGCGGCGGCCGAGGGCGTCAACCTCATGGCGGCGACCCTGGAGTGCGCCCGCGCCGGGGTCACCACCGGCGAGTGGTCCTTCGCCCTGCGGGACGTCTTCGGCGAGTACCGGGCGCCCACCGGTGTCGGCGGCGCCCCGGTGGCGGTCGCCGCCGAGCCGGGCGGCGAGCTGGCCGCCGTGCGCGAGGCCGTGGCGGCCACCGCCGAGGAGCTGGGCGCGGGCAAGCTGCGGATGCTGGTCGGCAAGCCGGGCCTGGACGGCCACTCCAACGGCGCCGAGCAGATCGCGGTCCGCGCCCGCGACGCCGGCTTCGAGGTGGTCTACCAGGGCATCCGGCTGACCCCCGAGCAGATCGTGGCCGCCGCGGTCGCGGAGGACGTCCACTGCGTGGGACTGTCGATCCTGTCGGGCGCGCACGCCGAGCTCGTCCCCGACGTGCTGCGGCGGCTGCGCCGGGCCGGGGTGGAGGACGTGCCGGTGATCGCCGGTGGGATCATCCCGGCAGCGGACGGCGAGGCGCTGAGGGCCGCCGGGGTGGCCGCGGTGTTCACCCCGAAGGACTTCTCCATCACCACCATCATCGGCCGCATCGTCGACGAGATCCGCCTCGCCAACCGGCTCCGGCCCTGGCGGGAGGCGGCGGACCCCGCACCCGCCGCCCGCTGACGACCCCACCCTCCGGGAAGGACGAACCGAACCCCATGACCGCTGTCAACCGCCTGCGCCCCCGCCGCTCCTGCCTGGCCGTGCCCGGCAGCAACCCGCGCTTCCTGGAGAAGGCGCAGGGCCTGCCCGCCGACCAGGTCTTCCTGGACCTCGAGGACGCCTGCGCGCCGCTGGTCAAGGAGAGCGCCCGCCACACCGTCGTCGACGCCCTGAACAACGGCGACTGGAGCGGCAAGACCCGCGTCGTGCGGGTCAACGACTGGACGACCCACTGGACCTACCGCGACGTGGTCACCGTCGTCGAGGGCGCCGGCCCCAACCTGGACTGCATCATGCTCCCCAAGGTGCAGGACGCCACCCAGGTGAAGGCGCTGGACCTGCTCCTCACCCAGATCGAGAAGACGATGGGCTTCGAGGTCGGCCGGATCGGCATCGAGGCCCAGATCGAGAACGCCAAGGGCCTGGTGAACGTCGACGAGATCGCCGCCTCCTCGCCCCGCCTGGAGACGATCATCTTCGGCCCGGCCGACTTCATGGCCTCCATCAACATGAAGTCGCTGGTCGTCGGCGAGCAGCCGCCCGGCTACCCGGCCGACGCCTACCACTACATCCTGATGCGCATCCTCATGGCGGCCCGCACCCACGACCTGCAGGCGATCGACGGCCCCTACCTGCAGATCCGCAACCAGGAGGGCTACCGGGCGGTCGCGCAGCGCGCCGCCGCCCTCGGCTTCGACGGCAAGTGGGTGCTCCACCCGGACCAGGTCGCCGCGGCGAACGAGGTCTTCTCGCCGACGCAGGACGACTACGACCACGCCGAGCTGATCCTGGACGCCTACGACTGGTGCACCTCGGAGGCCGGCGGCGCCAAGGGCTCGGCCATGCTCGGCGACGAGATGATCGACGAGGCGTCCCGCAAGATGGCCCTGGTCATCGCGGGCAAGGGCCGTGCCGCGGGCATGCAGCGGACGTCCAAGTTCGAGCCCCCGCAGTCCTGACCCCGGCCCTCCCACCCCCGAGGACACCACCATGCAGTTCGGACGCACCTACGAGGAGTTCGAGGTCGGGGCCGTCTACCGGCACTGGCCCGGCAAGACGGTCACCGAGTACGACGACCACCTCTTCTGCCTCCTCACCATGAACCACCACCCGCTCCACATGGACGCGAACTACGCGGAGCGGACCACCGACTTCGGCCGGAACGTGGTGGTGGGCAACTACGTCTACTCCCTGCTGCTCGGCATGTCGGTCCCCGACGTCTCGGGCAAGGCCATCGCCAACCTGGAGATCGAGTCGCTGCGGCACGTGGCGCCGACCTTCCACGGCGACACGGTCTACGGCGAGACGACCGTGCTCGACAAGTGGCCGTCGAAGTCCAAGGACGACCGCGGCATCGTGCACGTGGAGACCAGGGGATACAAGCAGGACGGCACGCTGGTCTGCGTCTTCCGCCGCAAGGTGATGGTGCCGACGGAGAAGTACACCGCGGCGCGCGGCGGCGAGCAGCCCGGCCGCCCGGAGCTCCGCGAGCCGGAGCCCCGCGCCTAGGCCGTCCGACGCCGCCCGGAGCCACTCCGGGCCGCCCGAGCCCCGGCAGGGGCGGCCGCCGTCATCGGCCGCCCGCCGCCGGACCCCGGGGGCCCCGCGGAGACCACGCCCGCGGGGCCCCCGCCCCCTCACCACCCTCTTCACGTGATTCGGAGCCGCGCCATGGGACGCCTCGCACAGACCGACGGCCTCACCGAGATCCAGCGGGACATCCTCGCCACGGTGCGGGACTTCGTCGACAAGGAGATCATCCCGGTCGCCACCGAGCTGGAGCACCGGGACGAGTACCCGGCCGAGATCGTCGAGGGCATGAAGCAGCTCGGCCTCTTCGGCCTCACCATCCCCGAGGAGTACGGGGGCCTCGGGGAGTCGCTGCTGACCTACGCCCTGGTGGTGGAGGAGATCGCCCGCGGCTGGATGTCGGTGTCCGGCATCGTCAACACCCACTTCATCGTCGCGCACATGATCAACGCGCACGGCACCCAGGAGCAGAAGGACCACTTCCTGCCCCGGATGGCGGCCGGCGAGGTCCGCGGCGCCTTCTCGATGTCGGAGCCGGGCCTGGGCTCGGACGTCTCCGCGATCCGGACGAAGGCGGTCAGGGACGGCGACGACTACGTCATCAACGGCCAGAAGATGTGGCTGACCAACGGCGGCACCTCCACCCTGGTCGCGGTGCTGTGCCGCAGCGACGAGGGCCACGACGCCCCGCACCGCAACATGACCACCTTCCTGATCGAGAAGGAGCCGGGCTTCGGCCCCAACCCCAAGGTCCCCGGCCTCACCGTGCCGGGCAAGATCGAGAAGATGGGCTACAAGGGCGTCGACACCACCGAGCTGGTGCTGGAGGACGTCCGCGTCCCCGCCGACCGGGTGCTCGGCGGGACCACCGGCCGCGGCTTCTACCAGATGATGGACGGCGTCGAGGTGGGCCGGGTCAACGTCGCCGCCCGCGGGTGCGGCGTGGCACGCCGCGCCTTCGAGCTGGGCATCCGGTACGCGCAGCAGCGCCACACCTTCGGCAAGCAGATCGCCCAGCACCAGGCGATCCAGTTCAAGCTGGCCGAGATGGCGACCAAGGTCGAGGCGGCCCACCAGATGATGGTGATGGCAGCCCGCAAGAAGGACTCCGGGGAGCGCAACGACCTGGAGGCCGGCATGGCGAAGTACCTGGCCTCCGAGTACTGCAAGGAGGTCGTGGAGGACGCCTTCCGCATCCACGGCGGCTACGGCTTCTCCAAGGAGTACGAGATCGAGCGGCTGTACCGGGAGGCCCCGATGCTGCTGATCGGTGAAGGCACTGCGGAGATCCAGAAGATGATCGTGGGCCGCCGGCTGCTGGAGGAGTACCGCATCGCCGACTGACACCCGGGCGGCCCCGGGCGCCGCAGGCGCGCCACCGGGGTGCCGCGGTCGGCGGTCGGCTGACCGCCGACCGGTCGAATTAAGCCTGATTGCGAAGATTTCCAGCCACCGGAAGAGCCGGCCGGGACGTGCGGGTCCCGGCCGGACGGCCCCCCTCCCGGCACCGGCGGGAGGGGGCCGCGGCGGCCGCAGGAGCGCACGTCGCACCGCCGGGGCTCCCGGCGCGGTGCCCGCGCCCTGCGGCCGCCGCCACACCCCCGCACACCCGCCGGAACACCCCTGAGACGCGCCTCACGCCCTTTCACCTCCCACTTGGGGAACCGGCGGGGCACCCGCTACGGTCGTACACAGAGCAGGGGTAGCGCAGCGAGGGGCAGGCGGGATCCGTATTCCGGCGCTTGCCCACCCACCACCTGCTGCCGATAGCATCCACCGGGACAGCTGCCGTCCCCCGTACCACTCGTCCCCGCGGTGCCCCCCGCGACAAAGGTCTTCGATGCCCTACAGCCCGTCCCCCCAGCCCTCCGCAGCGGACCGCGATGCCCACGGCTCCCCGGAGAACGCCCGGCGTCCCCGCGTGACCCTCGCGCGCGGCGCCTCGCCCTGGCTCCTCCCCACCGTGGCCTCCGCCGCCGCCACCGCCGCCCTCACCCGGCGCAGCGGCCGCTGGGCCCTGGCGGCGGTGCCGCTGTCCGCGCTGAGCGCGGGCATGCTGTGGTTCTTCCGCGACCCCGAGCGCGAGATCGGCGCCGGACGCGTGATCTCCCCTGCCGACGGCGTGGTGCAGTCCATCGACGCCTGGCCGGACGGCCGCACCCGCGTGGCGATCTTCATGAGCCCGCTCAACGTCCACGTGAACCGCGCCCCGCTGCCCGGCACGGTCACCTCCGTCGACCACGTCCCCGGCGGCTACGTGCCGGCGTTCAACAAGGACAGCGACCGCAACGAGCGCGTGGTGTGGCACTTCGACACCGAGCTCGGCGACATCGAGATGGTGCAGATCGCGGGCGCCGTCGCCCGCCGCATCGTCCCCTACCTGGAGCCCGGCGCCAAGGTCGAGCAGGGGGAGCGGGTCGGCCTGATCCGCTTCGGCTCGCGCGTCGACACGTACCTGCCGGCCGGCGTCGAGGTCGGCGTCGAGGTCGGCCAGAAGACGACTGCCGGGGTGACACGCCTTGACCGTGACTGATCCTGAGACACTGGGCCTGGAAGAGGACGCCGAGACGGCGATCCGCCGCCGCCGCTGGGCGCGCGACCGCGAACTGCGGGCGCCCCGCTCGCCGCAGACGCTCTCCACCGCGGACTTCCTCACGCTGGGCAACGCCGTCTGCGGCTTCCTGGCGATCTACTCCATGACCACCGGCGTGCTGATCCCGCACATCACCGGGGACGGCTCCGCGCCCACCAACCGGCACAGCGCCGCCATGGCGGTCACGCTGCTGCTGCTCGGCTCGATGTGCGACCTGTTCGACGGACTGGTCGCGCGGAAGCTGCGCAGCTCCGCGCTGGGCGCCGAGCTGGACAACCTCGCGGACCTCACCAGCTTCGGCATCGCGCCGGCGTACTTCGTCGCGGTGTGGGGCATGGTGTCGCCCGACGGCGACCAGCGGGTGTCGGCGTTCATCGCGCTGACCGTGCTGCTGGCCGTGGTGCTGCGCCTCGCCCGCTTCTCGGCGGTCAAGATGCGGCCGGGCGTCTTCCAGGGCATGCCGTGCCCGATGGGCGCCATGACGGTGATCGCCATCGTGCTGCTGGACCCGCCGTTCATCCCCGCGATGATCGCGATCTTCGGCGTGGCGTACCTCATGGTCAGCCGCATCGAGTACCCGAAGCCGCAGGGCCTGCTCGCCACCGCGACGCTCTGCTGGATCGTGGTCTCCATCGGCTGCCTGGGCGCCTGGGCGGCCGGGGTCCCCGGCGGCGACGTGCTGCTGCACGTGGGCGCCACCGCGCAGATCGGCCTGGCGGCCATGGCGCCGCTGCTGGTCATCCGCCGCAAGGTCAACCAGAAGGTGTGCGACGTGCGGGCCCGCCGCGCGGAGTCCCGCCTCGGCTGAGCACGGCAGACGCCCCGGAGGGGCCCGGTCCGCCGCGGACCGGGCCCCTCCGGCGTTCCCGGCCGGCGCCCCGGCTCAGACCCGGACCTCGTACACCAGGTTGGTCGGCGTCCCGGCGGCGCGCCGGAACCGGCGGAACCCGGCCTCCTCCGCGACCGCCCGGGTGGCCGTCTCGCCCGCCTGCGCACCCAGCGCCAGGCCGACCTCCTGGGCCTGCGACACCGGGGTGCAGATCAGCGTGGAGGCCGTGTACATGAGGCGGCCGAGCGGGTTCAGGTTCTCCTCCAGCGTGTCCTCCGCGTACGGCTCGACCAGCATCACCGTGCCGCCGGGGGCCAGCCGCCCCCGGGCGTGGCGCAGCGCGCCCACCGGGTCGCCCATGTCGTGCAGGCAGTCGAAGTACGCCACCAGGTCGTAGGGGCCGCCGTCGAAGTCCAGGGCCGCCGCCGGCCGGAAGGCGACCCGGTCGCCCAGGCCGGCCGCGGCGGCCTGCCTGCGGGCCTCGTCCACCGACGGGGCGTGGGAGTCGAACCCGGTGAGGCGGGCGGCGGGGAACGCCTGCGCCATGAGGAGCGTGGACAGGCCCAGGCCGCAGCCGACGTCGGCGACCGCGCCGCCCGCCTCCAGGCGCTCCACCACGCCCTCCAGGGCGGGCAGCCAGTCCTGCACGAGGTGCGCGGCGTACCCGGGCCGGAAGAACCGGGCGGTGCCCGCGAACAGGTCGGGGTGGTGCTCCCCCCAGTCGAGGCCGCGGCCGTCCCGGAAGGCCCGCTCCAGCAGCCCGCGGGTGTCGGGGCGCGCGGCGGCCGTCAGCAGCTGGAAGCCGCCGGCGACGAAGGCCGGCCCCTGCTCGTCGGCGAAGGCCGCCTCCTGCTCCGGGTCGAGCCGGAAGACGCCGCCGTCGTGCGCCACGTAGCCGCTCGCGGCCATCGCCGCGAGCCACTCCCGGACGTTCCGCTCCACCGTGCCGGTGCGCCGCGCCAGCTCCGCCGGGGTGGCGGGGCCGCCGTCGGCCAGGGCCCGGAAGAGGCCGAGCCGCTCCCCCAGCACCACCAGGGTCCCGGCGCCGACCGCGCCCAGGTCCGCGACCACCCTGCCGAGCAGCTCCTCCAGCCGGGCCTGGTCCACCGTGGTCATGTCGACAGTCATCCCGCACCTCCGCGTCGGTGCCCGGCCCCCTGTCCCCCTGGTGCCCGTCTCCCTGGTGCCCCTCTCCCCTGCCGGCTGTCCCCCGCCCCCAGCATCCCGCGGGGCGCGGACCCCCACAAGGCGGGAGGGGCGGCGCACCGGTCAGGGCGCGCGGAGGCCGTAGAGGCGCCGGGCGTTGCCCGCGGAGACCATCGCGGCCACCCGGTCGGCGTCGGCGGCGCACCAGGAGCCGTCCGCGGTCCAACCGTCCAGCAGGGACGCCAGCGCCCCGCGGAAGAGCGCGGCCCCGACCAGGTACAGCTCGGGCAGGCCGTAGGCGTCGGTGGAGAAGAGCACCTTGCCGAAGGGCACCGTCTCCAGGACCTCCGCCAGCACGGCGCCGGCCCGCGCGCCGGTGTGGGCGAGGGCGAGGCCGACGTCCGCGTACACGTGCGGGTACACCGCGGCCAGGTGCGCCGCCTGGCGGTGGTACGGGTAGGCGTGCAGCAGCACCAGCGGCACCCCGTACGGCTCGGCCGCCCGGACGAAGCCGGTGAGCAGCGACGGGTCGGCGCGGTGCAGGGTCAGGTCGGGGTCGCCGAAGCCGGTGTGCAGCTGGAGGGGCAGCCGCAGCTCGACCGCCGCCCACAGCAGGTGGCGCAGCAGGACGGGGTGGGTGAGCCGGGGCGGGCCGCCGTGCCGGTCCAGGCGGGCCAGCCACTCCCCCGCGGCGCGGGCCGTCTCGGCGGCGGACGGCGGACGGGGGTCGACGTCGAGGCCGTGGCGGTAGGCGAGGACGGACTTCACGGCCACCGCGTCGCGGTCGCGGACCGCCTCGGCGAGGGCACGGACGCAGTCGTCCGGGTAGGAGCGGGCGGAGACCCGCCCGGCGGCCACGCGCTCCGCGACGGACTCCAGCCGCACCACCTCGCGGACGGCGGCGCCGGCCGCCGCCGCGAGGTCGGGCAGCGGCAGCAGCGGCCCGGCGCCGGGGATGGCCTCCAGCCCGGTGTCGACCAGCAGGGCCTCCAGGCCGGCGGCGCGCAGCAGGCGGCGGACGGCCTCGGGCGCGCCCAGGTCGCGGCGGCGGGCCAGGTACTCCCCGGGCGGGCAGTGCGGCTCCAGGCCGAGGACGGGGGCGCAGTGGCGGCGGACGGCGAAGCCGAGCTGGCTGTCGAGGAAGGAGGTGCCGGGGGCGGCCGGGCGGTCGGACTCGGTGATCAGCGCGGCGAAGGCGCCCGCGTCGAGGTCGCGGCCGAGCACGCTGTGGCAGTGGTGGTCGACGAGGGCGTGCCCGGCGGCGGCCACCGGTCAGTACCGCCAGCGGGTGGCGGCGGCGACCTGCTCGGGGGCGGCGCCGGCGAAGAGGCGGGCCTCGGCCTGCCGGACCGCGCGGAAGGTGTCGTGCAGGACCTCGCCCATGGCCTCCCGCAGCACGGCGGAGTCCTCGAAGCGGGCGAGCGCCTCGGCCGCGGTCTGCGGCAGGCGTTCGGGGGCCGGTCCGGCCCCCGGTTCCGGCGGTGCGGCCGGGTCGCCGCGGACCTCCGGCGGCAGGGTGAGCCCGGCATCGGCCCCGGCGAGGCCGGCGGCGACCACCGCGCCGACCGCGAGGTAGGGGTTGGCCGAGCCGTCGAAGCACTTCACCTCGGCGTTGGCCGCCTCCGCCTCCTCGCCCGCCGAGCCGGTGACCAGGCGCAGCGCGGCCTCGCGGTTCTCCCGGCCCCAGCAGCGGTAGGCGCCCGCCCAGCGGTCGGGGACCAGCCGCAGCGGGCTCGCCGGGCCGGGTGCGCCGACCGCGGTGAGGGCGGGCAGCTCGGCGAGGACCCCGGCGAGGAACGCCTCCCCCTCGGCGGTGAGCCCGTACGGCCCGGGGCCGCCGTGGCAGAGGTTCACGCCGCCGCGCCAGGGCGAGAGGTGCAGGTGGCCGCCGTTGCCGACCCGGCCGGCCTCCACCGCGGGGGCGAAGGAGACCCGCAGGCCGTGCCGGGCGGAGACGGCCCGCACGGTCTGCCGGACCAGCACGCAGGTGTCGGCGGCGGCCACCGGGTCCTCCGCGGCCACCGACAGCTCGTACTGGCCGGCGGCGTACTCGGGGTGGAGCTGGTGGACGGCGACGCCCTGCTCGTCCAGGGCCCGCAGCAGGTCCCGCAGGCAGTCGGAGAGGCCGATGACCCGGTCCATGCCGTAGGCGGCGCCGGGGACGGGGGGCACCGGGTCCTCGTCGGGCGCGCCGGCGAGGGCGGCGACCCACTCGACCTCGAAGGCGCAGCGGAGCTCCAGGCCGCGGGCCCGTGCCCGCTCCGCCATGCGGCGGGCGAAGAGGCGCTGGCAGCCGGGGTGCGGGGTGCCGTCCTGGTCGTACCGGTCGACGGGCGCCCAGGCCCAGCCGGGCTGGGCGGCGAGCGGCACGGCGCGGTCGAGGTCGGGGAGGAGCCGCAGGTCGCCGACGGGGCCGCCGAGGAAGCGCCCCGAGGTGGCGGAGTCGTCGACGAGGAAGACGTCGAAGACCGGGGAGGCGCCGACGCCCCAGGCGGCCGCGTGCTCCAGCCGGAGGGTGGGGACGCCCTTGACCCGGGTGACACCCGCGTTGTCGACCCAGGTCAGCAGCACCCCGCCGGCACCCTCGGCGTGCAGCCGCGCGGCGGTCTGCCGCGCCTCCTCGGCCCGGGCGGCCCGGTCGCGCGGGCGGAGCTCCTCGTCCACGGCATCCATGGCACCCGGTGTCCCTTCGCCGGTTCGGGGGTCCCTGCCATGGTTTCCCGCCGGGCCGGGTTCCGGAACCCGCCCAGCGGGTGATCACGCGGAACGGCGGGTGCGGCCGTCGGGGCCCCGGCAGGCCGGCCCCTGACGGACGGGGCCCCGGCGGACGGGACCAGCGAGGGACGGGACCGCGGACCGGCGGGGTGCGGCTGCGCGGGGCCGGCGCGCGGCCGGGCGGCCCCGGCGGGCACCGCGGGGGCGGCCGGGCCGGGCGGACCTGCCCGGCCCGGCCGCCGGGCGGTCCCGGCGGTCGGTTGTCCCGGGCGGTCCGGGCGCCCCGGGCGGCCTGGGGGGTCCGGGCGGTCAGGCGCCGCCGTCGTGCACGCTGAAGGCGGAGCGGCGGGCGGCGCGGGCGACCGCCGGGTCGGGGTGGGTGGCGGCGACGGCGGTCAGCACCGACGCGGCCCGCGGGTGCCCGGACTGGCGGGCCCGGGCGAAGAGCCGCACCGGGTCGCCGGCCGCGGCGGCCTCCACGTGCCCGGCGAGCAGCGCCGTGTCGGCGTGGTCCAGCACGGCAGCGCCGGTGTCCACCCACAGCCAGGCGGCGTCCTCGCGGCTGAGCACGTCGGCGGGGACCACGCCGCCCTCGTCCGACTGCTCGGCGAGCCACAGCAGGGCGTACGGGCGCAGCACCGGCTCCTCCGCGGCGGCCCGCACGGCCTGCTCGGCGGTGCCGCCCGCCACCCGCAGCGCCTCGAAGGCGAGGCCGCGCAGCAGGGCGTCGTCGCCGCGGGCGGCCTCCAGCAGCTCGGAGACGGCACGGTCGGCGGGACGGGCCGCGACCCAGGCCCGGTACTCGGCGCGGGCCGGGCCGGGCGAGTAGCGGGAGCAGGCGGTGAGGAGCTCCCGGGCGCTCTGCTCGATGTGCCCGGCGGCGGTCTGCGCGACCGTGCAGATCTCCTCCAGCTTCGCCCGCACGGCCCAGTGGCCGAGCGGGGAGAGCCGCACGGACGGCTCGTCGGCGCCGGGTTCGCGGACGACCGCGCCGACCGCGAGCAGCCCGTCGAGCATCCACTCCAGGACGGCGGCGACGTCGGACGGCGCGGGGGGCGGGCTGTCGGCCTCCGGACCGTCGGCGGTGCGCGGCCCGCTGCCGCGCACGGCGGAGACGGCGGAGGCGGCGTGCGGCACCGGGGAGAGGGCGGCCAGGCCGGCGCCGGCGCCGTGGCGGCGCTCGTCCAGGCCCCGGCGCAGCAGCTCCATGAGCTCGCCGTCGGGCACCGGCCCGTCCACCAGGTGGAGGAAGGAGAGCAGCTGCGGCGCCTGGTCGACGGCCTGCCCGGCGAGGACCGCGAAGACGCCGCGCAGGGCGGCGGGCGGCACCGGGGCCAGCAGGGTCCAGGCGTCGAAGAGCGCGGCCCAGCCGCGGACCACGGCCTCGTCGTCGTGCTCCCAGGCGTGGAGGCGCCAGCCGGGGCCGGCGCCGCCGTCGCGGAGTTCGACGAGGCCGGTGAGCAGGGCCTGGCCCCAGGCCTTGGCGGCGGCGCCGACGGTCATCGCCAGGGCGCGGCCGGCGGCGCGGGCGTCCTCGGGCAGCAGCTCGCCGCGCTTGCCGACGCGGCCCGGCTCGCCGGCCCAGCGGGCGACGCGGACGGCGTCGGCCAGTATCCGGCGGGCCAGGGGGGCGAGTTCGGCGGGCACCGGGAAGCCCTCGGGGACGGGGGCGCGGGTGCGGCCCCCGGGGCGGCGGGCGGGGGCCTGGCGCCCGGGCCGGTCCGGGGGTCCGGCGACGGGGCGGCGGGGCCCGGCGGCGCCGGGGAGGCGGGTGACGGTGGCGCCGGTGCGGCGTCCGGGGGCGGACGCGCCGGGGCGCCCGGCGGGGGCGGGGGACGCGGCCGGCCGGGCCGGTCCGTCGCCGGCCGCACCGGGGCGGACGGCGGCCCGGTCGCCGGCGGCCGGTCCCCCCGCGGGTTCCGCGGCGGGGCGTTCGGGCCGGCGTGCTGGGGGAAGCGAAGCATCACGGTCGCGCGGGTTCCGAGACGTCACGCCGTGCAGTCTTCCCCGTGGACACGCCTTCTGTCACATCGCCCGCGTCGCACCGCCGCCGGGGGGCGGTGTCCCGATGGGCAAAGGATGACGTACAGGGACATATCAACCACTCCTGGGCGGTGTCGCGCCTGCGGACGGCCCGGCCGGGCGGACCGTGCGGGCAGGACGGGCGGGCCGGACGGGCAGATCCGGCGGACGGGGGAACCGTACGGGCGCGCGGGACGGGCCGGGCCGCCGCTACACGAGCGGGGTGAGGAACCGGCGCAGGGCCTCCTCGTACCCGCGCGGGTCGGCGTTCCACAGGACGGCGTGCTCGGCGCCCGGCACGGTGTGCAGGGTGACCAGGTCATCGCGGGCGTCGGCCAGCCGCTGGGCGGCCCGCAGCGGCGCCGCGGTGTCGTCCGGGCCGTGCAGGACCAGGGCGGGCACCTCCAGGCCCTCGCCGCGGCCCAGCCGGGCGAACGCGTCGAGGTCCACGCCCGAGCGCCCGGCGGCGGCGCGCACGCCGAGCTCGGCGAGGGGCGAGGGCACGCCGCGCCGGACGGCCTGGCCGCGGACGGTGGCGTGCCAGTCCAGGACCGGGGAGTCGAGGACCAGGCCGCGCACCGCGTCGCGCCAGGAGGAGCGGTCCGCCGCCTGCAGGCACATGGTGGCGCCGAGCGACCAGCCGTAGAGCAGGACGTGGGCGGCACCGGCCTGCAGGGCCAGCCGGATGGCCGCCTCCACGTCGCGCCACTCGGTCTCGCCGAAGTGCCCGATGCCGTCGGGCGAGCGCGGGGCGCCCTCGTCGTTGCGGTAGGTGACCGCGAGCACCGGGAGCTTGAAGGAGTGCAGCAGCGGCAGGACGGGCAGCACCTGCTGCCGGTCGGCGCCGGGGCCGTGCACGGCGACCACCCACAGGTCGCGCACGCCGGGCAGGTACCAGGCGGGCATCGGGCCCAGCTCGCCGCGCACCCACGCCTCGGTGAAGTCCAGGCCGAGGGCGGTGCGGGGGTCTCCGGTGAGGACCCGCGGGGTGAGGGCGACGCGCTCGCCCGGGACGGGCGGGGTGCCGTCGACCCGCTCCAGGCGGCGCACGACCGTCTGCGGGGTGGTCTCCAGCACCTCCCCGACCACGGCGTGGCCGCCCGGCCACTCCAGGCCGTACGTGCCCCGCCGGGCGGTCTCGGTCGCGCGGGTCAGCGCCACCCGGCCGGCCGCGGTGGAGTGCACCCGCAGCCCCCCGGTCCCGGCGCCCGGCCCGCGGGGGCGGACCGCCAGGTCGGACACCACGCGCCCGGCGGCCAGCGCGGCCGCTCCGGCGCCCACCGCGGTGGCGGCCGCCACGGCCGCCAGGGTTCCCCATCGCATGTCGCTCCCCGGTCTCGTGCCTCGCCGACTCCTCTTGTCGTCAGTCCACTACCCGCGGCGGGGCCCGGCCATCGGTGCGGGTTCTTCCGGACGAACGGCGGGCCGGGGCGGGAGGCCTGCGGGCGGCGGGCGGAAAGCGGGCGGGCGGCGGGCGGCGGGCGGCGGGCGGCGGGCGGCGGGCGGCGGGCGGCGGGCGGCGGGCGGCGGGCGGCGGGCGGCGGGCGGCGGGCGGCGGGCCGACGGTGTGCAGGGCGCGCTCCCGCATGCCTGCCACTGTGTCCGTTGTCCGGCCCCCGGGGCGGGGATAGCCTCCCGGCACCGGCGCGCACGGACGCGCGGCGGGCACGCAGGCAGCTCGAGGCAAGGCAGGTACCCGTGGTCCCCACCGGCTCCGGTCCGCTCCGCAACGGCGGGGTCTCCTTCTGGTACTCCGCGGCCGGGCTCCCCGAGCCGCGGCCCGCCCTGCCGGGCCCGGCCGACGCCGACGTCTGCGTGGTCGGCGGCGGCTTCACCGGGCTGTGGACGGCGTACTACCTCAAGAAGGCCGACCCCGGGCTGCGGATCACCGTGCTGGAGCGCCGCTTCTGCGGATACGGCGCCTCCGGCCGCAACGGCGGCTGGCTGTACAACGGCTTCGCCGGCCGCGGCGCCTTCGCACGCCGGTACGGGCACGAGCGGGCGCAGGCCATGCAGCGGGCCATGGACGGGACCGTGCGGGAGGTCGTCCGGGCCGCCGCCGCGGAGGGCATCGACGCGGACGTGGCCGAGGGCGGCGTCCTGGAGGTGGCCCGCACCCCGGCGCAGCTGGCCCGGCTGGCGGCCCTCGTCGAGGAGGAGCGGGCCTTCGGGGACACGGAGCGGCTGCTCCTCACCGCGGAGGCGACGGCGGCCCGGATCCGCGTGGCGGGCACGCTCGGCGGCACCTGGACGCCGCACGGCGCCCGGATCCAGCCCGCCAAGCTCGTCCGGGGGCTGGCGGCGGCCGTGGAGGCGCTGGGCGTGCGGATCCACGAGGGGACGCCGGTGACGGGGATCCGGCCCGCGGCGGGCGGCGCCCCGGCCCGGGCGGTCACCCCGCACGGGACGGTGTCGGCGCGGTTCGTGCTGCGGGCCACCGAGGGCTTCACGGCCGGGCTGCACGGCGAGCGGCGCACCTGGCTGCCCATGAACTCCGCCATGGTCGCCACCGAGCCGCTCCCCGCCTCGTTCTGGGCGGAGGTCGGCTGGGAGGGCCGCGAGACCCTGGGCGACCTCGCCCACGCCTACATGTACGCGCAGCGCACGGCGGACGACCGGATCGCGCTCGGCGGGCGCGGCGTGCCGTACCGGTTCGGCTCCCGCACGGACGCCGACGGCGGCACGCAGGAGCGGACCGTGCGGCAGCTCCGCCGGATCCTGGCCCGGTTCTTCCCCGCGGCGGCGGACGCCCGGATCGAGCAGGCGTGGGCGGGCGTGCTGGGGGTGCCGCGCGACTGGTGCTCGACGGTGGAGCTGGACCGCGCCTCCGGCCTCGGCTGGGCCGGCGGGTACGTCGGCAGCGGCGTCGCCACCGCCAACCTGGCCGGGCGCACCCTGCGCGACCTGGTCCTGGGCGAGGACACCGAGCTGACCCGGCTGCCCTGGGTCGGCCACACCGTGCGCCGCTGGGAGCCCGAGCCGCTGCGCTGGCTGGGCGTGCACGGCCTGTACGCCGCGTACCACGCCGCCGACCGGCAGGAGGCCGACGGCCGGCCCTCGACCTCGCCGCTGGCCCGCGCCGCCGACCTGGTCGCCGGGCGGCGCTGAGGCGGGCGGCACGGAGGCGGGCGGCACTGAGGCGGGCGGCACCGGGGGCGGGCGGCACCGGGGGCGGGCGGCACGGAGGCGGGCGGCACTGAGGCGGGCGGCACCGGGGGCCGGGACCGTCCGCGCCGGGTCGGGCCGTCCGGGCGGGGTCAGGCCGTCCGGGCGGGCCCGGTGAGGACGACGCCGTCGAGGTCGGCGACGTAGCGGGGGCCGAAGGCGGTGGAGGGGGTGTGGGCGCCCGGCTTCACCTCGTCGGCGAGGAGGCGGGCCACGGCGCGCACGACGCTGTCGGCGGTGAGGTCGTAGGGGTCCGGGCAGGTCAGTGCGGCGGTGGCGGACGCGCCGGAGGGTGCGGTGGCCCGCGCCCACACCTCGGCGCGGGCCCCGGCGCGGCGGGCGGCGTCCGCGCCGGGGACCAGCCGGTCGATCACCCGTCCGGCGGCGCGGCGGACGGCGGGGCGGCGCAGCAGCGGCCCGGCGAGGGCCTGGAGGCCGCGCACGGCGGCGCCGCCGGGCAGGACGGTGTAGGTGGTGACGCCGGGGACACCGGTGGAGTGGTACGCGGTGGAGACGTCGCCCCAGGGGATGGAGGTGACGGTGCGCGGGCCGGAGGGGAAGCCGGCGCTCAGGGTGCGCCAGCCGGCCGGTACGGGCACGATGCGGCCGCCCACGCGGGCGCGGCCGCCGAGGGCGAGGCCCTCCAGGGCGGTCTTGGCGGTGCCGGGGCTGAGGTTGCGGCCGGGCATGATGGCGAGGTCCAGGCGGTCGGCGCCCGGGACCTCGGCGGCGACCAGGGCGGCGAGGCAGTCGGTGGGCACCACGTCGAAGCCGGCGCCGGGCAGCAGAACCGTTCCTGCAGCGCGGGCCTCGGCGTCGCGGGCGTGGATCCGCTCGAAGACGTCGATCTCGCCGGTGATGTCCAGGTAGTGGGTGCCGGTCGCCAGGCAGGCGTCGACCATGGGCGCGGCGGTCGTGGAGAACGGCCCGGCGCAGTGGGCGACCGCGCCGACGCCGTGGAGGGCGGCGCGCACGGCCCCGGCGTCGGCGAGGTCGAAGGCCCGGTGCTCCAGGCCGAGTTCGGCGGCGAGGGCGGCGACGGGGGCCGCGGACCGCCCGGCGAGGACCGGGCGCTGCCCGCGGGCGGCGGCGAGGTGCGCGATGAGGCGGCCGGTGTAGCCGTTGGCCCCGTACAGCATCCAGGTCGTGTCCATGCCGCACAGCATGCCGGGCGGCGGTCCGCCCGGCCACCCCGGGGGACGGCGCGGGACGGAACGGGGCCGGGGCTCCTCCGCCGGGTCCGGACGGGTCCGGACGGGTCCGGACACGGCGGTCCCGCCGGGCGGGGGCCGGTGCCGGCCCGCCCGGCGGGAGTCGGTGGCCCGCGCGGTGCGCTCCCGGTGCCGCCCCGGCGTCACGCCGCGGGCGGCACCGGCGGCGTCACGCCGTCGGGCGCCGCGCGGCCTCGCGGGGGAACTTCCGGGTGTCGCGCGGCTCGACGTACGGCTCCTCGTCCACCGGCAGGCCGCCCAGCACGGCGCGCTGCCGCGCCGTCTCGGCGTCGAACTCCAGGCCCAGCAGGATCGCCAGGTTGGAGATCCACAGCCACACCAGGAAGACGATCACACCGGCCAGGGTGCCGTAGGTCTTGTTGTACGAGCCGAAGTTGGCGACGTACAGCGCGAAGCCCGCCGAGGCCAGCAGCCACAGCGCCACCGCGATGAAGCCGCCGGGCGAGATCCAGCGGAAGCCCGGCTGCCGGGCGTTGGGGGCGGCCCAGTACAGCAGGGCCACCATCAGCACGACCAGCAGCACCAGCACCGGCCACTTGGCGATCGACCAGGCGGTGACGCCGGCCGAGCCGATGCCGAGCGCCTGGCCCGCCCGGTCCGCCAGCGAGCCGGTGAAGACGACGATGACCGCGCTCACGCAGAGCATCACCATGAGGACGAAGGTGACCGCGAGGCGGATCGGGAGGATCTTCCAGACCGGTCGGCCCTCGGGGATGTCGTAGACCGCGTTGGACGCGCGGATGAAGGCGGCGACGTAGCCGGAGGCCGACCAGAAGGCTCCGGCCAGGCCGACGACCGCGAGCACGCCGCCGGTCCCGGCGGTGCCGCCCAGCTGCGTGACGGCGTTCCTCAGGATGTCGCGGGCGGCGCCGGGGGCCAGCTGCTGGACGTTGTCCAGGATGCTCCGGGTCGCGGACTCGCCGACCACCCCGAGCAGCGACACCAGCACCAGCAGGCCGGGGAAGACCGCGAGGACGCCGTAGTAGGTGAGGGCGGCGGCGCGGTCGGCCAGCTCGTCCTCGGTGAACTCCTTGAGGGTGCGCCGCATCACGGCCCACCAGGAGCGGGCGCGCAGGGCGGTCAGCTCGTCGGGTGCCGCCTCCTGCACGGCCGGGGACGGGCCGACCCGGGGCACGTCCTCCTCCTGCCGCTCCGTGGGGCCGGGCCGGGCGCCGCGGGCCTCGTCCGCGGAGGAGCGCCCCGTCCGGGCCTTGTCCGTCCGGGCCTTGTCCGTACGCGACGGGCCGAGGCCGGCCCCGTCCGTCCCGTCCGTCCCGTCCGTCCCGCCCGCGCCGTCCGTCCCGGCCGCACCGACCGGGTGTCCGCCTGCACGCCCTCTGCCCCCCACGCCCTCGTCCGGGGTCGCCGCCATGCCCTCACTCCTCCGCTCGATCGGTCGGGTCGTCCCCCGGGTACGCCCTCCGGCCCGTCCACCGGGGCACGCCCGCGTGCAGGGCCCTCACGGGCCCGCCGCTCAGTCCCCCGGCCAGCTGCCGGTGACCCGGCTCCAGCCCTCGGCGCCGCCGCGCTCGACGACGGCCCGCACGAGGCCGAAGACGGCCCCCTGGAGCGCCGCGGCGAGCAGCACCTCGCCCCAGCCGCGGTCGCGCTGCAGCGGCTGGGGGGCCTCGTCGCCGGACCCCACCCGCCCCCAGATCCGGCTGAACACCGCCGTCGCCAGGGCGCCGCCGGCCATGCCGACCACGACGCCGACCGGCTTGTAGACCACCTTCGCCTTGTTCACCGCATCCACTCCTCGCTTCCGTCCCCCGCCCCGCTCGCCTGCCCCCGCCTCCCGCCCGGCGAAACCCCGGACCCCGGGGCGGGGCGCCCGGCGGGACCCGCCGTCCGGAGGGGTTTGCGGGGGCGGCGGGCGGCAAGCCGCAGAGAAGGCCGCGCTGCGGGGCGTGGGGCTCCCGGAGCGGCCGACGGCCGACGGCGGCGCAGGTACGCGGCGGCCGTACGCTCCCCGAGCCCAGGCGGTACCCATGATCATCATCCTCGGACTGCTCGTCCCTCCCCTGCTGATGCTCCTTCTGCTGGGCATGTCCTGGCTCGAGGACCGGACGTTCGCCCCCGCCGCCGGCGCGCCGCGCGAGGCGGCGCCCGCCGGCGGCCCGTCCTCCGTCGAGGCGCCCTCCCTCAGGACCTCCTCCGTCGAGGCCCCCTCCGTCCGGGCGCCCGAGCCGGTGCGCACGGCGGCCTCGGCGGATTCGGCGCGGCCCGCCGGGCGGCCGGTGCTCCGCGCCGTCCCCGGGCCGCTGCCCGGCCCGGCGACCGCCCGGCAGGCCGCCTGACCCTCCCTCACCCGGACCCCGCACGGCGCGGCGCCCCACCACGGGCCCGGCCGCAGCGTGCGACCCGCCCCTCCCCCGGGCCGTGTTGACGCTGCGACCGGGCCCGTGGTGGGATCCTTGCGCCACCAACGGAGGCATGGAGAGGAAGCCGGTGCGAATCCGGCGCGGTCCCGCCACTGTCACCGGGGAGCGCCCTCGACCGATGGCCACGGCAGCCGGGAACGGCCGCTGGAAGGCCCGGGGGTGCGTCGATCCGGGAGCCAGGAGACTCTCGCCCCCGTCTCGTCGACCCGGGGCGCGGACCCCGAGTGAGGACACGCACGCCATGCAGTCAGCTCCCCCGCCCCTCCCCCCGAAGCCGACCTCCGCGCGCCTCGGCTGACCGGGGTGCGCCCGCACACCGCCTGGGCGGTGGGCGCGGCCGCCGGGTACGCCGCGGACGCGCTGCTCGCCGACCCCCGCCGCGGCCATCCCGTCGCCGCCTTCGGCTCGGCCGCCGCAGCCCTGGAGCGCCGCCTGTGGCGCGACCACCGGGGCGCCGGCACCGTCTTCACCGCCCTGTGCACCGGGGCGGTCGCCGCCGGGGCCGCCGCCGCCGACCGCGCCCTGGGCCCCCGCCCGGCGGGCCGGGCGCTGCTGGCCGCCGCCGCGACCTGGACCGTGCTGGGAGGCGCCTCCCTGGTCCGCGAGGCCCGCACGGTGGCCGCCGCCCTGGAGGCCGGCGACCTCGCGGCCGCCCGGGCCCGGCTGCCGCACCTGTGCGGTCGCGACCCGCGGCACCTGGACCGCGACCAGCTGGCCCGCGCCGTGGTGGAGTCGGTCGCCGAGAACACCGCGGACGCCGTCGTCAACGCGCTCGTCTGGGGCGCGCTGGCGGGCACCCCCGGCCTGCTGGCCTTCCGCGCGGTCAACACCCTGGACGCCATGGTCGGCCACCGCTCACCGCGCCACCTGCGCTTCGGCTGGGCCTCCGCCCGCCTCGACGACGCCGCCGGGTGGCCCGGCGCGCGGCTGACCGCGCTGCTGGCGGTCGCCGCGGCGCCGCAGCCGCGCCGGGCGTGGCGGGTGTGGCGGCGCGACGGCTCGGCGCACCCGAGCCCCAACGCGGGCCAGGCCGAGGCCGCGTTCGCGGGCGCGCTCGGGGTGCGGCTCGGCGGCACCCTCGCGTACGGGAGCCGGGTGGAGCACCGCCCGGTGCTCGGCGCGGAGCTGCGGCCGCCGGCGCCCGCCGACGTCGAACGGGCCTGCCGCCTGTCGCGCCGGGTGGGGCTGCTGGCCCTGGGCACGGTCGCCGCCGCCCGGTGGACGGCGGGGGCGCTCGCGGGGAGGCGGGCGTGAGCGGGGCGCTGCTGGTCGCGGGGACGGCCTCCGACGCGGGCAAGAGCGTGGTGACGGCCGGGATCTGCCGCTGGCTGGTCCGGCAGGGGGTGCGGGTGGCGCCGTTCAAGGCGCAGAACATGTCGCTGAACTCCTTCGTGACCGCCGACGGCGCCGAGATCGGCCGCGCCCAGGCGATGCAGGCCGCCGCCGCCCGGGTGGAGCCCGAGGCGGCGATGAACCCGGTGCTGCTCAAACCCGGCGGCGACGGCCGCAGCCAGGTGGTGCTGCTGGGCCGCCCGGTCGCCGAGGTGGGCGCGCTGGACTACCGGGAGCGCAAGCCGCTGCTGCTGGAGCAGGCCCTGGCGTGCCTGGCCGACCTGCGGCGCCGCTTCGACGTGGTCGTCTGCGAGGGGGCCGGCTCCCCTGCCGAGGTCAACCTGCGCGACCGCGACATCGCCAACATGGGCCTGGCCACCGCCGCCGGGCTGCCGGTGGTGGTCGTCGGCGACATCGACCGCGGCGGGGTCTTCGCCTCCCTGTACGGGACGCTGGCGCTGCTCTCCGCCGAGGACCAGCGGCACGTGGCGGGCTGGATCGTCAACCGGTTCCGCGGCGACGTCCGCCTGCTGCAGCCGGGGCTGGAGATGCTGGAAGGGCTGACGTCCCGTCCGGTCCTCGGCGTGCTGCCGATGCTGTCCGGCCTGCACCTGGACGCCGAGGACTCCCTCGACCTGGAGCGGGCCGCCGACCGCGGCGCCGTCGGCACCCCCGGCCCGTACGGGGCGGAGGTGCTGCGGGTCGCCGTGGTGCGCCTGCCGCGGCTGTCGAACTTCACCGACCTGGACGCGCTGGCGCAGGAGCCCGGCGTGCTGGTGCGCTGGGCGTCACGGCCGGAGGAGGTGGCCGACGCGGACCTGGTGGTGCTGCCCGGCACCCGGGCGACGGTGGCCGACCTGGCCTGGCTGCGCGAGCGGGGCCTGGCCGGCGCCGTCGCGGAGCGGGCGCGGTCCGGGCTGCCCGTGCTGGGCGTCTGCGGCGGCTTCCAGATGCTGGGGCGGCTGATCACGGACACGGTGGAGTCGCGGGCCGGGGAGGTGCCGGGGCTGGGGCTGCTGCCGGCGCGGGTGGCGTTCGCCCGGGAGAAGACGCTGGGCCGGCCGGTCGGCGAGGCGTACGGGGAGCGGGTGGAGGCGTACGAGATCCACCACGGCGTGGTCGCGGTGGAGGGCGGCGAGCCGTTCCTCGACGGCTGCCGGGCCGGGTCGGTGTGGGGGACGACCTGGCACGGCGCACTGGAGAACGACGGCTTCCGCCGCGCCTTCCTGCGGGACGTGGCGCGCATGGCGGGCCGCGCCTTCACCCCCGCCCCGGACACCTGCTTCGCCGCCGCCCGCGAGGCGCGGCTGGACCGGCTCGGCGACCTGGTCGAGGAGCACGCCGACACGGACGCGCTGTGGCGGATCGTCGAGGAGGGGCTGCCCGCCGTGGCGCCGCCCTTCGTGCCGCCGGGCGCCCCGTGAGCACCGGGCCCGACCGCCCCGCCCCCGCCGCCGGCCACGGCGGCACCGCCCGCACCGCCCGCACCGCCGGACCCGCCCGCACCGCCCGGCCCGGCCGCACCGCCGACACGGCCGGCACCGCTGATCCCGCTGCGACCCGAGACCCTGGGGAGGCCGCCGTGCCTGGCGCCACCGTGCTGCTGCTGTCCACCGCGGACACCGACCTGCTGGCGGCCCGCGCCTCCGGCGCCCCGTACCGGCTCGGCAACCCGGTCCGGACGGACCCGGAGGCCGACCTGCCGGCGCTGCTCGACGGCGCCGACGTGGCGGTCGTCCGGCTGCTCGGCGGCCGCCGCGCCTGGGAGGAGGGGCTGGCCGCCGTCGCCGCCTCCGGCGTGCCCGCCGTGCTGCTGGGCGGCGAGTCGGTGCCCGACGCCGAGCTGATGGCCCTGTCGTCGCTCCCGGCGGGCGTGGTGGCCGAGGCGCTCGCGTACCTGGTGGAGGGCGGGCCGGGCAACCTCGCCGAGCTGGCCCGGTTCCTCTCCGACACGGTCCTGCTGACGGGCGAGGGCTTCGCGCCGCCGCAGCCCATGCCGCAGTACGGCGTGCACGTCCGCGCCGGTGCGGAGGGGGACCGGAAGGGGCGGGAAGGGCAGGAGGGGCGGGAAGGGCAGGAGGGGCGGGGGGAGCGGCCGCGGGAGGGGCGGCCCACGGTGGGCGTGCTCTTCTACCGGGCGCACGAGCTGTCCGGCAACACCGCCTTCGTCGACGTGCTCTGCGACGCGGTGGAGGCGGCGGGCGGCGAGGCGCTGCCGGTCTTCTGCGGGTCGCTGCGGAGCGCCGACCCCGGCCTGTACGGCCTGCTCGGCCGATGCGACGCGCTGGTGGCGACCGTGCTCGCGGCGGGCGGCACCGTGGCGTCGGACGCGTCGGCGGGCGGCGCGGACGAGGCGTGGGACGTGGGGGCGCTCGCGGAGCTGGACGTGCCCGTCGTGCAGGGCCTGTGCCTGACCGGGAGCCGGGCCGCGTGGGAGGCGTCCGACGCGGCGCTGTCGCCGATGGACGCGGCGATGCAGGTGGCGATCCCGGAGTTCGACGGCCGGATCGTGGGCGTGCCGTTCTCCTTCAAGGAAGCCGGCGAGGACGGCGTCCCGGTGTACGCGGCCGACCCGGAGCGGTCCGCGCGGCTCGCCGGGATCGCCGTGCGGCAGGCCGCGCTGCGGCACCGGGCGAACGCGGACAAGCGGATCTGCCTGATGTTCACCGCCTACCCCACGAAGCACTCCCGGGTCGGCAACGCCGTCGGCCTGGACACCCCCGCCTCGGCGGTGCGGCTGCTGGACGCGCTGCGCGCGGCCGGGTACACGGTCGACGGGTACCCGGACGACGGCGACGGGCTGATCCACCGTCTGATCGCGGCGGGCGGGCACGACGTGGAGTGGCTGACGGAGGAGCAGCTGCGGGCCGCGACCGCCCGGGTGCCGCTCGCCGACTACCGGGAGTGGTTCGGGGCGCTGGAGCCGGGGCTGCGGGAGGCCGTGCGGGAGCACTGGGGCGAGCCGCCGGGCTCCCTGTACGTGGACGGCGACGAGATCGTGCTCGCCTCCCTGCGGTTCGGCAACGTCGTCGTCATGATCCAGCCGCCGCGCGGCTTCGGCGAGAACCCGGTCGCGATCTACCACGACCCCGACCTGCCGCCCTCCCACCACTACCTGGCGGCCTACCGCTGGCTGGACCGCTCCTTCGGCGCCGACGCCGTCGTCCACCTGGGGAAGCACGGCACCCTGGAGTGGCTCCCCGGCAAGGGCCTCGGCCTGTCCGCCGGCTGCGCCCCGGACGCGGCCCTCGGCGACCTGCCGCTGGTCTACCCGTTCATCGTCAACGACCCCGGCGAGGGCACCCAGGCCAAGCGGCGCGGCCACGCCGTCGTCGTCGACCACCTGGTGCCGCCGATGGCCCGCGCCGACACCTACGGCGACCTGGCGAAGCTGGAGCAGCTGCTCGACGAGTACGCGCTGGTCAGCGACCTGGACCCGGCGAAGGCGCCCGCGGTGCGGGCGCAGGTCTGGGCCCTGGTGAAGGCCGCCGAGCTCCACCACGACCTGCACGTGGACGAGCAGCCGGACGACGACGCCTTCGACGCGTTCGTCATGCACGTCGACGGCTACCTGTGCGAGGTCAAGGACGTGCAGATCCGCGACGGCCTGCACGTGCTGGGCGGCGGCCCGGTGGGCGCGGCCCGGGTCAACCTGGTGCTGGCCGTGCTGCGCGCCTCCCAGGTGTGGGGCGGCCGGGCCGACGCGCTGCCGGGCCTGCGGGCGGCGCTGGCGGCGGAGTTCGGCCTGGACGAGCGGGCGCTGCTGGCCGCGCCGGGCGCGGCGGTGGAGGTCCCGGCGGGGCTGGTCCGGCTGGCCGACGGCCCGGCCCGGACCGCCGCCGACACGGTCGACCTGCTGGAGCACCTGTGCCGCCGCCTCGCCGAGGGCATGGAGGAGCGCGGGTGGGCGCCGGAGGCCGCCGCCGGACTGGTCGGGGAGGTCCTGGGGCGCACGGTGCCGGACGCGGTGCGGGTGCTGGAGTTCGCCGCCGCCGAGGTGGTGCCCCGGCTGGAGCGCACCACCGACGAGATCGCCCACGTGCTGCGGGCGCTGCGCGGCGGGTACGTCCCCGCCGGGCCGTCCGGCTCGCCGACCCGCGGCCTGGTCAACGTGCTGCCGACCGGCCGCAACTTCTACTCCGTGGACCCGAAGGCCATCCCCTCCCGGCTGGCCTGGGAGGTCGGGCAGGCGCTCGCGGACTCGCTGGTGGAGCGGCACGTCCGCGACACCGGCCACGTCCCGCGGTCGGTGGGCCTGACCGTGTGGGGCACCTCCTGCATGCGCACCCAGGGCGACGACATCGCCGAGATCCTGGCCCTGCTGGGCTGCCGGCCGGTCTGGGACGACGCCTCGCGGCGGGTCACCGGCTTCGAGGTCGTCCCCGCGGAGGAGCTGGGGCGGCCCCGCATCGACGTCACCGTCCGCATCTCCGGGTTCTTCCGGGACGCCTTCCCGCACGTGGTGGCGCTGGTCGACGACGCGGTGCGGGCCGTGGCCGAGCTGGACGAGCCCGCCGACCGCAACTTCGTCCGGGCCCACGCCGACGAGGACACCGCCGCCCACGGCGACCGGCGCCGCGCCACCGCCCGCATCTTCGGCTCCAAGCCGGGCGCGTACGGCGCGGGCCTGCTGCCGCTCGTCGACGCCCGCAACTGGCGGTCCGACGCCGATCTGGCGGAGGTGTACGCGGTGTGGGGCGGCTACGCCTACGGGCGCGGCCTGGACGGACGGGCGGCGCGCGGCGACATGGAGCGGGCGTTCCGCCGGATCGCGGTGGCGGCGAAGAACGTGGACACGCGCGAGCACGACCTCGTGGACGCCGACGACTACTTCCAGTACCACGGCGGCATGGTGGCCGTGGTCCGCCACCTGACCGGCTCCTCCCCGGAGGCGTACGTCGGCGACAGCGCCCTGCCCGACCAGGTGCGCACCCGCACCCTGGGCGAGGAGACCCGCCGGGTCTTCCGCGCCCGGGTGGTCAACCCGCGGTGGATGGGCGCCATGCGCCGCCACGGCTACAAGGGCGCCTTCGAGATGGCCGCCACCGTCGACTACCTCTTCGGCTACGACGCCACGGCGGGCGTGGTCGACGACTGGATGTACGAGCGGCTCGCCGCCGCATACGTCTTCGACCCGGCCAACCGGGACTTCATGGAGCGGTCCAACCCGTGGGCGCTGCGCGGCATCGCCGAGCGCCTGCTGGAGGCCGCCGAGCGGCGGCTGTGGGCCGAGCCCGACCCGGGGACCCTGGACCGGCTCCGCGCGACCTACCTCGAACTCGAGGGCGACCTGGAGGGGGACGACCGATGAGCCACGCGAGGTACCCGTTCACCGCGATCGCCGGCCTGGACGACCTGCGGCTGGCGCTGCTGCTCAACGCGGTGTCCCCGGCCGTCGGCGGCGTACTGGTGCGCGGCGAGAAGGGCACGGCCAAGTCGACGGCGGTGCGGGCGCTGGCCGCGCTGCTGCCGCCGGTCGCCGTCGTGGCGGGCTGCCGGTTCGCCTGCGACCCGGCGGCGCCGGACCCGCGGTGCCCGGACGGGCCGCACGGCCCGGGGGCGGCCGCCGAGGTGCGCCCGACGCCCCTGGTGGAGCTGCCGGTCGGCGTCTCCGAGGACCGCATCGTCGGCTCGCTCGACCTGGAGCGGGCGCTGGCCGACGGCGTGAAGGCGTACGAGCCGGGCCTGCTGGCCGCGGCCCACCGCGGCGTCCTCTACGTCGACGAGGTCAACCTGCTCCAGGACCACGTCGTGGACCTGCTGCTGGACGCGGCCGCCATGGGCCGCTCCCACGTGGAGCGGGAGGGCGTCTCCGTCCAGCACGCGGCGCGCTTCCTGCCGGTCGGCACGATGAACCCGGAGGAGGGCGAGCTGCGGCCGCAGCTGCTGGACCGCTTCGGCCTCACCGTGGAGGTGGCCGCCACCCGCGACCCGGCCGAGCGGGCCGAGGTGGTGCGGCGGCGGCTGGCGTACGACGCCGACCCGGAGGGGTTCGCCGCCCGCTGGGAGCAGGAGGAGCGGGCCCTGGCCGGGCGGATCACCGCCGCCCGGGAGCTGCTGCCGCGGGTGGTGCTGACCGACGCGGCGCTGCGCCAGGTCACGGCCGTGTGCGCGGCCTTCGAGGTCGACGGGCTGCGGGCCGACATCGTGACGGCCCGCACCGCGGTCGCGCTGGCCGCCTGGGCGGGCCGCGCGCGGGTGGCCGCCGAGGACGTCCGCACCGCCGCCCGGCTGGCGCTCCCGCACCGGCGCCGCCGCAACCCCTTCGACGCGCCGGGGCTGGACGAGGAGAGGCTCGACGAGACCCTGCGGCAGCACGCCGACGGGGACGACGAGCCGGACCCGGACCCCGACGGGCCCGGCGGACCGGACGGGCCGGGAGGCGGACCGGACGGGCCGGGAGGCGGGTCGGACGGCGGGCCTGACGGCGGGGAGCGGGACGGCGGCCCGCAGGACGGCGCGCCCGCGGAGCCCCCGGCCGGGGCCTCCGCCGACGGCGGCGCCTCCGCCGGGGCCGGCACCCCCGCCGAGGGCGGGCGGAGCCCGGGCCCCGCCCCGCGGGAGGCGTCCCCCGCCCCCGCCGGGGAGCCCTACCGCACCCGGGTGCTGCGCGTGCCCGGCCTGGGCCGGGGCGCGCAGGGCCGCCGCTCCCGCGCCGAGACCGGCGGCGGCCGCACGGTGCGGGCCCGGCGGCCCGCCGGGCCGCTCGCCGGCCTGCACCTGGACGCGACGCTGCGGGCCGCCGCCCCGCACCAGCGCGCCCGGGGCCGCACCGGCACGGCCCTGGTGCTGCGCCGCGGCGACCTGCGGGAGCCGGTGCGCGAAAGCCGGGAGTCCAACCTCGTCCTCTTCGTCCTGGACGCCTCCGGCTCCATGGCGGCCCGGCAGCGGACGGCCGCCGTCAGGGGCGCCGTGCTCTCCCTCCTGACCGACGCCTACCAGCGCCGCGACAAGGTCGGCCTGGTGGTCTTCCGGGGCTCCGGGGCCGAGCTGGCGCTGCCGCCGACCTCGTCGGTGGAGGCGGGTGCGGCGCGGCTGGAGTCGCTGCCGACCGGCGGCCGCACCCCGCTGGCGGCCGGGCTGCTGCGCGCCCGCGAGGTGCTGCGGCTGGAGCGGCTGCGCGACCCGCGGCGGCGCCCGCTGCTGGTCGTGGTCACCGACGGCCGTGCCACCGGCGGCGCCGACCCGCTGGGCGACGCCCTCCGGGCCGCCGGGCTGCTGGCGGCGCAGGGCACCGCGGCCGTGGTGCTGGACTGCGAGTCCGGGCCGGTGCGGCTCGGGCTGGCACCGGTGGTCGCCGCAGCCCTGGGTGCGCCCGTCGTGGCCCTGGAGGAGCTGCGGGCCGAGGGCGTGGCCGCCCTGGTCCGCTCGGCCCGCGCCGCCTCCGCCGGACTGCCCGCCGCCCCCGGCCGGCCCGCCGCCCCCGGCCGGCCCGGGCTGCCCGGGCTCCCCACCCCTCCGAGCAGGAAGGCGGCCTGAGACGATGCCGCAGGGACAGCCGTCCGCCGTGCCCGACGACGGGATGACGACCCGTCAGCGCCGCACCCTCCCCGTCCTCGCCGTCCACACCGGACCCGGCAAGGGCAAGTCCACCGCCGCGTTCGGCCTGGCGCTGCGCGCCTGGAACCAGGGATGGCCCATCGGGGTGTTCCAGTTCGTCAAGTCCGCCAAGTGGCGGGTGGGCGAGGAGCGCGCCCTGCGTGTCCTCGGCGCCTCCGGCGAGGGCGGCCCGGTCGCGTGGCACAAGATGGGCGAGGGCTGGTCCTGGGTGCAGCGCGACCCGGGGTCGAGCGAGGAGGCCGCCCGGGAGGGCTGGGCGCAGGTCCGGCGGGACCTGGCCGCGCAGACCTACCGGCTGTACGTGCTGGACGAGTTCACCTACCCCCTGCACTGGGGGTGGATCGACACCGAGGAGGTGGTCCGCGTGCTGCACGGCCGTCCGGGCTCACAGCACGTCGTCGTCACCGGCCGGCACGCCCCGCAGGCGCTGCTGGACGCCGCCGACCTGGTCACCGAGATGGCGAAGGTCAGGCACCCCATGGACGCGGGCCGCAAGGGCCAGCCCGGCATCGAGTGGTGACCGCGGAGCCGTGGACGTCCCCCGCATCGTCGTCGCCGCCCCGTCCTCCGGGGCGGGCAAGACCACCGTCGCCACCGGCCTGATGGCCGCGCTCGCCGCGCGCGGCCTGGCCGTCTCCCCGCACAAGGCCGGCCCGGACTACATCGACCCCGGCTACCACGCCCTGGCCACCGGGCGGCCCGGCCGCAACCTGGACGCCTTCCTGTGCGGGCCGGAGCGGATCGCCCCGCTGCTCCTGCACGGCGCCGCCGGGGCCGACATCGCCGTGGTCGAAGGGGTGATGGGGCTCTTCGACGGCGCGGCGGGCCACGGCGAGCTGGCCTCCACCGCGCACGTCGCCAAGCTGCTGCGGGCCCCGGTGGTGCTGGTGGTGGACGCCTCCGCGCAGAGCCGGTCGGTGGCGGCGCTGGTGCACGGCTTCGCCTCCTGGGACCCGGAGGTGCGCCTCGGCGGCGTGGTCCTCAACCGGGTGGCCTCCGACCGGCACGAGGAGCTGCTGCGGGAGGCCCTGGAGGAGGGCTCGGGGGTGCCGGTGCTGGGCGCGGTGCGGCGCAGCGGCGCGGTGGCGACGCCCTCGCGGCACCTCGGGCTGGTCCCGGCCGCCGAGCGGGACGCGGAGGCGGTGCGCGCGGTGCGGGACATGGGCGCCCTGGTCGCCGCCGGGGTGGACCTGGACGCGGTGCTGGCGCTGGCCCGGTCCGCCCCGCCGCTGCCCGACGCGCCCTGGGACCCGGCGGCGGAGACCGCGGCGGCGGGCGGCCCGGTCGCCGGGCGGCCCCGGATCGCGCTGGCCGGGGGCGCGGCGTTCTCGTTCTCGTACGCGGAGAACGCGGAGCTGCTGGCCGCCGCCGGGGCGGAGGTGGTGCCCGTGGACCCGCTGCGCGACGAGGCGCTGCCGGAGGGCACCGCGGGCCTGGTGGTCGGCGGGGGCTTCCCCGAGGTGTACGCGGCGGAGCTGTCGGCCAACGCGCCGCTGCGACGGGCCGTGGCGGCGCTGGCCGCGTCGGGGGCGCCGGTGGCGGCGGAGTGCGCGGGGCTGCTGTACCTCGCCCGGTCGCTGGACGGGATGCCGATGTGCGGCGTGCTGGACGCCGAGGCGCGGATGGGCGGGAGGCTGGTGCTGGGCTACCGGGAGGCGGTGGCGCTGGGCGACGGGCCGCTGGCGGAGGCGGGGGCGCGGGTGCGGGGGCACGAGTTCCACCGCACGGTCTGCACGCCGGCGGCCGGGCCCTCCCCCGCCTGGGGGTGGCGGACCCGGTCCGGGCCGTCCACCGAGGGGTTCGCCGGGCCCTCGGTGCACGCCTCCTACCTCCACCTGCACTGGGCGGGGGTGCCCGGCGCGGCGCTGCGGCTGGCCCGGCACGCGGCGGCCCGCCCGGCGCACGGGCCCGGCTGAGGGCCCGCGGCAGGGCGGCGGACCGGTCCGTCCCCGCCGAGGGGCCGGCCCGCGCCGCCGGGCGGGCCGCCGCGCCCGCCTCAGTGGCGGCGGGGGGCGGCGGCGGGGGGCGGCGCCGTGGTGACCTGGCCGGGGGCGGGGGCCGCGTGGACCTCCTTGCGCAGCGGCCGGGCGTGCAGCGGCGGCGGCGCGGCGGGGCCGCCCGTGACGGGCACGGGACCGGCCGTGTTGCGGGTCAGCCACTCCAGGGCGGTGGGCAGCATCGCCTGCCACACCGAGGTGTTGTGGCCGCCGCGGGCGACGGTGAGCGTGGTCCCGTGGGCGGGGAGGGACAGCTGCGCCAGCAGCGCGCGGGCGTCGGCGACCGTCCGGCCGTCCTGGAGGCTGCCCGCCATCAGCAGGGCGATGTCGGGCTGCACGGCCATGCGCCGCAGGCGCAGCAGCGGGCTGTTGGCGGCGCGCAGCGCCGGGTCGCGGACGACGAAGGGCGACTCGGGGGCGTTGTAGCCGGAGAGGCTGACCGCGGCGTGGAAGACGCCGGGGTGCTTGACGGTGAGGTCGACCGCGCAGTAGGCGCCCGCGGAGTACCCCATCACGGCCCAGTGCCGGGGGCCGTGGGCGGCGCGCAGGCTGTGCTCGACCAGCCAGGGGACGTCCTTCGACAGCCAGGTGTCGACCCTGGGCCCGTGCGGGACGTCCACGCACCCGGTGTCCTTGGTGCCGGTGTAGTTCATGGTGGCCGAGACGAGGATGAACGGGTGGGCCCGCTGGGCGGCGATCAGGCCGGCGAGCGTGCGGTCGGCGGCCATGGCCCCGAACCAGGTGCGCGGCGATCCGGGCTGGCCGGGCAGCAGCTCGACGACCGGGAAGGCCGTGTTCCGGTAGGCGGGCTCGCGGTACTGCGGCGGCAGCCACACGTACAGCTCGCCGCGCAGGCGGGAGCGCGGCCCGACCGCCGTCGCCGCCATCACGTCGCGGGTGAACGGGCCGAAGGTCAGGACCGGGCGCGGCCCGCCCGGCCGTCCGGCGAGGGAGGCGGGCAGGGGCCGGCCGCCGCCGTCCGGGCCGAGGGCGACCTGGTTGCCGTTGTTGCCGAGGAGGTCGTCCCAGTTCTCGTAGAAGGCGTAGGTGTTGTTCAGCCACACCAGGGCGACGAGGACGGCCGCGGCCTGGTTGAGCAGGAGCAGGCCGAGTCTGCCGCCGTGGCGGACGGCCCGCGGTCCCGGCATCCGGTTCCACGTGGCCAGGACCAGCGCGGTGAGCAGCACCAGCACCGCCGTGATGAGCGCGAGGAACGCCCCGCTCGTCAGCTCCATCCCCACAGGCCCTTCCGGCGGAGGCCCCCGCCGTCCTTCGACGTACCGGTTCGGGGCCGCGCCTGAGGGGAGGACGCCCGCGGGGGCATCCGGGTTCCGACCGGGAGGAACGGGACACCCGGACGGGTCACCGGATTCACCCGTGCGGCCCGGCCGCCCGTCAACCCCCCGTACCCCCGGGACCCCGCGCACGCTGGGCTTCCGCGCCGCCCGGCGGCCCCGGTGCGGATCGCGGGCGCCCCCGCCCGGCGGACCCCGGTGTGCCGCACGTCACGCGCCCGGCCGGGCGGCGCGGCGGGCCGCGGTGCGGGCGGCGGGGGCGCTGTTGACCGGGCGGGCGGGGCGTGATGGGATTCCCGGGCCACACACGGCGGCAATGACGAGGAAGTCCGGTGCGAATCCGGCGCGGTCCCGCCACTGTCACCGGGGAGTGCCCCCGACCCCGCAGCCCGTCCGCGGGAGCCGGCCACGGCCGCGAACGCGCGGCTGGAAGGCCCGGGGGTGCGTCGATCCGGTAGCCAGGAGACTCCGGCCGCCGTCACGTCGACCGGGGCGAGGACCCCGAGTGAGGACTCCGCCATGCGTGTTCCGCATGCCGCCGCGCAGCGGCCCCCCGCGCCCGGACGCACCCCGGGCTCCCCCCTCCCCGCGGGGCCCCTCCCCGCGGCACGGCGGCCCGCCGCCCCCTCCCCCGCCGGCCCGCGCCGGTGAGCCCCCGCCTGGTCGGGGTGGGCATGGGGCCGGGCGACCCGGAGCTGGTCACCGTCAAGGGCGTGCGCGTGCTGCGCGAGGCCCGGTACGTGGTGGTGCCGGTCATGGACGGCGGCGGCGCGGGCCGCGCCGAGGCCACCGTGCTCCACCACACCGGCCCGGAGAAGGTCGTCCGGGTGGTCTTCGCCCTGAACGAGCGCGAGGACCGCGCCCGCCGCAAGGCGGCCTGGGACGCCGCCGGGGAGCGCGTCGCCGCCCTGCTGCGCGCCGCCGGGGACGGCGGCACCGTCGCCTTCGCCACCCTCGGCGACCCCGGCGTCTACTCCACCTTCACCTACCTGGCCCTGACGGTGCGGCAGGCCGTGCCCGGCACGGTCGTGGAGACCGTCCCCGGGATCACCGCCATGCAGGACCTCGCCGCGCGCAGCGGCACCGTCCTGGCCGAGGGCGCCGAGCCGCTGACGCTGGTGCCGGTCACCGCGGGCGCCGCCGTGCTGCGGCAGGCCCTGGCGGGGACCGGCACGGTGGTGGCCTACAAGTTCGGCCGGGTCGCGGACGAGGTGGCGGCGGTGCTGCGGGAGACCGGGCGCACGGACGGCGCCGTGTGGGGGTCCTCGCTCGGACTGCCGGGCGAGTCGATCCGCCCGGCCGCCGAGCTCGGCTCCGGCCCGCAGCCGTACCTCTCCACCCTGATCTGCCCCGCCCGCCGCGGCACCCGGGGAGGGAAGCTGTGAGCGCGCAGGACGGGACGGCGGGGGCGGCGGCCGGACGGACCGGCGGGAAGGTGGTCTTCGTGGGCGCCGGGCCGGGCGCCGCGGACCTGCTGACCTTCCGGGCCGCCCGGGCGATCGCCGCGGCCGACGTGGTGGTGTGGGCGGCGAGCCTGGTGCAGGAGGAGGTGCTGGAGCACGCCCGCGGGGACGCCCGGATCGTGGACTCCTCGCTGGTGCCCATGGAGGACGTCCTCGCCGTGTACGGGGAGGCCGCCCGCGACGGCCTGCGGGTGGCCCGGATCCACTCCGGCGACCCGTCGCTGTGGGGCGCCGTCCAGGAGCAGCTGGAGCGGTGCCGGGCGCTGGGCCTGGAGACGGAGGTCGTGCCCGGCGTGTCGTCCTTCTCGGCGGCGGCGGCGGCCGTGCAGCGGGAGCTGACGGTCCCGGAGGTCGCCCAGTCGGTCGTCCTCACCCGGCTCGGCGGCGGGAGGACCCCGATGCCGCCCGGCGAGGAGGTGCGGGAGTTCGCCCGGCACGGCACCACCATGGCCGTCTTCCTGTCGGCGGCCCGCAGCGGGCAGCTGGCGGCCGAGCTGCGGGAGGGCGGGTACGCCGAGGACACCCCCGTGGTGGTCGCCCACCAGGTGACCTGGCCCGAGGAGCTGGTGGCGCACTGCACGGTCGGCACCCTGGAGGCCACCGTCAAGGCGCACCGGCTGTGGAAGCACACCCTGTTCCTGGTGGGTCCGGCCCTCGCCGCCGAGGGCACCCGCTCGCACCTCTACCACCCCGGGCACTTCCACACCTTCCGCCGGGCCGACCGGCGGGCGCGGCGCGCGCTGCGCGCCGGGGGCACGGGCGCCCCGCCGCCGTCCGACGGCTGACCGCCCCTCCCCCCTGACGCCCGCCGCACCCTCGGAGAGGAGGGACGCCCCCGCATGACCCCGCACACCCCGCCGGCCCCCCCGGAGGGTCCACCGGTCCCCCCGCACGGGCCCGCGCCGATCACGGTGCTCGGTCGGGGCCCGCACCCGCTGCCGCCCGGCGACGCCGCCCTGCTGGCCGCCGCCACCCTGGTGGCCGGCGCCCGCCGCCACCTGGAGGCCGCGCCGGTCCCGGCCGGGGCCCGCCGCGTCGTCCTCGGCCCGCTGGCCCCCGCCCTGGACGCCGTCGCCGCGGAGGCCGCCCGCGACGGCGGCCGGGTCGTGGTGCTGGCCTCCGGCGACCCCGGGTTCTTCGGCGTCGTCCGGGCCCTCGGGGAGCGGTTCGGCCCGCGCCGGCTGGAGGTGCGGCCCGACGTCCCCTCGGTCGCCGCGGCCTTCGCCCGGCTCGGCCTGCCCTGGGACGACGCCGTGGTGGTGAGCGCGCACGGCCGGGCCCCGCACACCGCGTACAACGTCTGCCGCGCCCACCGGAAGGCCGCCGTGCTCACCGCGCCCGGCGCCGGGCCCGCCGAGATCGGCGCGGCGCTGCTGCGCACCCCGGGCGTCGAGCGGCGGCTGGTCGTCGCCTCCGACCTCGGCGGCCCGGACGAGCGGGTCGAGGAGGTCCCGCCCGCCGAGGCGGCGGCCCGCACCTGGCCCGGCGTCAACCTGGTGCTCTGCCTGGGCCCGGGGAGCGGCCCGGAGGGCGGTCCGGGCGGGATGCGGACCCTCGCGGGGGCGCCGCCCGCGCCGGCCGGGTGGGCGCTGCCGGAGGACGCGTTCGAGCACCGCGACTCGATGGTCACCAAGGCCGAGGTCCGCGCCCTGGCCCTGGCCCGGCTGGGGCCGCACCCGGGCGCGCTGGTGTGGGACGTCGGCGCGGGCAGCGGCTCGGTGGCCGTGGAGTGCGCCCGCCTCGGCGCGGCGGCGGTCGCGGTGGAGCGGACCGCGGACGGCGCCGCCCGGATCGCCGCGAACGCCCGCGCCCACGGCGTGGACGTCTCCGTGGTGCACGGCGAGGCGCCGCGGGCGCTGGCCGCGCTCCCCGACCCCGACGCGGTCTTCGTGGGCGGGGGCGGCGCCGGCCTGCCCGCCGTCGTCGCCGCCTGCGCCGCCCGCGCCCGCCGCACCGTGGTCGTCACCCTCGCCGCGGTCGACCGGGTCCCCGCCGTGCGGGCCGCGCTGCGCGCCGCCGGGCTGGAGGACGGCGGCGTCCTGCTGCAGTCCTCCCGGCTCGCGCCGCTGCCCGGCGACGTGGTGCGGCTCGCCGCGGCCAACCCCGTCTTCGTCCTGTGGGGGCACCGGCCGGGCGCCCCGCGGCGGCAGGGCGGGGTCCTGCCGTGACCCGTGCCGCACCGGGGGCGCCGCCCCCGCCCGCCCGGCCCGCACCCCGGCCCGTGCCACCCGGGCCCGGCGCGACCGGCCCGACCCCGCCCGCGCCACCCGGGCCCGCCGTGCCCGACCCGCCCGCGAGCGACCGCGCCGCGACCGACCGCGCCGCGCACCGACCCGCCACCGGGGCGCCGCCCCACCCGAGGAGGACCCCTGCCGTGATCGGCATCGTCGCCGCCACCGCCGCCGGCCGCCGCGCCGCCGCCGACCTGGCCGCCGCCTGGCCCGGCCGTACCGCCGTGTACGACGGGCCGGTGGCCGAGGCGGTGCGCCGGGCGTTCGCCGAGTGCGGGCAGCTGGTGTGCTTCCTGGCCACCGGTGCCACCGTCCGCCTCGTCGCCCCGCTGCTCGCCGGCAAGGCCGAGGACCCCGGCGTGGTCTGCGTCGACGAGGCCCGGCGCTTCGCGGTGGCCCTGCTGGGCGGCCACGCGGGCGGCGCCAACGCGCTGGCCGCCGAGGTGGCGGACGTCCTGGGCGCGCAGCCGGTGGTCACCACCGCCACCGACGCCGCCGGGATCCCCGGCCTCGACGCCCTGGGCCTGCCCGTGGAGGGCGACGTCGCGGCCGTCAGCCGGGCCGTCCTCGACGGGTCCCCGGTCCGCCTGGACGCCGACCGCACCCGGCCGCTGCCCGCCCTGCCGCCGTGCGTCCGCGCCGACGCGCCCGCCGGCTCCCCCGTCCTGCGGATCAGCGACCGGACCGGCGGACCGGACCGCGCCACCGGCGGCGGCCCCGACGGCGCCTCCGACCGGCCGGCGGCCGGCGGTCCGGACGGCGGCGCCGCCGCCCCCGTGGCCGTCCTGCGCCCCGCCTCCCTCGTCGTCGGCGTCGGCGCCAGCCGCGGCGCGCCCGCCGCCGAGGTGCTGGCCCTGGTCCGGGCGGCCCTGGCCGACGCCGGACTGTCCGCCGCCTCCGTCGCCGAGCTCTCCACCGTGGACGCCAAGGCGGACGAGCCCGGCCTCGTGGAGGCCGCCCGCACGCTCGGCGTCCCGCTCACCACCCACCCGGCCGGGGTGCTGGCGGCCGTCCCCGTCCCCAACCCCTCCGCCGCGCCGCTGGCCGCCGTCGGCACCCCCAGCGTCGCCGAGGCCGCCGCGCTCGCCTCAGCCCCCGGCGGCGAACTCCTCGTCCCCAAGCGGCTGTCGACGTCGGTGCCCGGCGCCGTCCCCGACGGCCGGGCGGCCAGGTGCACCGCCGCCGTCGCCCGCCGCGCCGTGCGCGGCAGGCTCGCCCTGGTCGGGCTCGGCCCCGGCGCCCGCGACCTGCTCACGCCCCGCGCCCGCGCCGAGCTGCGCCGCGCCTCCGTCGTCGTCGGCCTCGACCAGTACGTCGACCAGGTCCGCGACCTGCTGCGCCCCGGCACCCGCACCGAGGAGTCGGGCCTGGGCGCCGAGGAGGAGCGGGCCCGCACCGCAGTCCGCCTCGCCCGGGAGGGCCTGGCCGTGGCGCTGGTCGGCAGCGGCGACGCAGGCGTGTACGCCATGGCCTCCCCCGCCCTCGCGGAGGCCGGCGAGGACATCGACGTGGTGGGCGTGCCCGGCGTCACCGCCGCCCTCGCCGCGGCCGCGCTGCTGGGCGCGCCGCTGGGGCATGACCACGTCGCGATCTCCCTGTCCGACCTGCACACCCCGTGGGAGGTCATCGAGCGGCGGGTGCGGGCGGCCGCCGAGTCCGACCTGGTCGTCACCTTCTACAACCCGCGCAGCCGCGGCCGCGACCGGCAGCTGCCCGCCGCCCTGGGGATCCTGGCCGCCCACCGCGCCCCCGGCACCCCCGTCGGCGTCGCCCGCGCGGTCTCCCGCCCCGGCGAGTGGCACACCGTCACCACCCTCGCCGACGTGGACGTCACCACCGTCGACATGACCACCGTCGTCACCGTCGGCAACACCGCCACGCGCCGCGTCGCGGGCCGCATGGTCACACCGCGCGGCTACCGCTGGCAGCAGTGACCCCCTCCCTCCCCCACGCACTCCCCCGCACCCCTGGAGGCACGACGTGACCCCGTCCCAGCCCCCCGCGCTGCTCGTCGTCGGGCACGGCACCCGCGACGAGGCCGGCGCCGAGGCGTTCCGCAGCTTCGTCGACGGCCTGCGCGGCCGACTCCCCGGCACCCCGGTCGGGGGCGGCTTCATCGAGCTGTCCCCGCCGCCGCTCGCCGACGCCGTCGCGGCCCTCGCGGCGGACGGCGTCCGGCGGTTCGCCGCCGTGCCGCTGGTCCTCGTCGCCGCCGGGCACGCCAAGGGCGACATCCCGGCGGCGCTGGCCCGGGAACGGGAGCGCCACCCCGGCACCTCGTACGCCTACGGCCGGCCGCTCGGCCCGCACCCGGCGCTGCTGGCCGTGCTGGAGCGGCGGCTGGACGAGGTGCTGGACCCGGCCGACCGCGCCTCGACGACCGTGCTGCTGGTGGGTCGCGGCTCCACCGACCCCGACGCCAACGCCGAGGTCTGCAAGGTCGGCCGCCTGCTGTGGGAGGGGCGCGGCCTGGCCGGGGTGGAGACCGCGTTCGTCTCCCTCGCCGCGCCGGACGTGGCCGCGGGGCTGGAGCGGTGCCGGCGGCTGGGCGCCCGGCGGGTCGTGGTGCTGCCGTACTTCCTGTTCACGGGGGTGCTGCCGGAGCGGGTGGACCGGCAGGCCGCCGCGTGGGCGGCGGCGCACCCCGGCGTCGAGGTGCGGCGGGCCGCCGTGATGGGCGCCGCCGAGGAGCTGGCCGGCCTCGTCGTGGAGCGCTACCGCGAGGCCCTCGCCGGCGACCTGCGGATGAACTGCGACACCTGCGTGTACCGGGTCGCCATGCCCGGCTTCGAGGAGAAGGTCGGCGCCGCCCAGCGGCCCCACCACCACCCGGACGACCCCGCCCACCACCACGACGGGCACGGCGGGCACGGCGGGCACGGGGACGGCCGGCATGCGCACTGACGCCCCGCCGCGGAGCGGCCCGGACCTGCGGCACCACGGCGACGCCGAGGTCCGCGGCGCCGGGCTGGTCGACCTCGCCGTCAACGTCCGCGCCGGCACGCCGCCCCCCTGGCTGCGCGACCGGATCGCCGCCTCCCTCAGCGGCCTCGCCGCCTACCCCGACGGCGCGGCGGCCCGGGCCGCCGTCGCCGCCCGGCACGGCAGGCCGGAGGAGGAGGTGCTGCTCACCTCCGGCGCGGCCGAGGCGTTCGTGCTGCTCGCCCGCACCCTGCGGCCGCGCCGGGCCGTGGTGGTCCACCCCCAGTTCACCGAGCCGGAGGCGGCGCTGCGCGACGCCGGGCACGCCGTCGAGCGGGTGCTGCTGCGGCCGGAGGACGGCTTCCGGCTGGACCCGGCCGCCGTGCCGGAGGACGCCGACCTCGTCGTGGCGGGCAACCCCACCAACCCGACCTCCGTCCTCCACCCGGCCGCCGGGCTCGCCGCCCTGGCCCGGCCCGGGCGGGTCCTGGTGGTCGACGAGGCGTTCGCGGACACGGTCCCGGGCGAACCGGAGAGCCTGGCCGCCCGCCGGGACCTGCCCGGCCTGGTGGTGCTGCGCAGCCTCACCAAGACGTGGGGCCTGGCCGGGCTGCGGGTCGGCTACCTGCTCGCCGCCGCCCCGCAGGCCGCCGCGCTCGCCCGCAGCCAGCCGCTGTGGCCGGTCTCCTCCCCCGCGCTGGCCGCCGCCGAGGCGTGCTGCACGCCGCGCGCCCTCGCCGAGGCCGAGGAGGCCGCCCGCACCACCGCCGTCCACCGCGCCCGGCTGCTGGCGGGCCTGGCCGCCGTGCCGGGCGTCCGGGTGCACGGCGAGCCCGCCGCCTCCTTCGTCCTGCTGGAGCTGCCCGGCGCCGCCGCCGTGCGGGAGCGGCTGCGCGCGGCGGGCTTCGCCGTCCGCCGCGGCGACACCTTCCCCGGTCTCGGCCCGGACTTCCTGCGGGTCGCCGTCCGCGACCCGGACACGACCGACGCCTTCCTGGCCGCCCTCGCCGGCTGCCGGGAGGGCTGAGGGCGCGGGGCCCGGCCACGGGGGCGCGGGCGGGGCGCGGCGGAGGGCGCCGAGGGCGGCGGCGCAGGCGCGGGCCGCCGGGCGCGGGCCGCCGGGCGCGCGACGGGCCGGGGACACGGCCCCCGGGCACGGCGCCCGGACACGGCGCCCGGACACGGCGCCCGGACACGGCGGTGCCCGTCCCGCGCGCGGCGGCGGGACGGGCACCGGATCCGGGTCCGCGGACGGCCGCCCGCGGGCGGCCGGTCCTGCGGGGGCGTCAGACCTGCTCGGCCTTCTCCAGGGCGGAGCAGCAGGTGCCGACGATCAGGCGGGTGACGACGTAGGGGTCGACGTTGGCGTTGGGGCGCCGGTCCTCGATGTAGCCCTTCTTCTCCACCTCGACCTGCCACGGGATGCGCACCGAGGCGCCGCGGTCGGAGACGCCGTAGCTGTACTCGTCCCACGGGGCCGTCTCGTGCAGGCCCGTCAGGCGGCTCTCGATGCCGAAGCCGTACTGCTTGACGTGCTCCAGCGGCTTGCCCTCGGCGCCGAGCGCCTCGCAGGCGGTGACGATGGCGTCGTAGCCCTCGCGCATGGCCCGGGTGGAGAAGTTGGTGTGGGCGCCGGCGCCGTTCCAGTCGCCCTGGGCGGGCTTGGCGTCGAGGGTGGCGGAGACGCCGAACTCCTCGGCGGTGCGGTAGAGCAGCCAGCGGGCCACCCACAGCTGGTCGGCGACGTCCAGCGGGGAGAGCGGGCCGACCTGGAACTCCCACTGGCCGGGCATGACCTCGGCGTTGATGCCGGAGATGCCGAGGCCGGCGGCGAGGCAGTTGTCGAGGTGCTTCTCGACGATCTCGCGGCCGAAGATCTCGTCGGCGCCGACGCCGCAGTAGTAGCCGCCCTGCGGGGCCGGGAAGCCGTTCTCGGGGAAGCCGAGCGGGCGGCTGCCCTGGAAGAAGGTGTACTCCTGCTCGATGCCGAAGAGGGACTCCTGGGCGGCGAACCGCTCGGCGACCGGGCGCAGCAGGGCGCGGGTGTTGCTCTCGTGCGGGGTGCCGTCGGTGTTGTACACCTCGCACAGCACGAGCTTGTGGTCGCCGCCGCGGATCGGGTCGGGGCAGGAGAAGACCGGCTTGAGGACGCGGTCGGAGGCGTGGCCCTCGGCCTGGTTGGTGCTGGAGCCGTCGAAGCCCCAGTCCGGCAGGGGGGCGCCGTCGGCGAGGATCCTGGTCTTGGAGCGCAGCTTGGCGGTCGGCTGGGTGCCGTCGATCCAGATGTACTCGGCCTTGTAGCTCACCGGCGGGCTTCCTTGCGGGATGGGTGGCGGGGACGCCCCGCAGCCTCGCAGGACGCCGTTTCCCGGTTGTTCCCCTCGTGTGAACGCGAGGTGAACCGGCCGGCCGCGTCACCCCGGGCCTGTTATCGGACACATGTCCGCAGCCGGACGCGGGAGGCCCGCCGCCGTCCCCTCCACGGCGGCGGGCCTCCGGACCTGTCCGGACCTGTCCGGGCCGGGGCGCGTCCGACCCCGACCGGTCCCGGTCAGCCCCGGCGGGTGCGGGCGCTGCGGCGGCGGGCCGCCACCAGGGCGGCGGCCCCGGCGGCGGTGGACAGGGCGGCCCCGCCGAGGAGCAGCGGGGAGCCGCTGCTGCCGGTCTCGGCCAGGTCGGCGGGTCCCGCCTGCGGAGCCGCGGACACGGCCCCGGCGGGAACGGCGGCCGGGGGCGCGGCGGCCGGCGGCGTGCTCCCCGCCGGCGCCGGCGCCGGGGCCGGCTGCGCGGAGTCCGCGGGCTCCGGCACCGCGGGGGCCGGCGGCGTGCCGTCGGAGCCGCCCGCCGTGCCGCCGGGCGCAGCGGGCGCACCGCAGGCCGCCACGCCCAGGGTGACCCGGCCCGCGACCCTGGCGACCCCCAGCGCCGCCGGGTCGACCGCCACGTCGAGCTCCAGCGCGGTGGCGGCGGCACCGGCGGAGGTGACCGCCCTGCGGGACAGCTCGGCCGACACCTCGCCGACGCCGGGCACGGCGACGCGGGTGGGGCCGCCGGCGGACAGCTCGACGGTGCGGCCGAGCACCCGGACCGTGCCGAGCAGGTTGACCCGGGCGGTGGGCTCGCCGTGGGCCGGGCAGGAGACGCGGGCCTCCAGGGTGTCCACGTGCAGCAGCGCGATGAGGGGCAGCCCCGGCAGGTGCACGTCGGCGCCGACCAGCTGGACCGAGGCGCGGGAGCCGTCGGCGTCCACCACGGCGCGGGAGTGGGCGATGTCGGCCTTGAGGAGGGTGAGCGGGGCGCCCTGGGCCACGCCGTCGACGCGGGCGGTGAGCACGGTGCCGCCGCTCTCCCCGGGTGCCCGCACCTCGCCGAGCGAGGCGTCGACCGGCACGTGGACGGTCCGGTGGAGCAGGCTGACGTCCAGGGCGACGTCGGCGACGGCGGCGGTGGCCCGGCCCTCGGCGGCGGCACCGGCGGCGTGCGCGTCGGCGGGCAGTCCGGCGACGGCGAGGCCGGCGGTCAGCGCGGCGACCGCGGCCGGCCGGAGCCGGGGCAGGACGGAGAACACGGATGACAAGAGGAAACTCCCCCACAGGGCTGATGGAAACCCCGGCGGGAGGTGGGCACCGCTCCTCGGCCGGGGTTCACCCATCCTGCCGAACGAGGCGTCACCGTGTTGACGCGGAGGGTCAGTTCACCCGTAAGGGTGACTCAGCCCCGGACGTGCACTCCCGCCGCGGCGGCCCCACCCGTCCCTCCGGTCCCCTCAGCCCCCTCGGCCCCGGCAGCAGCAGCGGCAGCGGCGGCCGTCACGGCAGCCGCCAGTCCACCGGCTCGGCGCCCTGCTGCACGAGCAGCTCGTTGGCGCGGCTGAACGGCCTCGACCCGAAGAACCCCCGGTCCGCCGACATCGGGCTCGGGTGCGCGGACTCGATCGCGGGCAGCTGCCCGAGCAGGGGGCGCAGGTTGCGGGCGTCGCGCCCCCACAGGATCGACACCAGCGGCGTGCCGCGGGCCGCGAGCGCCCGGATCGCCTGGTCGGTGACCTCCTCCCAGCCCTTGCCGCGGTGGGCCGCGGGCTTGCGGGGGGCGGTGGTCAGCGCCCGGTTGAGCAGCAGCACGCCCTGCCGGGTCCAGGGGGTGAGGTCGCCGTTGGCCGGCGGCGGGAAACCCAGGTCGCGGCCGTACTCCTGGTAGATGTTCACCAGGCTCGCGGGCAGCGGCCGCACCTCCGGCGCGACCGAGAACGACAGGCCCACGGCGTGGCCGGGGGTCGGGTACGGGTCCTGACCCACAATCAGGACCCTGACCTGTTCGAAGGGCTGCTGGAAGGCGCGCAGCACGGCCGGGCCCGGCGGCAGGTAGGTGCGGCCGGCGGCGATCTCCGCCCGCAGGAAGTCCCCCATGGCGGCGACCCGCCCGGCCACCGGTTCCAGGGCCTTCGCCCAGCCGGCCTCGACGATCTCACTCAGCGGACGTGGAGCCATGGGCTCACCCTAACGGCCCCCTCCGACAGCGGGGCAGGACGGGCCCGGTCCGGCCCCGCGCCCCACGTCCCGCACCCGCCCGGCAGCCCCGCACCCGCCCGGCACGCCGCCCGCCCGGCGGGCGGCCGGGCCGGCGGGCGGCCGGGCCGGCGGTCACACCACCCGGCCGCGCAGCACCACCGCCTGCGGGTCGGCCAGCACCCGCACGTCGGCGCGCGGGTCCTCCGCGTACACCACCAGGTCGGCGGGGGCTCCCTCCTCCAGCCCGGGGCGGCCCAGCCATGCCCGCGCGCCCCAGCTGGCCGCCGACAGCGCCGCGGCGGGCGGCAGGCCCGCCCGGACCAGCTCGGCGACCTCCTCGGCGACCAGCCCGTGCGGCAGCGACCCGCCCGCGTCGGTGCCGACGTACACCGGCACCCCCGCCTCGTACGCGGCGCCCACCGTCGCGTACCGGCGCTCGTGCAGCCGCCGCAGGTGCGCCGCCCAGGCCGGGAACTTGCCCTCCCCGCCCGCCGCGAGCCGCGGGAAGGTGGCGATGTTGACCAGGGTGGGCACGATCGCGACGCCGCGCGCGGCGAAGAGCGGCAGCAGGTCCTCGGTGAGGCCGGTGGCATGCTCGACGCAGTCGATGCCGGCCGCGACCAGGTCCGGCAGGGAGTCCTCGGCGAAGCAGTGCGCGGTGACGCGGGCCCCCTGCGCGTGGGCGGCGGCGATCGCGGCCTCCAGGGCCTCGCGCGGCCAGCACGGGGCGAGGTCGCCGCGGTCGCGGTCGATCCAGTCGCCGACCAGCTTCACCCAGCCGTCGCCGCGCCGGGCCTCGCGGGCGGTGTACTCGGCGAGCAGCTCCGGCTCGATCTCGTGGGCGTAGTTGCGGATGTAGCGGCGGGTGCGGGCGATGTGCCGGCCGGCGCGCACGATCCGGGGCAGGTCCTCGCGGTCGTCGATCCAGCGGGTGTCGGCGGGCGAGCCCGCGTCGCGGATCAGCAGGGTGCCGGCGTCGCGGTCTGCCACCGCCTGCTTCTCGCTGGTGGCCTCGTCGACGGCGCCGTGGGCGTCCAGGCCCACGTGGCAGTGGGCGTCGACCAGGCCGGGCAGCGCCCAGCCGGCCACCGTCCGCACGTCGCGGGCGAGGGCGGGGCGGTCGAAGGTGACCCGCCCGTCCACCACCCACAGCTCGTCCCGGACGTCCTCCGGCCCGACCAGCACCCGCCCCGTGACGTGCAGCACCGCGCGCTCTCCCATGCCCGCAGCCTACGGCCGGCGGCCCCCGGCGCGCCGCCCCCCTGCGGCACGCTCCTGCGGCCCGCCCCCGCAGCGCGTCCCGGCGGGTCAGCCGCGCAGCGCGGAGAGGTCCACGGCGGCGCCCATCGCCGTGTAGCCCGCGTCGTTGGGGTGGAGGTGGTCGCCGAGGTCGTAGGCGGCGTTGTACCGGCCCGGGTACTGCGGGTCGCGGACGGTCCGTTCGAGGTCGACGACGCTGTCGAACGCGCCGCCGGTGCGGATCCAGCGGTTGACCTCCTGCCGCACCGCGTCCCCGAAGTCGCTGTAGTAGGAGGCCCCCTGGAAGGGCATCAGCGTGCAGCCGTGCACCGCCGCGCCGGCCGCGCGCGCCTGCCCGATCAGCGTGCGGTAGGCGGCGACGAGTTCGGCGGCGGTGAGCGGGGCGCCGCCGGCGCCCCGGCGGGAGCCGATGTCGTTGATGCCCTCCAGCAGGAAGACGTCCGTGAGCCCCGGCTGGACCAGGGCGTCCGCGCGGAAGCGGCCGAGCCCGGAGGGCCCGGCGTCGTTCCGCTCGTCGGTGAGCACCTTGTTGCCCGCGATGCCGAGGTCGACGACGCCCAGCGGCCGGTCGGGGCGGGTCTCGGCGATCCGGGCCGCGAGCACGTCGGGCCAGCGGCCGCCGACCCGCCCGACGACGGGCGCGGCGCCGTCGGTGATCGAGTCGCCGAAGCAGACGACCGTGCCGGTGGCGGTGGACGACAGCACGTCGACGCCGGTCAGGTAGTACCAGCCGTTGACCCGGTGGGCGAAGTGGCGGCCGCGGCCGTCGGTCGTGCGGTCGCCGGCGGCCAGGTACGTGGCGTCCTGCGAGCGGGGGTGCCAGGCGGCGGGCCCGGTCGGGCCGGGCAGGTGGAGGCTGACGAGCAGCGCGTCGCGGGCGGCGACGGGCCGGCGCAGCGCCACCGGGTCGCTCAGCAGCTCGCCGCCGGGCGGGACCACCGCCTGCGGCCTGCCGCCGAACAGCACCCGGGCCAGGCTTCCGGGCACCGTCGCGGCGCCCTGCAGCTGCACCCCGAGGGTGGCGGAGCCGACCAGCAGCGGCGCGCGGCCGTACCGGTTGGAGAGCCGGATGCGGGGCCGGACCCCGCCGACGGAGGCGCGCACCACCATCCGCAGGGTGGCCCGGGCGAAGCCGTGCCCCGGCAGACCGGTGCGGCCCTCCACGGGCGCGGCGGCCCAGGCGCCGACCCGCAGCGGCCCGGTGACCGCGCCCTGGGAGGCACTGCGCATCCCGACGGCGGCGACGCCCCCGACACCGTCGGACCCGGCCGCGGCGTAGCGGCCGAGGGCGGTGGCCGACCCCAGCGCGACGGCGCCCGCGACCAGCTTCAGCGCCTGCCGCCGTGGCAGCGGTGCGGGCATGGCTGTTCCCCCTGGGTTCAGGACCGTGGACGGCCGGCCCGGCGCGTTCCGCGCGGCGGCCGGGCACAGGATACGGACGGGCCCCGCCGTGTGCGGCGGCGGCCCGGCACGGACGCGGTCAGACCCGCGGGGTCTGCAGGGCCCGCAGGTCGACGGCCGCGGCGAGGGCGGCCTGCCCGGCGTCGCTCGGGTGCAGGTGGTCGCCGGAGTCGTACGGGACGGCGTACCGGGTGGGCTGCCCGAGGTCCCGCACGGCGCGGTCGAAGTCGACGACGCTGTCGTACGCGCCGCCGGTCCTGATCCACTCGTTGAGCTGCTGCCGTACGCGCTCGCCCTGGAGGGTGTAGTACTTGGCGCCCTCGAAGGGGAGCAGGGTGGCGCCGTGGACGGCGAGGCCCGCGCTCCGCGCCTGCCCGATCAGCCGCCGCTGGGCGTCGATCAGCTCGGAGGCGGTGACGGGCCGGCCGTAGCTGTCGGTGCCGGCGCCGATGTCGTTGATGCCCTCCAGCAGGATCACGTCGGTGGCGCCCTGCTGGGCCAGGACGTCCGTCCCGAAGCGGTCCAGGGCCGCCGCCCCCGCCGGCTTGGCGCTCCGGAGCAGCCGGTTGCCGGCGATGCCGAGGTCGACGACGCCGTACGGGGAGCGCGGCCGGGCGCGGGCGATCCGGTCGGCGAGCAGGTCGGGCCAGCGGACGCTGCTGCCGGCGCGCGGGGTGGGCGGGCCGTCGGTGATGGAGTCGCCGAAGCAGACGACGGTGCCCGCCGCCGAGCTGGAGAGGAGGTCGAGGCCGGAGAGCCAGAACCAGCCGTCGAGCCGGCTCCAGCGGCGCGTGGCGGTCCGCGGCAGCCGGGCGCCGCGGGCGAGGCGCGCCGGGCCGTCCATGACGTAGCCGGCGTCCCGGGAGCGGGCGTGCCAGGTGGTGGGGCCGGTGGCGCCGGCGACCTGCAGGGTCACCAGCAGCGCCGCCTCGGGGACGACCGCGAACGGGACGGCCACCGCGTCGCTGACCAGGTCCGACCCGGCCGGGACCACCACTCCGGTCCGGCCGCCGAAGGTGAGCGCGGTCCGGGTTCCGGGCTCCTCCTCGGGCCCCTCGGCCCGGACCGAGATCCAGGCGTGGGAGACGTGCAGCGGCGCGGCCCCGTACCGGTTGGAGAGCCGGATGCGCGGCCGGGTGCCCCCGAGCGTGGGCCGCACCACCATGCGCACCAGGGCGTCGTGGAAGCCGGTGGCCGAGCGGCCGGACGCGTCCGGGAACGAGGGCGCGGCGGACCAGGCGGAGAACCGCCGCACGGTGGTGGCGGCCCGGGAGGCGGCGGACGCGCCCGCCCGGACGGGCACGGCGCTCCGCGCGGGCGCGGCGGTGGCCTCGCCGAGGGCGTCCCGGTCGGCCGCCGCCGCCACGCCCAGCGCGGCGGCGGCGCCGCCGGCCAGCTTGAGCAGGCGGCGGCGGGACACGGCTGCGGACATGCTTCCCCCCTGGTACTGGCCCGGTAGGGCCGCCGGCCCGCCCCGTCGGGGCGGCGTGGTGCGCGACCGGGGGCGCGGTGCGACTGCGCCCCGGGCGGCGGCGGCCGAGTACAGGATACGGATCAAGGACGGCGGTGCGTACGCGGCCCTCCCCGTACGCCCTGCGGTCCCCCGGACGGCGGGCCCGTGGGCCGCCCGCGGCGGCGTCCGGCAGACTGGCCGTCGGCGGCGCGGCCGCACGCGCCGCCGGCACCGCCCCCGCACCGGAAGGCCCGCTGTGACCGCGAACCGCCCCCTGTCCGCCGACGGCCCCCTGTCCGCCGGCGGTCCCGCCCCGTCGGCCGCCGACCGCCCCCGCGAGGAGCCCGTGCCGGGCGGGCACCCGCTGCTCGACCTGCCGCCGCTCACCGCACGGCGCTTCGCGGAGATCGAGGACCGCGTCGCCGCCCTGCTGCGGACCGGCAACGACGTGGTGGTCACCCAGGGCGAGGCGCTGCTGCCGCTGGAGGCGTGCATCCGCGGCGCGGTGCGGCCCGGGAGCACCGCCCTCAACGTGGTCACCGGCCCCTACGGCGAGACCTTCGGCGGCTGGCTGCGCTCGTGCGGCGCCGAGGTGGTGGACCTGGCGGTGCCGTTCCGCACCGCCGTCTCCGCCGAGCAGGTCGCCGAGGCGCTGCGGGAGCGGCCGGAGACCGACTTCGTCAGCCTCGTGCACGCCGAGGCCGCGACCGGCAACACCAATCCGGTGGCGGAGATCGGCGCCGTCGTCCGCGGGCACGGCGCGCTGCTCATGCTGGACGCGGTGGCGTCGGTGGCGGCCGAGCCGCTGCTCACCGACGCGTGGGGCGTCGACCTGTGCGTGATCGGCGGCCAGAAGGCGATGGGCGGACCGGCGGGCGTCTCCGCCGCCGCGGTGAGCCCCCGGGCGTGGGAGCGCATCGCCGCCAACCCGCAGGCGCCCCGCCGCTCCTACCTCTCGCTGCTGGACTGGAAGGAGCGCTGGACGGACGCCGGGCGCACCGCCCTGCCGCACGCCCCCGCGCAGCTGGAGATGCTCGCCCTGGAGGCGTCCCTGGACCGCATCGACACCGAGGGCCTGGACGCGGTGACGGGACGCCACCGGGCCGCGGCCGCCGCCGTCCGGGCCGGTGTGCGGGCGCTGGGCACGCTCTCCTGCTACGTGGTCCGCGACGAGGACGCGGCCCCCGTCGCCACCACGCTGCGCACCCCGGACGGCGTGGACGCCCGCGAGGTGGCCGCGGCGGCGCTGCGCTGCGACCCGGCGGTGCCGGTGCAGGGCGCGGGCGGCGCCCTGGCGCGGGAGGTGCTGCGGGTCAACCACTACGGCCGGGCGGCCTCGCGGGGGACGGTCCTGGCCTCGCTGCGCGCCCTCGCGGCGGCGTTGGACGGCCTCGGCCTGAAGGCCGACGCCGGGGCGGCGGAGGCGGCCGCGCAGGCCGCCTGGCAGGCGGCGTCCGGAACCTGACGGGCCGGACTCGCCAGCCCGCGTCCCGGCCCCGCCGGCGGCGGGACGCGGGCGGATCAGGCCGCCGGGGCTGCCGTGTGCTTGAAGACCTGGGCGGTGTGCCAGCGCACGAAGGACTCCGCCGTACGGGGCAGGCCGGGCCGGGGCAGGGCGAGGGGGCGGTCCTGGAGGACGTCGACGGCACGCCCGGCCTCGCTGCGGGCCGTGTAGAGGCCGGAGACGCGGACGCGCAGGTCCTCGGTGAGGCCCAGTACGCCCAGGTCGAACAGGGCGTGGTGGAGGGCGCAGAGAGCCAGGGCGTTGTCCAGCGTGTCGGGCCCGTCCTGGCTGTGCCAGCGGACGTGGGCGGCCTCCAGTCCGACGGGGTGACGGCCGAGCGCCCCGTCGTAGCCGCACATGGCGCAGGAGTACGCGTAGGCACGCAGGACCTCTTCGGCGAAGCCCGACCGGCGGGACCGGCGGGTGCGCTGCCCCGGCAGGAGCTGGGCGGCGGCCTCCAGTTCCAGGGCGGACAGGTCAAGCCCGGCAGCTTCGCAGACCGGCCCCTCCAAGGCATGGGTGAAGTGCTGGTCCAGCAGGAGCCGGGCGGCTGCCGCCAGGGTTCCCCGTTCGGCGAGCAGCCGCTCGGCCTCGGGTCGCAGCCGGCCGACGGCGCCGCTGCGGCGCAGCGCGGCGCCGCTCTCCGGGGCAGTCGGCGGGATGGGCTCTCCCCGGGCGTCGCGGAGGTCCCACAGGCGGCGTTCCAGGTGGACGAAAGGCATCGCCGCCCGCTGCCGGGTCCGCGCCGGCGGCCCGAAGTCGCCGATGAGACGGCTGACCGGCACATCGGCCTCGTCATACGTGACGGTCGTGCTGCCCGTCCCGACGTACCGGCCCAGCAGCCAGAGCACCAGCAGCGGCTTGTGCGGCGCGCGCCGTCCCTTCACCGGCGCCCGCCGCATCCCGGCTAGGGCCGCCATCAACTCGTCCCGCGTCACGGCGCACCACCCTGCCACAGGGACCGGGTCTGCGGGCGGTCTCCTGACGGACGGCGGGCCCCGTCCGTGCAGCACGGCGGGCCGGGGCCGCGGGCGCCGTCCGCCTCGCGTCGGGACGGCGCCCGCGGGATCAGGGGGTGCCGAGGAGCGGTGCCAGGGCGGTGCCGCGGGCCCGCTCGACCAGGGGCGCGGCACGGCGGGCGGCCAGGGTGAGGGGCAGCGCCACCGTGACGCCGACCAGGGCGCCGGCCAGCACGTCGTGCGGGTAGTGGACGCCGATCCAGACCCGGGAGGCGCCCATGGCGACCGCGGCGAGCACGGCGACCGCGCCGATCCTGCGGTCGACGACCAGCAGCGCGGCGGCCGCGGCGAAGGCGACCACGGTGTGGTTGCTGGGGAAGGACCAGTCGCCGGCCCCCGGGCACGCCTCCAGGGTGGGGGTGTGCGGGAGGGAGATGCAGGGCCGGTCCTCGGCGACCAGCGCCTTGACCACAGAGTTCACGCCGTACGCGAGGACCGTGGCCACGGGGACGGCGAGCGCCCGGGCGGTGTCGGCGGCACCCCGGCGGCGGGCGGCCCACCAGCCGGCGAGCATCAGCACGGCGAAGACGGCGAGGCCGTAGTCGGACCAGAGCAGGACCGCGTGGTCGAGCCAGTGCGGGGTGCGGTGGGCGGCGTCGGTGACGTCGGTGTACAGGCCGCCGTCGATGCCGCTGCCGTCGAAGGCGAGCAGGGAGGGGGCGGGGGTCATCGGGCCTCCTCGCGGGCCTGGCGGGCGCGGCGGGAGCGCAGCAGTTCGAGGGCGAGCGGCAGCAGGGAGACGGCGACCACGAGCGCGACCAGCGGGAGCAGGTAGCGGTCGACGTTCGGCACGGTGGAGCCGAGGGCGTACCCGGCGAGCACCAGGCCGACCGTCCAGACGGTGCCGCCCACGACCTGCCAGAGGGTGAAGGTGCGGGCGGGGACGCCGAGGGCGCCGGCGAGCGGGTTGAGGACGGTGCGCACGACGGGGACGAAGCGGGCCAGGACGACGGCGCGGGCGTGTCCGTAGCGGGCGAGCAGCTCCTCGGCGCGGACGGCCCCGTCGTGCAGCCGCCGGTTGCGGGAGCGTTCGAGCAGGGCGCGGCCGCCGCGGCGGCCGATGAGGTAGCCGCACTGGGCGCCGGCGAGCGCGCCGGCGACGGAGGCCGCGAGGACCTGGGGCAGGTGCAGGTGGGGGCCGGCGTGGCCGCCGGGGACGCAGAGCAGGCCCGCGGTGAACAGCAGGGAGTCGCCGGGGAGGAAGAAGCCGACCAGCAGGCCGGTCTCGGCGAAGAGGACGACCGCGATGCCGAGCGCGCCGAAGGCGGAGAGCAGCGACGAGGCGTCGAGCACGTTGACCGCCAGGTGGGCGGGGAGCGCGGAGACGGGGGATGAGGACACTGCGGGCGGGGCCTCCCATACTGGTGCGTGGCGGTGCTGCGGACCGCCCGAACGTCTACAATCATGTAGACGTTCTCTCGATGGTAGAGGATCCCGGGAGGAACCGCCGACATGTCCGAGCTGCCCGCCCCCCGCCGCCCCCACGGCGAGCTGGAGGCCGAGGTGCTGGCCGCGCTCTGGGCCGCGGGGCGCCCCCTCACCCCGCAGGACGTCCAGCAGGCGCTCGGCGGCGGACTGGCCCGCACCACCGTCGCGACGATCCTCGGCCGGCTCCACGAGAAGGGCACCCTGCTGCGCACCCGCGCCGGACGTGCCTACGCCTACGTCCCCGCCGTGCAGGACACCGCCGGGCTCGCCGCCCGCCGGATGCGCTCCGAGCTCGACCGCGAGCCCGACCGCTCCACCGTCCTGGCCCGCTTCGTCTCCGACCTCTCCGCCGACGACGAGCGGCTGCTGCGGGAACTGCTCGGCGACAGCCCGGAGGGCGGCCTCCCGGAGGGCGGCTCCGGGGGGACCGGCGGCACACCGGCGCGCGAGGAGCCCGCATGATCGTCGCCGTCTGGATCCCGCTGCTGCTGCCGCTGCTCGCCGTGCCCGCCGCCCGCCGGCTGTCCGGCTGGCTGCCGCCGCGCGCCGCGGCCTGGACGCTGGCGGCCACCGCCGTCCTGCTCGCCGCCGCCGCAGGCGCCTCGCTGGGCCTGCTCGCCGCCGCCGGACTGCTGCGGCTGCCCCCCGTCGCCGCACTCGGCCACCTCTCCCTCCCGTGGCTGGAGCGCATCTCCCCCGCCGCCGGGTACGTCGCCGTCCCCGCGGCCGCCGCCCTCGCGGCGGGCACGGCGCGGCTGCTGCACGCCGCCGCCCGCCACCGGCGCGACCTGCGCGCCGCGCGGACCGCCGCCCTGGCCGCCGCGGGCGCCGGGGACGGCCTGGCCGTCCTCCCCGAGGAGCGGGCCGACGCCTACGCCCTGCCCGGCCGCCCCGGCCGCGTCGTGGTGACCGCCGGGATGCTGCGGGCGCTCGGCGCCGACGAGCGCGCCGCACTGCTCGCGCACGAGCGGGCCCACCTCGCGGCGCGCCACCACCTCTTCCTCGCCGCCGCCGAGTACGCGGCCGCGGTCCACCCCGCGCTGCGCCTGCTGCGGGAGCCGCTGGCGTACCACCTGGAGCGCTGGGCCGACGAGGCCGCGGCCGCCTGCGTGGGCAGCCGCGCCCTCACCGCCCGGGCGGTCGGCCGGGCCGCCCTGGCGGCCGCGGCCCCCGCGCGGACCGGCGGGCCGCGGCGGCCCGGCCTGGCCCCGGCCGCCCACGCCGGACCGGTGCCGCGGCGGGTCGCCGCCCTGCTCTCCCCCGGGCCGCAGCCCGCGCCCGCGCGCCGCCGGACCGCGGCGGCCCTGCTGCTCGCCGCCTGCCTGTGCACGGCCGCCGGGACGGTCCTGGAGGCCACGCACGACCTGCAGGAGACCGTCGAGACCGCCCAGGCCGTCCCGGCCCCCGCGACCGCGCCCCGCCGGCCGGCCGGTCCACCGGCCGGGGCCCGGCCCCGGGGATCGCCCGGCCCCGGCCGCCCCTGGCAGCATGGGGCGGTGACCAGCAGCGAGAGCCCCGTCCCGGCCGGCGCCCGGCGCCGGATCACCGTCCTCGGCGAGAACGTCGCGGACGGCTTCCCCGTCCCCGGGAGCGGGTCGGGAAGCGCCCCCGGGGACGGCCCCGGGGACGCGGGGGGCGGCCTGTCCCTGCGGGTGCTGCCCGGCGGCGGCCCCGCCAACACCGCCGTCGCCCTGGGCCGGCTCGGGACGCCGGTCCGCTTCCTGGGCCGCCTGTCGGACGACGTCTTCGGCCGGCTCTTCCGCGCCCGGCTGGAGGCCTCCGGCGTGGACCTGGCCGGCAGCCCCGCCGCGGCCGAGCCCAGCACCCTGGCGGTGGCCGACCTCGACGCCGCCGGGCAGGCGTCCTGGTCCTTCCACGCCGAGGGCACCGCCGACTGGCAGTGGACGGCGGAGGAGCTGGCCGCCGCCCCGCTCGACGGCACCGCGTGCGTCCACACCGGTTCGCTCGCCCTCGTCCGGCGGCCCGGCGGCCCCCGGGTCGAGGAGTGGCTGGAGGGGCTGCGCGACCGCGCCACCGTCTCGATCGACCCCAACGTCCGGCCCCTGCTGGTGCCGCCCGCCGACTACCGGGCCGGGCTGCCGCGCTGGTGCGCCCTGGCCGACCTGCTGCGGCTCAGCGAGGACGACCTGGCGCACCTCGCGCCCGGCACCGCCCCCGGGCAGGCCTGCGACGACTGGCACGCCGCCGGGGTGCGGCTGGTCGTGGTCACCCTCGGCGCCCGGGGCGTGCTCGCCTCCCTGGACGGCCGGCGGGTGTCCGTGCCCGCCGCACCCGCCACCGTGGTGGACACCGTCGCGGCGGGCGACTCCTTCACCGCCGGACTGCTGCACCTGCTGGACGGGCGCGGCCTGCTCGGCGGCCGGCTGGACCGGGTGACCGCCGACGACGTCGCCGACGCCTGCCGGTACGCCGCCCGGGTCGCGGCCCTGACCTGCTCGGTCGCGGGCCCCAACCCGCCCTGGGCGGCGGACCTGGCGGCCCCGGCGCCTCCGGCGGACGGCGGGGGCGCACACGCTCCGGCGGACGGCGGGGGCGCCGGGGGTCCGAGGGGCGCGGTCGGCCGCGCGTGATCCGGGGCGCCCCGGGTCCCGCGGGGGCCCGGTCCGAGCCCGTGGAGCGGCCGCGGACCGGGCCTCCGGCGGGGCCCGGCGGCCCCTCCCACCAGGGGTTTCCGGAGGCCCGGGGCGGGGTCGGCGGAGCCGGTGAACCCGTTCCGCAGTCGGCCGGTCACAGAATCGGCCCCCGCTGGTACTCTCGTGCCTCTGCCGACGCAGGCGTGTGCCCGTCCCGACCCGTCACGGGGGGAGCGGAGTCGGCGCGCAGCCACGTCGGCCGGTACGGAGGGAGATCGGTGGTTCCCCACGAGGACACCGTCCAGGCGCGTCCGCGCGCCGGAGCGGGACGGCACCGCGGCGGGCGGCCGGTTCCGGAGCACCCGGGGGGCGTGCGCCCCGGACCGGCCGCAGCACGCGGACGCCACGGGTCGCGCCGCCGGCGCGCCACGCCCCTGGGCCTGCCCGCCTTCCGGGTGTCCGGCGCGGCGATGGCGATGTCGACCGTGGTGGGCATCAGCGTCGCCACCACCTGGATCGTCAGCCTGGAGGGCGGCCTGCCGCCCTCCGTCCGCGTCTCGGACGTCGACGGCGCGTCGTCCACCCCGGACGGCGGCTCCCCGCACACCGGCGCACCGGCAACCGACGGCACCGGCACTCCCCCGGCCCTGGCCGGACGCGGCAGTCCGCAGCAGTCGGCCGCCTCGCGCGACCGGTCCCCGTCCCGGCCCGGCCCCTCGGTGACGGCCTCCGTCCGCCGGGCGCCGTCCGCGGGCGCCACCCCCCTCGCCCCGACCGGTCCGGCGCCCTCGGCGAACCGTCCGTCGTGGTCGACGGCGGGAACGGCACGGACCGGCGGCACGGGGACGGACGGCTCCCCGGCGCCGGACGGCACGGCGGATGCGGACGGCGCGACGACGGCCCCGGGCGGCGGGGCGACGGTGGACGGCGTGCCCGGCGCCGGCTCCCCCGCACCGGCCGGCACCGGAGGACTCACGGGCGGCACGGCCCCCGCCCCGGCGGCCGGCGGGGAGGCTCCCGACAGCACCCCTGCGGTGACGGGGCTCGCCCCCGCCGGCGACGACGACGAGGGGCTGCACGGCAGCGCGTCCGCGGACACCGCCGACCCCTACGCGTCCCGCGACTCCCTGGTGCTGACGGTGGACGAGAACGTGACCGCGCTGGAGGTCGAGGTCCGGGTCGAGCGCACGGGCGGGACCGAGGACGGCGGGGCGTGGACGACCATGCCGGGCGTCTCCGCCACCGTCGAGCGGGCCGGGAACGCGCTGGTGTACCGGTTCACGCTGCAGCCCCGCGCGACGGTGCCGCCGGGCCGGTACTCCTTCACCGTGCAGTACGCCCACCGGGGCGGCCGGCACGACCCGTCCGGCGACACCTGGCTCGCCTCCGCCTTCGGCGTGGACCAGCCGCGCGCGGTGGCGGTGCGCGGCAGCTTCGGCTGACGGCGGTCCCGGGGCCGGCCCCGCACGCGCGCCCCGGCCGCCCGGCGGACCGGAAACGCGGGCCCGCCCTGCTTCGTTAGGGTGTGCGGGGCCGCCGGCCGCCGGAGCCCCGCAGGCGGGCCCGGCGGGCCGGACGCCCCGTGCCGGACGCACCGAGGAGGACCACCTTGACCACGGCCCTGACGCAGGGCGGCAACGCCCCGCTCCCCGCCCCCCGGGTGACGGTGGAGGTGACGGCGCCCAAGCGGCTGGACGTCTCCGGGCTGCTGCTCGCCGAGAACGGCAAGGTCCGCTCGGACGCCGACTTCGTCTTCTTCAACGCCCCGCAGGGCCCCGGCGTGACCCACCGGCCCGCCTCGGCGGGCGTCCCCGACGCCATCACCGTGGACACCGCGGCCGTGCCGGACGGCATCCACAAGGTGCTCGTCACCGCCAGCCTGGACGAGGCCGGCGCCACCTTCGCCGGCACCGAGCCCACCGCCACCGTGCGGAACGCGGACACCGGCGAGGAGCTCGTCACCTTCACCCCGCCGCGGCTGACCGTGGAGACCGCCCTGGTCGTGGTCGAGGTGTACCGGCGGAACGGCGCGTGGAAGGTCCGCGCGGTGGGCCAGGGGTACGCCGACGGGCTGGCGGGCATCGCCACCGACTTCGGGGTCGCCGTGGACGACCCGGGCCCGACCGCCGCCCCGGCGGCGCAGGCCCCCGCCGCCCCGGCCGCGGCCCCCGCCGTCCCGGACCCAGCTCCGGCACCGGCACCGGCACCGGCACCGGCACCGGCACCAATCCCGCCGTCGGAGCACGACGCGGACTGGACCCTCACGCCCCCGGCCGCGCCCGCCCCGCCGACCCCGCCCGCGGCTGCGCCCGCGCCGCCCGCGCCCGGCAAGGTCACGCTGGACAAGGGCCGGGTCAACCTGGTCAAGGGCGGCTCCGTCTCCCTGGAGAAGAACGGCCGCCCCTTCCTGTCCGCCGTCCGCATGGGCCTGGGCTGGGAGCCCGCCCACCGCGGCCGCGGCATCGACCTGGACGCCTCCTGCATCGCCTTCGACGCCCAGCGCAAAAAGCTGGAGACGGCCTGGTTCATGAAGCTGTCCGTGTTCAACGGGGCGGTCCAGCACTCCGGCGACAACCTCACCGGCAGGGGCGACGGCGACGACGAGCAGATCACCGTCCACCTGGACGGCCTGCCGCCCGAGGTCTGCGGCCTGGTCTTCACGGTGAACTCCTTCTCCGGCCAGAAGTTCAGCGACGTCGCCAAGGCCTACTGCCGGCTGACCGACGCCGCCACCGGGGAGGAGCTCGTCCGCTTCGACCTCACCGGCGCCGAGCCCCGCACCGGCGTGCTGATGTGCAAGCTGGTCCGGCAGTTCTCCGGCGAGTGGGTGATGACCGCGCTGGGCGAGTACGCCGACGCCAAGACCGCCCGCAAGATGGTCGAGCCGGCGGCCGCCGCCCTCTGACCCCGGCACTCCCCGCCCCGGCGTGACACGATCGCGTGGGGCCGCCCCGGCTCCCGGCCGCGGCGGCCCCACCGGTCTCCTGCCCTGATCGCGGCGAGAGGAAGGGGGTGCGCCGTGAGCGCGATGGCACACGGGCCGGAAGCGGCGGAGGACAGCCTCCCGGAGCGCTTCCCGGGTCTGCAGACCCCCGAGGGCACCTGTGCCGAGCTGATCGAGGGGGAGATCGTCGCGACACCGCCGCCGGACGGGGACCACGGGGACTGCATCGGAAGGGTGGTCGAACAGGTCGTCCTCCACTCGGCCGTGAGGATGAGGTCCGCGGGGGACAAGGGGCTGCGGCTGTCCGGCGGAGGGCGCCGTCCACGGGACCACGCCGTCCCGGACGCCGCCTTCGCGCCTGCGGACACGGACGTCTTCCGCGGCGCTCCGCCCCGGATGCCGCCCGACGGGGCCGCCCCGGTCGTCGAGGTCACCTCCGCCCGTCCGGAGCGCGACCGCACCGCCGAGCGCCACTGGCACGCCCGCGCCGGCATCCCCCTCTCCCTGCTGGTCGACCGCGACCTCTCCCGGACCACCCTCGTCGCCCTCCCCGAGGGCGACGAGTGCACCGGGGTGCACCTCGCGCCCTCCGGGAAGCCGCTGGGGCTCCCGGCGCCGTTCTCCTTCACGCTGGACACCGAGGGTTTCTGACGGCACGTGAACCGTTCGGACCGTCCCGTCCGATGAAGGGGCGTGACCGAGACGAACGGCAGGGACCCGAGCGACGCCGAGCTGCTGCTCGCGGCCGCGGACGGCGACCGCCGCGCCTTCGAGGAGTTCTACCGCCGGTACGCGCCGTGGCTGGTGCTGCGGCTGCGCGCCCGGTGCGCCGACCCCGCGCTCGTCGACGACGTGGTGCAGGAGGCGTTCCTCGACGTGTGGCGCGGCGCGGCCCGCTACCGGCGCGAGGGCGACCCCGCGGGCTGGCTGTGGCGGATCGGCTCGCGGCGGCTGGTGGACGCCCTGCGCGGCGACGGCGCCCGGGGCCGGCTGCGCCAGTCCCTGGCCCGGCTGCGCCACCGTGACGAGCCGTCGGCCGAGGAGCGCGTGCTCACCGGGGTGGAGCACGGCGACCTGGGCGGCTCGCTGGCCCGGCTCTCCCCCGAGCTGCGGGCGGTGCTGCAGGCCACCGTCGTCGACGGGCTGACGACCCGCGAGGCGGCGGCGCTGCTGGGCATCCCGCACGGCACGGTCAAGACCCGGGCCATGCGGGCCCGCAGGCAGCTGCGAGAGGAGATCGCATGAGCGCCGACCGGCAGGACCGCTGGCACCTCCCGGCGGACGACCTGGAGGAGTACGCCCGCGGCGCCCTGGAGGCACCCCGGCTCTGGTCGGCGGACGCGCACCTGGCGGCCTGCCCGGCCTGCCGGGACCGGCTGAACGGCCTCGTCGACCCGGCGGTCGCCGACCTCGGCTGGGCGCGGCTCGACGCGGAGCTGGACGCCCCCCGGCCGGGACCGCTGGAGCGGGTGCTGGTCCGGGCGGGGGCGGCCGACCACACGGCGCGGCTGCTCGCCGCGACCCCGCTGCTGCGCCGGTCGTGGCTGGGCGCGGTGGCGGTGGTGCTGCTCTGCGCGGTGGGGGCCGGCCGGGCGGTGCGGGGCACGGGCGAGCCGCTGCTCCTCCTCGGCGTGGCGCCGCTGCTGCCGCTGGCCGGCGTCGCTCTCTCCTTCGGCCCGCGGCTGGACCCGATGTACGAGACGGCGGTGGTGGCGCCGCTGCACTCCTTCCGGCTGCTGATGGTGCGGACGGCGGCGGTGCTGGCCGTGACCGTCCCGCTCAGCGGCCTGGCGGCCCTGGCGCTGCCCTCCTTCGGGCCCGACGCGTTCGGCTGGCTGCTGCCCGCCCTGGCGCTGACGGCGGCCGGGCTGGCGCTGACACCGCGGCTGGGACCGGTGGCCGCGCCGGCGCTGGTCGGCGGCGGCTGGGTGGCGCTCCTGGTGGCGGGGCGGCTGCTGTCGGACGCCCGTCCCCTGCCGCTGACCGCGGCCGGGCAGCTCACGGCGGCGGCGGTGGCCGCGGCCGCCGGGGCCCTGCTGTTCGCCCTCCGCGACCGCTTCGACAGCGGCCGCGTGCACGACTCCGTCCGTCCCCTCACAGCCGGGAGGCTGACATGACCGCACCGCCGACCGTGACGGCCTCCGGGCTGGCCCTGCACCACCGGGGGGTGCGCGCCGTGGACGGCGTCTCCCTGGAACTGGGCCGGGGCGTCACCGGGCTGCTCGGCCCGAACGGCGCCGGGAAGACCACCCTGCTGCGGATCCTGGCGACCGCGACCCCGCCCGGCTCCGGGGCGCTGTCGGTGCTGGGCCACGACCCCGGCACGGTCCGGGGGCGCCGGGAGGCCCGCCGGGCCCTGGGGTACCTGCCGCAGGACCCGGGCTTCCACGCGGGCTTCACGGCCTTCGAGTTCGTCGACTACGTGGCGGTCCTCAAGGAGCTGACCGACCGCCGGACCCGGCACGCGGAGGTGCGGCGGGTGCTGGACGCGGTGGGCCTCGCGGAGGTGCGGGGACGCCGGATCCGGAGGCTGTCGGGCGGCATGCGGCAGCGGGTGGCCCTGGCCGCGGCCCTGCTCGGCGACCCGGCGTTCCTGGTGCTGGACGAGCCGACGGTGGGGCTCGACCCGGAGCAGCGGATCCGCTTCCGGGAGCTGGTCGCGGAGGCCGGCGAGGGCCGCACGGTCCTGCTGTCGACCCATCAGACGGAGGACGTGGCGATGCTGTGCGGGCGGGTGCTGGTCATGGACCGGGGCCGGGTGCGGTTCGACGGCACCCCGGCGGAGCTGACCGCCGCCGCGCGCGGGCGGGTGTGGAGCAGCGCGGCCAGGTCGCCGGGGGCGCTGGCGGGCTTCCGCACGGGCAGCGGCGAGTTCCGCAACATCGGGGACCCGCCGGCCGGGGCCGCACTGCTGGAGCCCACCCTGGAGGACGGCTACCTGCTGGCCCTCGACGGCGCCGGGGCGGTGGCGGCGTGAGCGCGGTGACGGCCCCGCGGAGGGCGGTCGCCGCTCCGGACGGCGGCACGCGCGGAGCCGTCCTGGCGCTGGCCCGGATCGAGGCCGTGCGGCTGCTGCGGTTCCCGGCGGTCGCGGCGGCGCTGCTGGGCCACGCGGCGTGGCTGCTGTGGCCGGGCGGTCCGTCGGACCGCCGCCCCGCCCTGCGGGACGTGGCGCTCTCGACGCAGCTGCCGCTCCTGCTGGCCGGCCTGGCGGCGCTGCTGGGGGCGAACAGCGCGGTCCTGCGGGCCCGCCGCCACGGCGCGGAGGGCTGGTTCGGGACGCTGCTGCTGCGGCCCGGGGGGCGCACCCTCGCCCACGTCCTGTCGGTGCTCCCGACGGCGGCGGTGTCGGCCCTCCTGGCGGTCTGGCGCCTCGGCTGGGCGGCGTCGCGGCCGGGGGCGTCCGGGCACGCCTCCGCCGCGGAGCTGGCGGCCGGCCCGGCGGCGGTGCTGCTGCTGGGGGCGGCGGGCGTGCTGCTGGGGCGGCTGACGGCGTCGGCGTTCGCGGCGCCGCTCGCGGTGGTGGCGGTGATCACCTTCGACTTCGTGCTGGTGCCGCCCCCCGACGGCCCGGCGTGGCTCCGGTGGCTGGTGCCGGTCGTGTCGGACGTCGGACGGCAGCCGCTGTCGGGCCGCCCCGCCGGTGCGCACCTGCTCTACCTGGTCTCGCTGGCGGTGCTCGCCGGGGCCGCCGCCGTGCTGGCCGCGGGCGGGCGCTCGGCGGCCGTGCGGACGGTGGCGGGGGTGTCGCTGGCGGCGGCGGTGGCGGGGGCCGTGCTCCAGGGGCTGCCGATGCCGGGGGCGGAGCAGACCCGTACGGCCGCCGCCGGACCCCGGGCGGCCGCCGCGGAGACCTCGGCGCGCGCGGCGGCCCGGCCGCACGCGGCCGCGCCGGTCCGGACCGTTCAGACCGCCCGGACCGTCCGGTCCACCTGGACCGCCGGCGTCCGACGGTGGGGGTGACCGTGGTCCGGACGCTGTTCGTCCCGGTCGGGCGGGCGGTCCCGCGGGCACCGCTCGCGGCGGGCGGCGGGCTCGGGCTGCTCCTCGTGCTCGCGTCCCGGCTGACGGCCCACCCGGATCCGCAGCTCGGCCTCTGGCTGCTGCGGGCGGCGGCGCTGTCCGGGGCGCTCGGCGCCGCGTCCGCCCTGGACGACCCGGCTCGGCGCACCACCGCCGCGGTGCCGGTGCCCCGGCCGCTGCGCGACGGGGTGCGGCTGGTCCTGGTGCTGCCCGTGACGGCCGCGTGGTGGGCGGCGGCGGTGCTGGCCGCCCCCGCCGGCACACCGGTGGGGGCGGCGACCGTCGAGGCGGCGGCGCTGGCCGCCGTCGCGGTGGCGTCGGCCTGCGCGGCCGTGCGGTTCGCCGGGGCCGCCGTCCCGGGGGCACCGGCGGCCGGGGGGCTGCTGGTGCTGGTGGCGGCGGCCGCGGTGCTGCCGGACCGGGCCGCGCTGCTCGTGGCGGCGGGCGCCCCCGGCTGGCGGGAGGCGCACCTGCGCTGGGCGGCGCTGCTGGCGGCGGCGGTCGCGGTCGCGGTGCTGTGCCTGCCCGAGCCGGTGGGCAGGCGCCGGCCGGCGGCCCGCCGGGCCGGGCGGGTCCCCGGGGGTCAGCGGCCGGGGGCGGGACGCCCGGTGCTCCCCGGGCGGTCCCGGTCCGCCGCCGGGGCCCCCGCGGGCCCCGGGGCCCCCGCGGACCGCGCCAGCTCCCGGTAGTCGGTGGGCGTCATGCCGCAGGCGGCGCGGAAGGTGCGGCTGAAGTGGGCGGCGTCGGTGAAGCCCCAGCGGCGGGCGACGGCGTGGACGGGCAGGTCGCGCAGCAGGGGGTCCGCGAGGTCGCGGCGGCAGCGTTCGAGCCGGCGGGCGCGGATCCACGCCGCCACGCCGAGCTCCTCGTGCTGGAAGAGGCGGTGCAGGAGGCGGAGGGAGACGTTGTGGGCGGCGGCGACCGCCGCGGGGGTGAGCCCGGGGTCGCCCAGGTGCTCCTCGATGAAGGCGTGGACGCGCAGGCGCAGGACCCGTTCGCGGCAGCCGGGGTCCCGCGCGGGTCCGGTGCGCAGGTGCCGGGCGAGGACGGCGGCGAGCAGGTCGAGCGAGACGGTGCCCAGGCGGACGGCGTCGGCCGCCGTCCAGTCGGCCGCGCCGGACGCCAGCCGCACCAGGTGCCCGGAGAGCAGGGAGCCGAGGGTGTCGCCGCCGGGGACGCGCAGGCAGGGGAGCCGCCCGGACCGGTCCCCGGGGAAGGCCAGCAGGGCGCGCGGGAACTGCATCAGCACGCCCTCGACCGCGTCCCGCCGCCCGCCGGCCCAGCCCTCCCACGGGCGGGCGCAGTCGTAGAGGAGCAGGTCGCCCGCACCGGCCGTGACGTCGCGGCCGGCCTGGACGATCCGGTGGCCGCCGCGCAGGGTCAGCATCACCTGGCAGTACTCCGCCCCCGCCCGGGCGATCAGCCGGGACGTCCGCCGGGTCTCCAGCGGCGGGTAGGCGAGCGAGGTCACCCGGACCGCGCCGAGGTCGACCAGGCGGGCGCGGGCCAGGAAGTCGCCGTCGTCGGCGGGGCGGAGGAGGTTGGGGATCAGGGCCTCCGCGGTCATGTCGTGCCACCGGTCGAACCGCTCGGCCCGCGGCAGCCGGTCGGTCCGGAACTCCACCACCGTCGTCATGCTTCCCCCCGGTCCGGTCGTCGTGTCCCTCCCCCCTTGGAGGACGCGGGCCGCCGCACCGGGGTTGCCCGGTGCGGACGGGACGGGGAGGCGGGGGCGCGGGGGGCCGCGGCGGATCGTGTCCGCACCGCCGGGAGGGGGGCGCGGGAGGTCAAGGGCGGTGCGCGGAACGTCAAGGACACGGCCCCCCCGGTCGGGAAGGCTCGGTCCCGCCACAGCCGTGGCCCGGCACCACGCCGGCCCGCACCACCACGACAACGGGGAGACCACCATGCACGCAGAGCACCGCCGCCGGACCGCCCTCCGGCTGGGCGCGGCGACGACGGCCCTGGCGGGCCTGGCCGTCGCCGCGGCGGCCGCGCCCGCCTCGGGCGCCCAGGCGTCGCCGCGCGCGCCCTACGGCTACACGACCCGGATGGTCTTCGACAAGAACCCCTCCGACCCGACGAACAGCAGGCTGTACTGGCGGGTCTACCGGGTGGAGGACTCGGGCCGGCAGCGGATGGTCGTCAACGCCTCCTGGCGCGCCGGCTCGGGGATCGGCGTGAAGGACGACTGCGCGAGCAACCGGGGCTGGCTGCCCAACGGCTCCTACGACGTCACGCTGTACACGGCCTACAACGGCAGCGCGATCAAGGGGGTGGCGTTCCGGCTGAGCGACAAGCGCTGCCACAACGGCACCGGCCGCTGGCGCACCGAGCTGTTCGTCCACAGCGAGATGACCCGCACGGGGGGCCAGAACTCCCGCGTCGAGTCCCAGCGCTGGGACGGCAACGGCGACTACCGGTCCAACGGCTGCATCAAGCTCAAGCCCGCCGACGTCAAGGCGCTGGCCTCGTACTTCCAGAAGTACCACCGGGCCGGCACCAGGGTCGCGGGCAAGCTGACCGTCGTCTCCTGAGCCGGCGCCCCCGGCGGCCCGGTGCCCGGCGGGGCATCGGGCCGCCGGGGGACGGGCCGCCGCGGGGAGGCAGGGGGACGGCCGGAGGCGGGGACGGCCGGTTCAGCCGCGGGTGGCCATGGCGCGCAGGAAGAACGCCAGGTTGGCGGGGCGCTCGGCGAGGCGGCGCATGAAGTAGCCGTACCACTCCTGGCCGTAGGGCAGGTAGACGCGCATGGTGGCGCCGGAGCGGGCGAGCCGCAGCTGCTCCTCGGGGCGGATGCCGTACAGCATCTGGTACTCGAAGGAGTCGGCCTTGCGGCCGTTCCACTCGGCGAGCTGCCCGGCGATCCGCACCATGCGGGGGTCGTGGGAGGCGACCATCGGGTAGCCCTCGCCGCCCATGAGGACCTTGAGGCAGCGGACGTAGTTGCGGTCGACCTCCTCCTTCTTCTGGAAGGCGACCGAGGCGGGCTCCTGGTAGGCGCCCTTGCAGAGCCGCACGCGCGAGCCGGCGCCGGACAGGTCGCGGCAGTCGGCCTCGGTGCGGTGCAGGTAGGCCTGGAGGACGACGCCCAGCCACGGGAAGTCGGCGCGCAGCTCGCGGGCGATGCCCAGGGTGGAGTCGGTGGTGGTGTGGTCCTCCATGTCGAGGGTGACCGTGGTGCCCGCGGCGGCGGCGGCCTCGCAGATGCGGCGCGCGTTCTCCAGGGCGACCTTCTCGCCGTCCTGCGGGAGGAACTGCCCGACGGCGGAGAGCTTGACGGAGACCTCGGCGCTCCCGGCCAGGCCGGTCTCCTTCAGGGCCTCCAGCAGCAGCTCGTACGCCTCGGCGGTGGCGGCGGCCTGGACGGCGTCGCGGGTGTCCTCGCCGAGGTGGTCGAGGGTGGTGCGGCGCCCGGTGGCGGCCAGCTCGCCGCAGGCGGCGAGGGCGGCGTCGAGCGGCTCGCCGGCGACGAAGCGGTCCACGATGGCCCGGGTCGGCGGCAGCTTCTCCACCACGGTGCGCACCTGCGGGGAGCGGGAGGCGGCGAGGATCGCGGAACGGAGCACGGTTACTCCTGGGGTCACGGGCCGCGCCGGGGTGGCCGGGAGGCGGCTGCGAGGAGGGGTGTGGGGTGGGACAGGGCGGACGCGCCACCGGGGGGAGTGGGCGGCGCGCCCGCCGGACGCGCCCGCGCGGGCCGGCCGGGGGGGAGTGGCCGGCTGCGCCTGGCGCGCCGGGTGCCGCGCGGGGGGGGTGCGCGGCACGTGCGGTGGCCGGACCGGGCGGGGTCCGGCAGGGTGACCCGAGGGGCGCTTGCCCGGCGCCGCCGGACCCAAACACGGGTCCGGCGGGCGCACGGGCGGCCGCCCCGGCGGGACGCCGGCCCGGGGGCCGGGGTCCCGACGGACCGTCAGCCCATGTGGGGGTAGCGGTAGTCCGTCGGCGGGACGAAGGTCTCCTTGATGGAGCGGGTGGAGGTCCAGCGCAGCAGGTTCTGGGCGGCGCCGGCCTTGTCGTTGGTGCCGGAGGCGCGGCCGCCGCCGAAGGGCTGCTGGCCGACGACGGCGCCCGTGGGCTTGTCGTTGACGTAGAAGTTGCCGGCGGCGAACCGCAGCTTCTCCATGGCGTGGGCGACGGCGGCCCGGTCCCGGGCGATGACGGCGCCGGTGAGCGCGTAGGGGGCGACGGACTCCATCTGGTCCAGCACCTCCTCGTACCGGTCGTCCTCGTAGACGTGGACGGCGAGGATCGGGCCGAAGTACTCCTCGCGGAAGTACTCGCTCTCCGGGTCGGAGCAGACCAGGACGGTCGGGCGGACGAAGTAGCCGACCGAGTCGTCGCAGGTGCCGCCGGCGAGGACCTCGACCGTCGGGTCGGCCTGGGCGCGGTCCAGGGCGGCCTTGTTCTTCGCGAAGGAGCGGGCGTCGATGACGGCGCCCATGAAGTGGGACAGGTCGGTGACGTCGCCCATGGTGAGGCCCTCGACCTCGTCGCGCAGGCCGTCCCTGATCCGCTCCCAGACCGAGGCGGGGACGTAGGCGCGGGAGGCCGCGGAGCACTTCTGGCCCTGGAACTCGAAGGCGCCGCGGACCATCGCGGTCCTCAGCACGGCCGGGTCGGCGGAGGGGTGGGCGACGATGAAGTCCTTGCCGCCGGTCTCGCCGACCAGGCGCGGGTAGCTGCGGTAGCCGGCGATGTTCTCGCCGACCGTGCGCCACAGGTGCTGGAAGGTGGCGGTGGAGCCGGTGAAGTGGATGCCGGCCAGCTCGGGGTGGGCGAGGGCGACCTCGGAGACGGCCAGGCCGTCGCCGGTCACCATGTTGATGACGCCGGCGGGCAGGCCGGCCTCCTCCAGCAGCTGCATGAGCAGGTGGGCGGAGAACTGCTGGGTGGGGGACGGCTTCCAGACCACCGTGTTGCCCATGAGGGCGGGGGCGGTGGGCAGGTTGCCGGCGATGGCGGTGAAGTTGAACGGGGTGATCGCGTAGACGAAGCCCTCGAGGGGGCGGTGGTCGGCGCGGTTCCACACCCCGGGGGAGGACACCGGCTGCTCGGCGAGGATCTGCCGGGCGAAGTGCACGTTGAAGCGCCAGAAGTCGACGAGCTCGCAGGGGCTGTCGATCTCGGCCTGCTGGGCGGTCTTGGACTGGCCCAGCATGGTCGCGGCGGCGATCGTCTCGCGCCACGGGCCGGCCAGCAGGTCGGCGGCCCTCAGGAAGACCGCGGCGCGGTCGTCGAAGGAGAGCGCGCGCCAGGCGGGGGCCGCGGCGAGGGCGGCGTCCACGGCGGCCTGCGCGTCCTCGCGGGTGGCGTTGCGCAGGGTGCCGAGCCGTGCGGCGTGGTTGTGCGGCTGCACGACGTCGATCGGCTCGCCGCCGCCCATGCGGCGCTCGCCGCCGACGGCCATGGTCAGCTCGACCGGCTCCGCCGCGAGCCGCTTGAGCTCGGCCTCCAGCCGGGCCCGCTCCGGGGTGCCGGGGGCGTAGCTGTGGACCGGCTCGTTCACCGGCGCGGGGACCTGGGTCACAGCATCCATGCGCACGCTCTCCTTCGAATCGCCTCTGGCCGCGGGTCTCGCGTCCCTGCCCACGGTAGGAGCTGGTATGCGTCCCACCGTTGTCGCCGCGGCTAACATCGGGGGCGACGGCTTGTCCGTCCGTACGAAGGCCGGCCCGCAGCGAGCGGGCCGTGCGCAAGCGGGCCGCAACGGGAGCGGGGTGGGCACGGTGGCCGAGCGGACGCCGACCCCGGGCGCGCCGGGGCAGGGGCCGCGGCAGGGTCCTCCGGCCGTGCCGCGGCCGGGCCCTCCCCCGGCGCCGGAGGAGGGCATCAGCCTGCGCCAGCTGCTGATGTCGCTGGGCGAGCCCCTGGTGGAGCTGCAGGCCGCCCCGGCGGGCCTGGACGTCGAGGTGCGGGACGTGGCGATCCTCGACCCGGAGGACCCGCCCCAGGCGCTGCCCGGCGAGCTGGTCCTCGCCATCGGCGCCCGCGGCCGGGCGGCGCTGCCCGCGCTGCGGGCGGCGGGCGCGGCGGGCGCGGCGGCGGTCGCGGTGAAGCTGGACGCGCCCGGCCAGGCGGCACCGCTCAGCGAGGCGGCCGCCGAGGCCGGGGTGGCGCTGCTGTCGGTGCGCCGCGAGGCCCGCTGGGAGCACCTGGACGCGCTGGCCCGCGCGGTCATCGGCAGCGGCCGCCAGGAGACGGGGGCGGGCGGCGGGGAGGCCAGCGGCGACCTGTTCTCGCTGGCGCAGACCACGGCGGTGCTGACCGGCGGCATCGTCTCCGTCGAGGACACCTCCAGCCGGGTGCTGGCCTACTCGCGCTCCTCCGACGAGGTGGACGACCTGCGGCGGCTGTCCATCCTGGGCTGGCAGGGCCCGGAGCCGTACCTGTCGAAGCTGCGGGAGTGGGGCGTCTTCCAGCACCTGCGGACCTCCGGCGCGGTGATCGCCATCGAGGAGCACCCGGAGCTGGGCATCCGGCGGCGCCTCGCGGTGGGCATCCGGGCGGGCACGCAGCCGCTGGGCACCATCTGGGTGCAGGAGGGGTCACGGCCGCTGGACCCGCGCTCCGAGCAGGTGCTGCTGGGCGCCGCCCGGGTCGCGGCGCTGCACCTGGTGCGCCGCCGCCGGGAGGTCTCGGCGGACCTGCGGCTCACCCAGTCGCTCCTGGCCGGGCTGCTCGACGGCTCCACCGGCCCGCAGTCGCTCGCCACCCACCTGGGCCTGGACGCCCGCCGCCCGGCGCTGGTCGTCGGCTTCGCCCTGCACGCGGACGGGGCCGGCGCGGAGGCCGCCGGGGCGGACGCCTCGCCGGTGGAGCTCACCCGGGCCGAGCTGACCGCCCTGATCTCGGTGCACGCCGCCGCGCGGCACCACAGCGCCCTGGTCTCCCCCGCCGAGTCGCGGGTGTACGTGCTGCTGCCGGAGCTGCCCGCGGGCCTCTCCCCCGCCACGGTGCGCGGCTGGGTGGTGGAGATCGCCGAGGCGGCCGGCCGCCACCTGGGGGTGCGGCTGCGGGCGGCGGTGGGGCCGGTGGCGCCGCACCTCGGCGGGGCGCACGGCTCGCGGCGGGAGGCGGACCGGGTGCTGGCGGCGATGGAGCGCGGCACGGTCGGCGCGGCCGTGGCGTCGCTGGAGGAGGTGCGGGCCGAGGTGGTGCTGGGCGAGGTGCTGGACCTGCTCGCGGAGCGCCCGGCGATGCGCGACCCGCGGCTGTCGGCGCTGACGGCGCGCGACGCCCGCCAGGGGACCCGGCTGGCCGAGTCGGTCCTGGCGTACCTGGACGCCTTCGGCGACGTGCGGGCCGCGGCGGAGCGGCTGCACGTCCACCCCAACACGCTGCGGTACCGGGTCCGCCGGGCGGAGGAGCTGGCCGGCCTGGACCTGGCGAGCCCGCAGCAGCGGCTGCTGGCCATGCTCCAGCTGCGGCTGGACGCGGCGCCCGGCCCGGGGGACGGCGCGTAGCGCCCCGGGGCCGGACCCGGACGGCCCGGGGGGCGGCGGCAGGGGGGCGCCGCCCGCCGGGCCGGGAGGGGTCAGGCGCGGCCCTCGGCCTGCTTCCTGATGCGGCTCCACCTGCCGGTGATCGCCAGCATGATGCCGGGGGTCTGGATGTTGGCGAAGAGGGTGTCGCCGTCGGCGGAGAAGGTGACGCCGGTGAACTCGCTGTACTCGGGCGCCTCGGCGGTGCCGATGTTCAGCTCGTTGCGGGCGACCGGGTAGGTCCGGCCGTCGGGCAGGGTGCCGAACAGGTGCGAGACGCCCTCGCCGTCCTCGGCGATGACCAGGCCGCCGTGGGGCGAGACGGTGATGTTGTCCGGGCCGTCGTAGTTGCCGTCGTCGGCCCACACGTCGGCGTTGACGCCGAGCAGGACCTTGAGGGTGATGGTGCGGCGGGCCGGGCTGTAGAACCAGACCTGGCCGTCGTGCTGCACCGGGGACTCGGTGCGGGCGAAGCTGGCGACGAAGTAGAAGCCGCCGTCGCCCCACCACATGCCCTCCAGCTTGCGGGAGCGGGTGACCTCGCCGTCCGCGAACTGCTTGCGGACGGGGACGGTACGGGCGTCGCGGTCGGGCACCCTCACCCAGTCGACGCCGTAGACGGTGCCGACCTCGGTGGCGCGGGAGAGGTCGTCGACGTGCTTGCCGCGGCTGTCGAAGACCTTGAAGGCCTCCAGGACGCCGGCGTCGTCGGCGAGGGTGCGCAGCCTCCCGCGGCCGTGCTCGAAGCCGGCCGGCGGGGTCCAGCGGTAGAGCAGGCCGTTGGGGCCGGCGGCGTCCTCGGTGAGGTAGGCGTGACCGCGCCCCTCGTCGACGACGACGGCCTCGTGGGCGTACCGGCCGAAGGCCTTGACCGGCCTGGGGTCGCGGTTGGCGTCACGGTCGTACGGGTCGACCTCGAACACGTAGCCGTGGTCCTTGGTCATGCCCTTCTCGCCGGCCTTGAGCTCGGTCTCCTCGCAGGTCAGCCAGGTGCCCCAGGGGGTGCGGCCGCCGGCGCAGTTGGTGGCGGTGCCGGCGATGCCGACCCGCTCGGAGACGCGGGCGCCGTGCTTGTGGACGTCGACGACGGTGCAGCCGCCGGCCGCCGCCGGGTCGTAGACGTGGCCCTCCAGGTGGGGCACGGGGGCCTTGGCGGCGGCGAGGGTGCCGCTGATCTCGTGGTTGTTGACCAGCAGGGTGCCGCCGCCGGGGCGGGGGAAGGCGGCGGTGCCGTCGTGGTTCGACGGGGTGGTCTCGCCGGTCTCCAGCCGGGTCTTCCCGCTGTACGTGATGATCCGGTAGCTGAAGCCCTCGGGCAGGGCGAGGATGCCGGCCGGGTCGGGGACGAGCGGGCCGTAGCCGAGCGCGGTGGCGGCGCCGGCGGGGGCGGCGCCGCCCTGCGGGGCGGCGATCGCGCCGGGGGCGGTGGCCAGCACGTCGGCGCTGCCGGCGATGAGGACCCCGGCGCCGGTGAGCGCCGAGCGGTTGACGAAGTCCCTGCGGGACAGCGGCATGGGTGTCACTCCCTGGCTGGGGCGGGGCCGGCCCCTGCGGCCGACGCGCAGCAGGCTCCTGCCGCCCGCTGAACGGAGGGCGAACCGGGGGGCGCGCCGAGATGGACGCTTGACCATCTCTTTGCACCCGCTTGCTTTCCCCCCCTGCCCCGGGGCGGGAGGACAGGCCGCGGCGCGGGGCCGGGGTCCCGCGGCCCCCGGGCCGGGCGGAGGGCCCGGCCCGGGGCGGCCGGCGGAGGTCCGTGGCGGCGGTGCCGCCGGTGGGTGACGCCTCCGACCGGCGCCTCCGACCGGTGCCGGCGGCGGCCGGTGCGCCGGTCAGTGGCGGCGGCGCCGCGCGCGGCGCCAGCGCTCCCAGGCCGCCAGCCAGTCCTCCAGCGCCGACTCGTGGGCCCGCAGGTCGCTCCAGACGGCGTTCCACGCCTGCTGGGCGCGCAGGCTCGGCACCTCGCTGCCGAAGACGGTGTGGCGGACCGTCTCCTCCACTGCCTGCCGCCCGTCCTCGGTGCCGATCGCCCAGTCGGCCCGCTCCGCGAGCCACCCGAGGTGGTTGACCATCGAGGTGACGGACTCGTCGGCCTCCTGCCGGCTCTCCGAGGCGAGCCGCATCTGCTGGCGGACGGCCTCCTCCCACAGGTCCCGGTCGTCGTCGGCCCGCAGCCGCCGCGGGGTGCGCGGGACGCGGCCCGAGCTGAGCTGGTCGGCCAGGATCCGGGAGCGCTCCATGGAGCCGAACGCCAGCCGGCGGTGGGCCTCCAGGCCCACCGGCGCGGCGGCCTCCGCTCCCCCGGCGCCGGCTCCGTCGCGCGCCGCGGCCCGGCGGGCCTCCTGGTCCTCCAGCAGGAGGGCGCGTCCGGCCAGGTACGGGCCGAGGTCCCCGGTGGCGGCCAGGGCGGCGGAACCGGCGGGCAGTCCGCGCGCGGTGACGGTCAGTCCGACCTCGCCGCGCGGGCGGTGGAGCGTCAGCTGGGCGGCCCACAGCTCCGCGCCGCCGGCCTCACCGGGCTCCTCCACCCGCAGGCGGGCGGGGACGGGCACGCCGTCGACCAGCAGGGTCCGCTCGGCCAGCCGGGCGCGGCGAGGTCCGTCGCCCTCGTCGAGGCCGGTCAGGTCGAAGAGGCGGTCGCGCTCGTCCTCGATGACCTCGTCGAGGCCGCTGAGCACCTCGCCGCGCAGGTCGTCGCCGGTGAGGGCGGTGCGCACGGAGACGTAGGGGCCGCCCGGGGCGTAGGGATCGCCCGTGCAGAGGGTGAACGAGAGCAGTTCGCCGTTGACGCTGTGCCAGCCGCCGAGCAGCCGCATCCCCGGCAGCCCGGGGGCCGCCGTGTAGGGCAGCCGCCCCGCGCGCCGCCAGGAGGCGAGCGCCGCCGCCACCTCCTCGGCGCCCGGCTGCCGCCCGCCGCGGCCGCCGGCCGCCCCCGACCCGTCCCTGCCGTACTGCACGTCGCCGTGCCCCCTGCCTCCGCCGGTCCGCCGTTGCGTCCTCGCCCTCACGATACGTTGGTACGACTTCGGGAGTGCACCATTTGCGTGCGCCGGTGCGGACGCTGCGTGACGGCAGCGCCGGGGAGGCGGCGGGGGGCGCCGGAAAGGCCGTCAGGAGCGCCGCCGCGCACGGGAGCCGGCGGGCACGCCGCAGCCCGGCCGGGGCGGGTGCGGCTCCGGCCGGGCTGCGGCTGCGGCTGCGGCTGCAGCTGTGTGGTGCTGCGGGGGGCGCTACGGGCGGCGGGAGCGGGCCTTGTAGGCGGCCTTGCGGGCCTCCTTGGCGACCTGCCTGTCCCCGTGGTGCTCGCCGATGGCGTCCAGCACCTCGGCCGTGCAGGGGTGCTCGACCCGCCACAGCTCGCCGAGGAAGGCGGTCGGGTCGGGGGCGAGCGGCAGGCCGCCGACCAGCTCGGCGAGGAGCTCGGGGTCGACGTCGGGGTCCATCAGCTGGGCGGCGAGGGTGTCGACGGTGGTCCACAGGGCCATGGCGCGGTCCGGCTCGGGGACGTCGGTCGCGCCCCGCTCGACCAGCCACGCGCGGGCGAAGCCGCCCAGCTCGGGGTCGTCCAGCACCTCGCGCAGCGCGGGCCCGGGGTCGGCGGCGAGCTGGTTGAGGGCCAGCTGGCAGAGCATCCGGCGGAGCGGGCCGAGGGTGTCGGAGCCTCGCGCGGCCGCCAGCAGCTCGCGGGCGGCGGGCAGCGGGTCGCGGCCCGCCAGCCACTCGCGGATCTCCTCCTCGGGCAGCACGTTGACCGCCTCCGAGACGCCGCGCAGCAGGGCGGCGGCGTCGCCCTGCGCGTGCTCCCCGACGAGCGGGGCGTCGTACCCGTCCTCCAGCAGCCACTGCCGCACCCCGTACTGGCCGAGCGGGGTGAGCCGCACGAGGCCGAACCGGGCCGCCTCCTCGTCGTCGACGGGCGCCTCGGACAGCGTCTGCGCCTCGCCCTCGCCGTCCTCGGGCTCCTCGAAGAGATCCGGGTCGATGGGCCGGTACTCGACCATGCCGATCTCGGCGAGGTCGGCCAGCATGGGGTCGAGGGCGACCATCACGGTGGTGATGTCGCCGAGCATCTCCTCGGTGGGCTCCTCGCCGTCCGGGACGACCAGCAGCGCGGCCAGCACGCCCAGCGGCACGGTCTCGGCGCCCTCCTCGGCGAAGGCGGTCGACTCGTACAGCACCTGGAGGGCCTGGTCCAGCAGCTCCCGGGCCTCCTCGCGGGCCTCCTCGAACTCCTCCAGGGCGGCCGCCGCGGTCTCCTCGTCCAGCTCGTCGGCGTCCTCGCCGGCCAGCTCGGTGGGGTCGGGGAACGGCGCGTCGGCCTCGACGGCGGTGTCGAGCACCACGTCGGCGGCGCTCAGCCACGCCTCCAGCACGGCCTCCGGGTCGCCGGACTCGACGGCCTCCAGCTCCTCGCCGGGCCGGGCGACGCTGCCCTCGCCCTCCCCCGGGCCGGCGTCGCCGACCGCGATCAGGTCCAGGTCGACCGCCAGCGACCAGGCCCGCATGACGGCGGCGGCCGTGCTGTCGGCGTCCTCGCCCCCGCCGTCCCCGGCGGCCCCCTCCCCCGCGGAGAGGCCGAGCGCGGCGGCGGCCTCGGCCTCCAGCCCGGGGCCGGGCTCGCCGAACTCGTCGACCGGGCGGTGGGGGGCGGTCCAGCGGGCGAGGCGCACGGCGCGCTCCAGCAGCGGCACCGCCATCGCGGCGGCGGCCAGCTCGGCCTCGGGGAGCAGGCGCACCGGGGGGACGAACACGGGCGCGTCGTCCGGGTCGGGGTCGTCGTCGAAGCCGCCGGCGGGACGGGCCCCGTACAGCTCCTCGACGCCCAGGTCGGCGGGGAGCCTGCCGACCGGCTCCGCGTCCGGGCCGGTCGCCGACGGGCTGTCAGGGGTGTTGCGGCGTCGTCCGGCCATGGTGGCACGTTCTCCTCGGACTGGCACGGGTGAGGTGGTCGGGGCGGGCCCGGCGCGGGCGCGGGGCCCGGCCGCCTGGCCCGGGGCCAGCCTAGCCGTCCGGCGACCGCCCGGGCCGCCACGCACGGCCCGCACCCGAAGTGTGCCGCGGGACTGCGCCGACGGGCGGTCCCGGCGTGCGGGACCGCCCGGTTCCCCGCTCCGGGAGCCGCCCCGGGGCACGCGCCCCGGGCGGCGGGGCGGCGCTCAGCGGGGCGGCGCCTGACGGCGCGGCCGCAGGCCCGGCTCCTGGCGCGGGGGCTGCTGGGCGCCACGGGGGAACGACGGGGGCGGCAGGGTCTCGACGGCGGTCTCGGCCGCCAGGAGGTGCCCCGCGGTCTCCGGCAGCCGGGGCGGCCGGGCCAGGCCGCCGTCGAAGCGGAAGACCGAGGTGAGGTCGCCGAAGGCGGACCGGCGCCAGTCCGAGATGTTGGGCTCCCGCACGCCCGTGACGCGCTCCAGGAAGCGCAGCTGCGAGGTGTGGTCGAAGGGCTCGGACGCCACCCAGCCGCCGACCGTCCACGGCGAGACGACCACGCAGGGCACCCGGAAGCCCGCGCCGATCGGCAGGCCGCCGACGACCTCGTCCGGCGTGTCCGGGCGGGGCACGGGCGGGGGGACGTGGTCGAAGAGGCCGTCGTTCTCGTCGTAGCTGAGGACGAAGGCGGTCTTGGCCCAGACCTCGGGGTTGGCCGCGATCGCCTCGATCTTGGAGGCGATGTAGTCGGCGCCGGCGGCCGGCAGGTAGTCGGGGTGCTCGCACTGGTAGCTGGTCGGGATGATCCAGGAGACGGCCGGCAGCCGGTCGTTGAGGGCGTCCTCCTCGAAGGAGCCGGCCGGCAGGGCCGCCAGGCCCCGCTCGTACAGGGGGTCTCCGGGCCGGGAGCGGCGGAAGGAGGCGAAGCGGGTCAGCAGGTTGCAGCCGTAGTTGTCCTCCTCCTGGTAGACCCGCCAGCTGACGCCCGCCGCCTGCAGCCGCTCCGCGTAGGTGGTCCAGCGGTACGGCTCGGGCGCCTTGTTGGCGATGACCGGTCCGCCGAGGGTGCCGCCGGGGTCGACGGTGCCCGTCATCCAGTAGAGGCGGTTGGGCCAGGTGGGGCCCATCACCGAGGAGAAGTAGTGGTCGCAGACGGTGAAGGACTCCGCGAGCGCGTAGTGGAAGGGGATGTCGTCGCGGGTGTAGTACCCCATGGTGAACGGGCCGTTGTCGCCGTCGGCCCGGCGGTGGGCGCGCACCCAGCGGTCCATGCGGCCGTAGTTCCAGGACTCGTGCTGGACCTCCCAGGCGTGGCCGGTGGAGGGGATGGCCTGGGCGCTGGTGCGGTGGGTGTCGAGGTGGAAGGGGAGCAGGAAGCCGTCGGGGCTCCCGGGGTCGGGCTGGTGGAAGACGTCGCGCCCCGAGGAGAGGACCAGCGCGGCGGGGTCCCCGAAGCCCCGGACCCCGGCGAGCGTGCCGAAGTAGTGGTCGAAGGAGCGGTTCTCCTGCATGAGCAGGACGACGTGCTCGACGTCGCGCAGCGAGCCGGGCAGCGGCCCCGCGGCCACCGCCTTGCGCACGCTGGGCGGCAGCACGGCCGCCGCCGCGCCCGCGGCCGTCGCGGCCGCGGCGCCGAGCAGTCTCCGTCGGGTCGTCCCGGACATGTGCCGCGCCTTTCCGCCGTGCCGCCGGCAGGTCGAGGGGGTCGCGGCCGGGCGGGGCCGCACTCGACTCTCACCGGCGGACGGCCCGGGGGGCGGCAGGCGCCGGGCGGCGCACGGGCGGTTTCAGGGGTACGGGGGAACCCGGCTGCTCCGACCGGGGGAGCCCCGGGGGGCGACCGGTATGCCGAACCGACTGTCCGACCGCAGGAACCGGCCGCAGGAACCGGCCGTCCGGCGGCGGGTCCCCGCCGCCGGATCCGGCGGCCGGGCCCGGCCGTCCGCTCACCGGGCCCGGCCGTCCGGAAGCCGGTCGCGGGGACGTATCCTTCGCAGTGGTCCTGCACGCACGACGTCAGGCATCCGGGGCGACGGAGCCCCACGCACCCGCAACCCGGCTCCCCCGGATGCCCGCCGGACGGCCCCCCACCCACGGGGCCGCCCTCCACGGGCGCGTCGGCACACCCCGCCGGCCCGGTCACGGAGCCCAGGCCCACAGGAGACCCACGACCGTGGTGGACCTCGGGTCGGCCGGAACCCGGCTGACGGATTCCCTTCTGCCGCGCGAGCTCGCCCCCCGCGAGCTGCTGCGCCTCTCGGCGGTGAGCCGCTGGAACGCCGCCCGCGGCGTCCGTGTCGGCCTGTCGGCCGCCGTGCTGCTCGCCCTGCTCACCGGCGCCAACCTGGCCACGCCGGTCTACCCGCTGCTCCAGCAGCGGCTCTCCCTGACGGCGCTGGACACCACCCTCCTCTTCACGGTGTACGTCTTCGCGCTGATGCCCGTGCTCGCCGCGGTCGGCCACTGGTCGGACCACCTGGGCCGCCGGGCGCTGCTGCTGCCCGCCGTCGCGCTCTCCGCCGCCGGGGACGCGCTCTTCGCGACCGCCGGCACCTTCACCCAGCTCGCAGCGGGCCGCGCCGTCCAGGGCGTCGCCGTCGGCATGGCCACCGGCGCCGCCGGGGCGGCGCTGACCGACCTGCTGCCCGACCGGCCGGGACTGGCCGCCAGGCTGACCCTGGCCTGCTCGGCGGGCGGCGTGGCCGCCGGCCCGGTGGTCGGCGCGGCGCTGGCGCACGGCGAGCACCCGGTCCACGTGCCGTTCCTCGCGCACGCCGTGCTCCTGCTGGCCCTGTGCGTGCCGCTGGCGCTGCTGCACCCCCGCAGCCCCGGGCACCAGACGCCCGACCGGCGGGCCGCGGCCCCGGAGGGGCGGCCGGCCCGGGCCGCGCTGCGGCCGCGGGCGCTGGCCCTGCCGTCGGCCGGACGTCGGACGTTCCTGCTGGCGGCGGGCACCGGCTTCGTCAGCTACGCGGTCTTCGGCGTCTACCTGAGCCTGGCACCCGGGTACAGCCGGGCGCTGCTGCACACCGACTCCCGGATGACCGGCGCGGTGGTCGCCGCGCTGCTGCTGGCCGCCTCGGGCGCCGCCCAGCTGGCGGTCCCGGCCGCGCCGGGCCGGCTGGTGCCGGTGCTGGGCATGGCGGGGCTCGCGGCGGGGCTGGGCACGGTGGTGGCGGCCGGGCCGCTGCACGCCCCCGCCCTGCTGGTCGCGGGCAGCCTGGTGGGCGGCGCCTGCCAGGGTGTGGCGTTCCGCTCCCTGTTCACGGCGGCCTGCGCCGCGATGGACCCGGAGCGGCGGGGCAGCCAGCTCAGCGCCTTCTGGGTGATCGTCTACCTGGGCAGCTCGCTGCCGATCGTGGCGGTGGGCGCCGCCGCGCAGCACGTCGGGCTGCAGGCCGCGTTCAGCGGCTTCGCCGCGGTGGCCTGCGCCGCGTGCCTGGCCCTGTCGGCGGCGGCGGCCCGCCGGGCCTGAGGCCGGTCCGGCCCTCCGGCACCGCAGCCCGCGGACCCCGCCGCCCGCCGCCCGCCGCCCATGGACCCCGCCGCCCGCCCGGGCGGCGGGGTCGTGCCCGCCCGCGGCGTGCCGCGGACGGGCGGGCGGTGCGACCGGGCCCACCGGCTCACTTCACGAACCGGTACGTGAAGGGGTAGCGGTAGTCGACCCCGTTGTGGGCCTGCAGCGCCGCGATCACGCTGAGGACCGTGCCGGCGGCGAGCGCGGCGAAGAAGGTGAGGAACCCGACGAGCACCAGCATCAGCGGGAAGCTCACCACCACGGCGATCAGCACCATGAGGTGGAAGTTCAGCGCCTCGGCCGCCTGCCTGCGGACGAACTCCGAGCGCTTGCCCATCGTCAGCATGATGACCACCGGCCCCAGGATGCTGAGCACGAAGAAGCTGAGGTGGCCGAGGAGCGCCCACATCCGCTCCTCGTCGGGGCGCAGCGGCGGGCCGGGGGGCACGGGCTGGGCCGGCGGGTACCCCGGCTGCCAGGGGCCGGCCGGGTGCCCCTGGGGCGGCGGGCCGGACGGGGCGCCGGAGGGCTGCGGCGGGACGGAGCCGGAGGGCGGCGCGGGCTTGACGAAGGGGTCGCCGTCGGGTGCGGGCGTCTGCGCGGACTGGTCCGAGGTCATAGCCGTACTGTCGGGGCGCCGGCCCCCGCCGTCCAGGGCCCCGGCACGCCCGCCCCGACCTGGGACCCGCCCGTTGCACGTCCGTCACGAACGGGTGACCCCGCCCCGGCGGCCGACGGGCCCGGCACCGCCCCCGCACGCCGCCGCCCCGCCGCCCGGGGCGGGCGGCGGGGCGGCGGGGTGCCGGGGGACGGCGGGGACCAGGGGATCAGACGTTGAAGCCGAGGGCGCGGAGCTGCTCGCGGCCGTCGTCGGTGATCTTGTCGGGGCCCCACGGCGGCATCCAGACCCAGTTGATGCGCAGGTCCTTCACCAGGCCGTCGGTGGCGCTCCTGGCCTGGTCCTCGATGACGTCGGTGAGCGGGCAGGCCGCCGACGTCAGGGTCATGTCGATCGTGGCCACGTCGGCCTCGTCGATGTGGACGCCGTAGATCAGGCCCAGGTTGACGACGTCGATGCCCAGCTCGGGGTCGACGACGTCCATCAGGGCCTCGGTCAGGTCCTCCACCGAGACGGTGCCGGCGGTGGTGCCGACGATGCCGTTCTGCTCGGCGGGCGCGGCCGGGGCCGCCGGGGCGGCGGCCTCGGACCCCTGCGGCTCGGTCCCGGCGGCCGGGGAGGCCGCGGGTGCCGAGGTGGTGCTCTCGGTCTCGCTCATGCTGCGTCCTCCTTCGGACTCACTCGGGGCGCTGGGCCAGGGCCTGGGCGGTGGCGTCCTTCCAGGCCATCCAGCTCAGCAGGGCGCACTTCACGCGGGCGGGGTACTTGGAGACGCCGGCGAACGCCACCGCGTCCTCCAGCACCTCCTCGTCGCCCTCGCCCTGGCCCTTGCTCTGCATCAGCTCCAGGAACGCCTCCTGGACCTGCTGCGCGTCGCCGACGGACTTCCCGACCAGCAGGTCGTTCAGCACCGAGGCGCTGGCCTGGCTGATGGAGCAGCCCTGCGACTCGTACGACACGTCGGCGACCACCGGGCCGTCGAGCCTCACCCGCAGGGTGATCTCGTCGCCGCACGTCGGGTTGACGTGGTGGACCTCGGCGTCGCCGTCCCGCAGCCCCTTGCCGTGGGGGTTGCGGTAGTGGTCCAGGATGATCTCCTGGTACATCGAATCGAGCTTCACGGTGTGCGGGTCCTCCTACCCCTGTCAGCCCGCCCCGAAGAAGCGCCGCACGTGGTGCAGCCCCTCGACGAGCGCGTCGACCTCGGCCGGTGTCGAGTACAGGTAGAACGACGCCCGCGTGGTTGCGGGAATTCCGTACCGCAGGCAGACCGGCCGGGCGCAGTGGTGGCCGACCCGGACGGCGATGCCCTGCTCGTCGAGGACCTGGCCCACGTCGTGCGGGTGGATGTCGCCGAGCGTGAAGGAGATGGCCGCGCCGCGGTCCTGGGCCGTGCCCGGGCCGATGATCCGCAGGTCGGGGACCTCCAGCAGCCGCTCCACGGCGTACGCGGTGATCGCGTGCTCGTGGGCCGCGACCGCGTCCATGCCGATGCCGTTCAGGTAGTCCACGGCGGCGCCGAGGCCGACGGCCTGGGCGATCGGCGGGGTGCCGGCCTCGAACTTGTGCGGCGCGGGCGCGTACGTGGAGGAGGACATCGAGACGGTCTCGATCATCTCGCCGCCGCCGAGGAAGGGCGGCAGGTCCTCCAGCAGCTCGTGGCGGCCCCACAGCACGCCGATGCCGGTCGGGCCGAGCATCTTGTGGCCGGTGAAGGCCACGAAGTCGGCGCCGAGCGCCTGGACGTCCAGCACCATGTGCGGGGCGGCCTGCGAGGCGTCGACCACCACGATCGCGCCGACGTCCTGGGCGCGGCGGACGATCGCCTCGACCGGGTTGACGGTGCCGAGGATGTTGGACACCAGGACGAAGGAGACGACCTTGGTCTTCTCCGTGATGACCCGCTCGATGTCCGACAGGTCGAGCCGGCCGTCGTCGGTGAGGCCGAACCACTTCAGCGTCGCGCCGGTGCGCTGCGCGAGCAGCTGCCACGGGACGATGTTGGAGTGGTGCTCCATCTCGGTGATGACGATCTCGGCGTCCCGGTCCACCCGGTAGGGCTCGTCGGCCCAGCCGAGCATGTTGGCGACCAGGTTCAGCGACTCCGAGGCGTTCTTGGTGAAGACCACCTCGTCGCGGCTGGGGGCGTTGACGAAGGCCGCGACCTTGTCGCGGGCGCCCTCGTACAGCGCCGTGGCCTCCTCGGCCAGCACGTGCACGCCGCGGTGCACGTTGGCGTTGTGCCGCTCGTAGTAGGAGGTGAGGGCGTCCAGGACCTGCTGCGGCTTCTGGGAGGTCGCGGCGTTGTCGAGGTACACCAGGGGCTGCCCGTCGTGCAGCAGCCGCTGCAGGATCGGGAAGTCCTTGCGGATCGCGTCGGTGTCGAGCAGACCGGGGAGGGTCACTCGGAAGCGCCTCCCTTCACGTACGCCTCGTAGCCCTCGTCCTCCAGCTTGTCGGCGAGCTCGGCGCCGCCGGACTCGACGATGCGGCCGTTCGCGAAGACGTGGACGTAGTCGGGCTTGATGTAGCGCAGGATGCGCGTGTAGTGCGTGACCAGCAGGGTGCCGACCTCGCCGGACTCGCGGACCCGGTTGATGCCCTCGGAGACGATCCGCAGGGCGTCGACGTCGAGGCCGGAGTCGGTCTCGTCGAGGATCGCGATGCTCGGCTTGAGCAGCTCCAGCTGGAGGATCTCGTGGCGCTTCTTCTCGCCGCCGGAGAAGCCCTCGTTGACGTTGCGCTCGGCGAAGGCCGGGTCCATGTGGAGCGCCGCCATGGCCTCCTTGACCTCCTTCACCCAGGTGCGCAGCTTGGGGGCCTCGCCGCGGACCGCGGTGGCGGCGGTGCGCAGGAAGTTGGAGACGGAGACGCCGGGGACCTCGACCGGGTACTGCATGGCGAGGAAGACGCCGGCGCGGGCGCGCTCGTCGACCGACATCGCGAGGACGTCCTCGCCGTCGAGGGTGACGCTGCCGCTGGTGACGGTGTACTTGGGGTGCCCGGCGAGGGAGTAGGCGAGGGTGGACTTGCCAGAGCCGTTGGGGCCCATGATGGCGTGCGTCTCGCCCTGCTTCACGGTGAGGTCGACACCGCGGAGGATCTCGCGGGGACCGTTCTCGGCCTCGACGGAGACGTGCAGGTCGCGGATTTCAAGCGTGGCCATGGGGACTCAGGACTCCTGGGTGACGGAGACGAGGACCTCGTCCCCTTCGATCGTGACGGGGTACACCGGGACGGGCCTGGTGGCGGGCAGCCCGGAGGGCTTCCCGGTGCGCAGGTCGAAGCTGGAGCCGTGCAGCCAGCACTCGATCATGCAGTCCTCGACCTCGCCCTCGGAGAGGGAGACGTTGGCGTGGGAGCAGATGTCGTTGATCGCGAACACCTCGCCCCCGGTGCGGACCAGCGCCACCGGCACGCCGTCGATCTCGACGCGGCGGGGGCTGTCCTCGGCGAGGTCGGCGAGGGAGCAGGCGCGGACGAAGCCCTGGGGAGCGGCGGTCATGAGAGCGTGGCCTCCAGCTCGGCGTCGATCCTCTCCAGCAGGCGCTCCTGGACGTCCGGCAGGCCGATCTGCTGGACCAGCTCGGCGAAGAAGCCGCGGACCACCAGGCGGCGGGCCTCGTCGGCGGGGATGCCGCGGGCCTGCAGGTAGAAGAGCTGCTCGTCGTCGAAGCGGCCGGTCGCCGAGGCGTGGCCGGCGCCGACGATCTCGCCGGTCTCGATCTCCAGGTTGGGGACCGAGTCGACGCGGGCGCCGTCGGTGAGCACCAGGTTGCGGTTGAGCTCGTAGGTGTCGGTGCCCTCGGCGGCGGCCCGGATCAGCACGTCGCCGATCCACACCGCGTGCGACTCCGCGCCCTGCAGCGCGCCCTTGTAGGCGACGTTGCTGCGGCAGTGCGGGGTGTCGTGGTCGATGAAGAGGCGGTGCTCCAGGTGCTGGCCGGCGTCGGCGAAGTACAGGCCGTACAGCTCGGCCTCGCCGCCGGGGGCGCCGTAGACCACGCGGGGGTGGAGGCGCACCAGGTCGCCGCCGAAGGTGACGACGACGGACTTGAAGGAGGCGTCGCGGCCGATCAGCGCGGTGTGCTGGGCGGCGTGCACGGCGGTGTCGTCCCAGTCCTGCACGGAGACGACGGTCAGCTTGGCGCCGTCGCCGACCAGGTACTCGACGTTGGCGGCCAGGACGGCGTCGCCGGTGTGCTCGATGACGACGACGGCCTCGGCGAACGCGCCGAGCTCGACGACCTGGTGGCCGTAGGCGGTGCCGCCCTCGCCGTGGACCGAGATCCGGACCGGCTCGGTGAGCACGGTGTCCTTCGGGACGGAGAGCACGGAGGCCTTCTCGAAGGAGGAGAACGCCTGGGCGGCGATCCGGTCCACCGGCTTGCCGGTCCTGCCGACGCGCGGGTCGGTGCGGTCCACGGTCTCCTGGGAGACGCCCGCGGGCGCGGTGACCTCGACCCGGACGCGGCCGCCCGCCTCGGCGGTGCCGTCGTGCAGGCCGCGCAGGCGGTGCAGCGGGGTGAACCGCCAGTTCTCCTCGCGTCCGGTGGGCACCGGGAAGTCGGCCACGTCGTAGGAGGCGACGGCCTCCGCGCGGGCGTCGACCGGCTGGGCGGCCGCGGTCGCGCGGCCGGTGCCGGGGCCGGCGAGCTGCGCGCCGGCGCCGGCCGTGCCGACCTCGATGGACCCGGCCGTCGTCGCGCCGGGGGTGTTCTGGACATCAGCCATGGCTGAGGCTGCTCTCGCTTCCTGGTGGTCCGGGTGGGTCTTCGCTGCGGCCGGCGTCAGCCGACGGAGCCTTCCATCTGCAGCTCGATCAGCCGGTTGAGCTCCAGCGCGTACTCCATCGGGAGCTCGCGGGCGATCGGCTCCACGAAGCCGCGGACGATCATCGCCATGGCCTCGTTCTCCGACATGCCGCGGCTCATCAGGTAGAAGAGCTGGTCCTCGCTGACCTTGGAGACGGTCGCCTCGTGGCCCATGGACACGTCGTCCTCGCGGACGTCCACGTACGGGTAGGTGTCCGAGCGGGAGATCGTGTCCACCAGCAGGGCGTCGCAGAGGACGTTGGACTTCGAGCCCTCGGCGCCCTCGCCGATCTCGATCAGGCCGCGGTAGGAGGTGCGGCCGCCGCCGCGCGCCACCGACTTGGAGACGATGGACGAGGAGGTGCGCGGGGCCATGTGGACCATCTTGGCGCCGGCGTCCTGGTGCTGGCCCTCGCCCGCGAAGGCGATGGACAGGGTCTCGCCCTTGGCGTGCTCGCCCATGAGGTAGACGGCCGGGTACTTCATGGTCACCTTGGAGCCGATGTTGCCGTCGACCCACTCCATGGTGGCGCCCTCGTAGGCGACGGCGCGCTTGGTGACCAGGTTGTAGACGTTGTTCGACCAGTTCTGGATGGTCGTGTAGCGGCAGCGGGCGCCCTTCTTGACGATGATCTCGACGACCGCGGAGTGCAGCGAGTCCGACTTGTAGATCGGCGCGGTGCAGCCCTCGACGTAGTGGACGTAGGCGTCCTCGTCGACGATGATCAGCGTCCGCTCGAACTGGCCCATGTTCTCGGTGTTGATCCGGAAGTAGGCCTGGAGCGGGATCTCCACGTGCACGCCCTTCGGCACGTAGATGAAGGAGCCGCCGGACCACACGGCGGTGTTCAGCGCGGCGAACTTGTTGTCGCCGGCCGGGATCACCGTGCCGAAGTACTCCTGGAAGAGCTCCGGGTGCTCCTTGAGCGCGGTGTCGGTGTCCAGGAAGATGACGCCCTGCTGCTCCAGGTCCTCGCGGATCTGGTGGTAGACGACCTCGGACTCGTACTGGGCGGCGACGCCGGCGACCAGGCGCTGCTTCTCCGCCTCCGGGATGCCGAGCTTGTCGTAGGTGTTCTTGATGTCCTCGGGCAGCTCGTCCCAGGACGCGGCCTGCTTCTCGGTGGACCGCACGAAGTACTTGATGTTGTCGAAGTCGATCCCCGACAGGTCCGAGCCCCAGGTCGGCATCGGCTTCTTGTCGAACAGCCGCAGGCCCTTGAGCCGCAGCTTGAGCATCCACTCCGGCTCGGACTTCTTCGCGGAGATGTCGCGGACGACCTCCTCGCTCAGGCCCCGCTTCGCGGCGGCGCCGGCGGCGTCGGGGTCGGCCCAGCCGTACTCGTAGTTGCCCAGACCCTCGAGCTCCGGGTGAGCGGTCGTGGTCATACGGGGTTCCTCCCGGAGACAGTCTCTGTCGTCGTGGTTCGGCGTTCGGTTCCGGTGGCGGCACCGGCCGCCGGCACATGGGTGGTGCAGACCCCGTCGCCGTGGGCGATGGTGGCCAGGCGCTGCACGTGGGTGCCCAGCAGGCGGGAGAAGACCTCGGTCTCCGCGTCGCACAGCTGGGGGAACTGCTCGGCGATGTGCGCCACCGGGCAGTGGTGCTGGCACAGCTGCGCGCCGGCGGCGGCCTTCGGGGCGGCGGGCATGCGCCGCACCGTGGCAGCGTACCCGTCGGCGCTGAGGGCACGCGCGAGCGCCTCGGTGCGCTCCTCGGGGCCGGTCCCGTCCAGGGCCGCGCCGTAGCGCTCGGCGTCGCGGCCGAGCCGGGCGCGGGCGAAGGCGGCGACCGCCTCGGCGCCGGCCGCGCCGCCGCCCGCGGACTCCGCGATCCACCGCAGGGCGTCCGCGGCGAGCTTGTCGTAGGCCTGGTAGAAGACGTCGCGCCCGCAGTCGGTGAGCGCGAAGACCTTCGCGGGGCGGCCGCGTCCACGGTGGCCGTGGACCCGCTGCTCGCGGGACTCGACCAGGCCGGCGGCGGCGAGCGCGTCGAGGTGGCGGCGGACGGCGGCGGCCGTGAGGCCGAGGCGGTCCGCCAGGTCGGCGGCGGTGGAGGGGCCGTGGTCGAGGATGGAGCGGGCGACCCGGTCGCGGGTGGCCTGGTGGCCGCCCGGGGCGGCGGCCTCGCCGCCGGGCGCGGGCACCGCTGCGGGGGCGGCCGGCTGGGCCGCCTCCTGCTCCGGGTGCTCGCGCATGTTTTTCACAACACCATTGTTGCGTAATTCCTTCCGCGGCGACAAGCCGCCCCGCCCCCGCGCACCGGTGGACTCCGTCACGCAGGTAAGCCTCACCTGGCCTGCGGCGACGCCCCGGGCCGCCCTCCCGCCCGGGACCCCGTCCGGCCCGGCGGGAGGTTCCCCGGAGGCCGGCGCCCCGGCGGGGGCGGCGGCCGGGCGGCGGCCGCGGGGTCCATAGACTCGACGGCATGGAAGCAGAACCCGCGGTCCGGGTGTCCGGTCTGGTCAAGCGGTACGGGTCGAAGACCGCCGTGGACGGGCTGGACCTGTCCGTCGGCCGGAACACCGTCACCGCCGTCCTCGGCCCCAACGGCGCCGGGAAGACCACCACCGTCGAGACCTGCGAGGGCTACCGCCGGCCGGACGCGGGCACGGTCCGCGTCCTCGGGATGGACCCGGTGGCCGACGCCGCCCGGCTGCGGCCCCGCGTCGGCGTGATGCTCCAGTCGGGCGGCGTGTACCCCGGCGCGCGCGCCGTGGAGATGCTGCGGCACACCGCGAGGCTGCACGCGCACCCCCTCGACGTGGACGCCCTGGTCGAGCGCCTCGGCCTCGGCTCCTGCGGCCGCACCGCGTACCGGCGGCTCTCCGGCGGCCAGCAGCAGCGCCTCGCGCTCGCCATGGCCGTGGTGGGCCGCCCCGAGCTGGTCTTCCTCGACGAGCCGACCGCCGGCCTGGACCCGCAGGCCCGGCACGCCACCTGGGACCTGGTGCGCGACCTGCGGTCCGACGGCGTCACCGTCGTCCTCACCACCCACGCCATGGACGAGGCCGAGGAGCTGGCCGACGACGTGGCGATCGTGGACCGGGGGAAGGTCCTCGCCCAGGGCAGCCCCGAGGAGCTGCGCCGGGCGGGCGACGGGCGCCCCGAGCAGGAGGCGCTGCGCTTCCGCGGCCGCGCCGGCCTGGACCTCGGCGCCCTGCTGAAGGCGCTGCCCGACGGCACCGCCGCCGCCGAGCTCACCCCCGGCAGCTACCGGGTGCAGGGCCCGCTGGACCCGCAGCTGCTGGCCACCGTCGCCGCCTGGTGCGCCCAGGTCGGCGTGATGCCCGACCGCCTCACCGTGGAGCGGCGGACGCTCGAGGACGTCTTCCTCGACCTGACCGGACGGGACCTGCGCTCGTGACCACCACCGCCCCGGGCACGTACACGCCCGCCCCCGGAGCCGCCCCGGTCGGCCGGATGCTGCTGGCCCAGACCGCGCTGGAGACGCGGATGCTGCTGCGCAACGGCGAGCAGCTGCTGCTGACCGCGGTCATCCCCACCGTCCTGCTGGTGCTCTTCAGCGCCGTGGACGTGGTGGACACCACCGGTCCGGGCCGGCGGGTGGACTTCCTCGCGCCGGGCCTGCTGGCGCTGGCCGTGATGTCCACCGCCTTCACCGGGCAGGCCATCGCCACCGGCTTCGAGCGCCGGTACGGGGTGCTCAAGCGGCTGGGCGCCTCCCCGCTGCCGCGCTGGGCGCTGCTGACCGCCAAGACCGGCTGCGTGCTGGTCACCGAGGTGCTGCAGGTGGCGCTGCTGTCGGTGGTCGCCCTGGCGCTGGGCTGGTCGCCGCACGGGAACCCGTTCGCGGTGGCGGCCCTGCTGGTGCTGGGCACCGCGGCCTTCTCGGGCCTGGGCCTGCTGATGGCGGGCACCCTGCGGGCCGAGGCGACGCTGGCGGCGGCCAACCTGGTCTTCGTCCTGCTGCTGCTGGCCGGCGGCGTGGTGGTGCCGCTGGAGAAGTTCCCGTCCGCCGTGCGCGGCGTGCTGGAGCTGCTGCCGATCAGCGCGCTCTCCGACGGCCTGCGGGCGGTCCTCCAGCACGGCGCGGCCCTGCCGGCCGGCGACCTGGCGGTGCTCGCGGTCTGGGCGGTGCTGGGGCTGGGGGCGGCGGCCCGCTTCTTCCGCTGGGAGTAGGCGCCCGGGACGGGGGCCCGTCCAAGATCGGCCCTGGGGCCGACCTACGATGGGACGGTGCGTACCCCCTTGTCCTACCTCGCCGAGCGGCTGACGCCCACGGCGAGGGTCGTGCGAGCGGCCTGCCTCTCGGCGCTGGTGATGAGCGTGGTCATCGTCGTGACCGGCGCCGCCGTGCGGCTCACCTCCTCCGGCCTGGGCTGCCCCACGTGGCCCCGCTGCACCGCGGAGACCCTGGCGCCCACGCAGGCGATGGGCGTCCACGGGGTGATCGAGTTCGCCAACCGGCTGCTCACCTACGTGCTGTGCGCGGCCGTGGGCGCCGCGATCGTCGCGGCGCGCTGCGCGAAGCCGTGGCGGCGCCGGCTGACCCGGCTGGGCTGGGCGCAGTTCGGGATCGTGCTGAGCAACGCCGTGATCGGCGGGGTGACCGTCCTCACCGGCCTGAACCCGTACTCGGTGGCGGTGCACCTGGTCGCGTCGATGGCGCTGATCTGGGTCGCGCTGCTCATGTGGGAGCGGTCGCGGGAGGGGGACGGGGAGCCCGGGCCGGCCGTCTCCCGCCCGCTGGTGCAGCTGTCGTACGTGCTGGTCGCGGCGACCACCTGCCTGGTGCTGGCGGGCACCGTCGTCACCGGCGCGGGCAAGCACTCCGGCGACTCCAGCGACGTGCCGCGGATCCCGCTGGACTACGACCGGGTGACGCAGTTCCACGCCGACTTCGCGTTCGTCACGGTGGGCCTGTCGCTGGCGATGCTCTTCGCGCTGCGGGCCGTCAAGGCCCCGGCGCCGGCCCGGGCGCGCGCCCGGGACCTGCTGGTGGTGCTGCTGGCGCAGGGCGCGGTGGGCTTCGTGCAGTTCTTCACCGGGTCCCCGGAGGTCCTGGTCGGCGCGCACCTGCTGGGCTCGACGCTGGTGTGGATCGCGGCGCTGCGGATCCCGCTCGCGCTGCGGGTGCGGCCGGAGCTCCCGGCGGACGACGGGCATCCCGGCGGTGCGGCCCCCGCGGTCCGGGGCGGCGGCGCGGACGACTCCTCGGGACTGGTGGCCGCCGGCTGAGCCGGACGGGGCAACCGCGACGGGGCGGCCCCGGCAGGTGTGGCACCTGCCGGGGCCGCCCCGTCGTCGTCCCCGCCCCGTCGTCGTCCCCGCCCCGTCGCCGTCCCCGCCCCGTCGCCGTCCCGTCGTCCGAGGGGGGTGCGGCCGCGGGCCGTCAGGCCCGGCCGCCGCCGAGCTGGAGGCCGGCCATCCGGGACCACTCGTAGGAGGAGGTCCGCACCCGGGCGGCCAGTTCGCCGTCGAAGGCGTCGTGCAGGGTGATCCCGGCCAGCTCGGCGGCCTGCTTGGCGACCTCGTAGCGGGGGGCGACCTGGTCGCCCCAGGCCCCGTCGGCGCCCACGAGCACGATGCGGGTGGCGTTGCGGCCGACGTACTCCACGACGCCGTCGGCGCTCCCGCCGTGGCGGCCGGCGAAGGAGGCGATGTTCTTGGCGATGCGCCGGGCGCGGCGCTGGTCGCGGGAGGCGGCGCGGGCCGCGGTGGTCTCTTCGCTGCTCATGTCCGCATGCTACCCACCGGTAGCCCCGGGGGCGACGGGTGGACCGTGTGCGGCGTCGCACAGGACGGCGCGCGACCGGCGGCCGCACGCCCCCGTGTGCCGCGTGCACCGGAGCGCGGTGCGCCCCGGGACGCACGCCCGGCCCGGGTGCGGCGCGCCCCGGACGCGCCGCGGCCCCGCCGCCCGTCGGAGGGGCTGCGGGGCCGTTGAACGGAGCGCGGGGCCGGCGCGTTGTGCGGGCCGCGGGCGTCAGCGGAGGAAGGGGTCCACCGCGACGGCGACGAAGAGCAGCGTCAGATAGGTGATGGACCAGTGGAAGAGGCGCATCTCCTTCAGCGCCGCGCCCACCGCGCCCGCCTTCGCCCTGCGGTACAGGCCGTGCGCCTCCTTGAGCCAGAAGGCGCCGAGGAGCAGGGCGGCCGCCGGGTAGAGCCAGCCGGTGTGCCCGAGCGGCCACAGGGCCATCGAGACGGCGACCATCACCCAGGAGTAGACGACGATCTGCCGGGCCACGACGGTGTTGGAGGCCACGACCGGCAGCATCGGCACGCCGACGTTGGCGTAGTCCTCGCGGACCTTCATGGAGAGCGGCCAGTAGTGCGGCGGGGTCCAGAAGAAGATGACGAGGAAGAGCACGACGGCGGCCCAGGAGAGGCTGCCCGTCACCGCCGCCCAGCCGATGAAGACCGGCATGCAGCCGGCGATGCCGCCCCAGACGATGTTCTGCGAGGTGCGGCGCTTCAGGCCCAGCGTGTAGGCGAAGACGTAGAAGAGCAGGGCGCCGAGGGCCAGCGCCGAGGAGAGCCAGTTGACGAAGAGGCCCAGCCAGAGCGTGGACACCGCCGCGAGGGTGACGCCGAAGACCAGGGCCTCGCGCGGCGAGACCATCCCGGTCACCAGCGGCCGCTGCTCGGTGCGGCGCATCCGGGCGTCGATGTCCCGGTCGATGTACATGTTCAGCGTGTTGGCGCCGCCCGCGGAGAGGAAGCCTCCGACGACGACGTTCACCACCAGCAGCAGGTCGGGCACGCCGCGCTGGGCGAGGAACATCACCGGGACCGTGGAGATCAGCAGCAGTTCGATGATGCGTGGCTTGGTCAGCGCGACAAAGGCCCCGACACGGGCCCCGAACGGCCGGTGCCCGGGGGTCGCCCCGACGACCCCGGCCGGGCGGGATTCGACGGCGGTCACGGACACCCCTGGTCTATGGAACTTCGCCGGCGCGGGACCAACCCGGACGCCGTGCGCGTACCACGCCACTTTAGACGCTGTGCGGTCGCCGCCCGCGCCGGGGGTCCCCGTGTCAGCCGTCCCCGGGCGGCCGCGGCACCGCCCCGCCGCCGCGCCGCCGTCCCCCGTTCGCCGGGCGGGCGCGTCGTATCCGGGAGAGGGTGGGAGAACGGGGGGAGGGTGGGAATGCGAGAGCCCCGTCCGGGGTTGCCGGAGCCCGGGGGGCGGGCAGGAGCCCGAACGGTAGGCTCGCACGTAGAAGCGGGATGAGCCCTCCGTGACACAGACCGCCGAGATGTCAGGACCGCAGCGTCGCGGCCGGCCGGCGAGGTCCGCATCACGGGGTCGAGTGAACGACGGAAGGAGCCCTGAACCAGGGTGAGCACCAAGCCGACTAACGCTTTCGAGTGGACCGATCTGGACAGGCGCGCGGTGGACACGGCCCGTGTCCTCGCCATGGACGCGGTGCAGAAGGTCGGCAACGGCCACCCGGGCACGGCGATGAGCCTGGCCCCGGCGGCCTACCTGATCTTCCAGCGCTTCCTGCGCCACGACCCGACCGACCCGGCGTGGACCGGCCGCGACCGCTTCGTCCTCTCCCCCGGACACACGAGCCTGACGCTGTACACGCAGCTGTACATGTCGGGCTACGGACTGACGCTGGAGGACCTCAAGTCCTTCCGCACGTGGGGCAGCAAGACCCCCGGCCACCCCGAGCACGGCCACACCGCGGGCGTGGAGACCACGACCGGTCCGCTGGGCCAGGGCATCGCCAACGCGGTGGGCATGGCGATGGCCGCCCGCTTCGAGCGCGGCCTGTTCGACCCGCAGGCCGCGGCCGGCGAGTCCCCCTTCGACCACACCGTCTGGGCGATCGTCTCCGACGGCGACCTGGAGGAGGGCGTCTCCGCCGAGGCGTCCTCGCTGGCCGGCCACCAGAGGCTGGGCAACCTGGTCGCGCTCTACGACGACAACCACATCTCGATCGAGGGCGACACCGAGACCGCCTTCTCCGAGGACGTCCTCAAGCGGTACGAGGCCTACGGCTGGCACGTGCAGCGGGTGGCGCCCAAGGAGGACGGCGACATCGACGTCGAGGCGCTGCACGCGGCGCTGGCGGCGGCGAAGGCCGAGACCGGCCGCCCGTCGATGATCGCGATGCGGACGATCATCGCCTGGCCGGCGCCCAACGCGCAGAACACCGGCAAGGCGCACGGCTCGGCGCTGGGCGCCGACGAGGTCGCCGCCACCAAGCGGGTGCTGGGCTTCGACCCGTCCAAGGACTTCGAGGTCACCGACGAGGTGCTGGCCCACGTCCGCAGGGTCGCCGACCGCGGCCGCGAGGCGCACGCCGCGTGGGAGAAGCGCTTCTCCGCCTGGCGCGAGGCCAACCCGGAGCGGGCGGCGGAGTTCGACCGCATCACGGCCGGCAGGCTGCCCGAGGGCTGGGAGAAGGCGGTCCCGTCCTTCCCCGCCAGCGAGAAGGGCGTCGCCACCCGCAAGGCCTCCGGCGAGGTGCTGCAGGCGCTCGGCCCGGTCGTCCCGGAGCTGTGGGGCGGCTCGGCCGACCTGGCGGAGTCCAACCTCACCACCATCGACGAGGGCTCGTCCTTCCTGCCCGCGGGCAACCCGCTGCCGGGTGCCGACCCGTACGGCCGCACGGTGCACTTCGGCATCCGCGAGCACGCCATGGGCTCGACGATGAACGGCATCGCGCTGCACGGCAACACCCGCGTCTTCGGCGGCACCTTCCTGGTGTTCTCCGACTACATGCGGCCCGCCGTGCGCCTCGCGGCGCTGATGAAGCTGCCGGTCACCTACGTGTGGACGCACGACTCCATCGGCCTGGGCGAGGACGGCCCGACCCACCAGCCGATCGAGCACCTGGCCGCGCTGCGCGCCATCCCCGGCCTCTCGGTGGTCCGCCCCGGCGACGCCAACGAGACCGCGGTGGTGTGGCGGACCGTCCTGGAGCGCCACGCCTCGAAGCCCGGCCCGACCGGCCTGGCCCTGACCCGGCAGAACGTGCCGACCTTCGACCGGGAGAGCGGCGAGTTCGCCTCCGCCGAGGGCGCCGCGAAGGGCGGGTACGTCCTCCAGGAGGCCTCCGCCGGCCGCCCGCAGGTGATCCTGATCGGCACCGGCTCCGAGCTGCAGACGGCCGTCCGGGCCCGCGCCCTGCTGGAGGCCGACGGCATCCCCACCCGCGTGGTGTCGATGCCGTCGATCGAGTGGTTCAACGAGCAGGACGAGTCGTACCGCGACTCCGTGCTGCTGCCCGACGTGAGGGCCCGGGTCTCGGTGGAGGCCGGCATCGCGCAGGGCTGGCGGGAGATCGTGGGCGACAGCGGCCGCATCGTCTCGCTGGAGCACTACGGCGCCTCCGCCGACTACCAGATCCTGTTCGAGCAGTTCGGCATGACGGCCGAGGCCGTGGTCGCCGCAGCGCACGACTCGATCACCGCGGCGACCCGCTGAACCCGCGGGGGCGCGGGCCGCGTACCGACCGCACTCGGGACGCGCGGCCCCGCCCCCGGCCCCGGCGGGACCACCCTCCGCCGGGGCCGCCGCCGACGAAGACCGACGAAGACGAAGAGGAAGAAGAAGCAGACCATGACGGACGCACTCAAGCGCCTCAGCGACGAAGGCGTGGCCATCTGGCTGGACGACCTCAGCCGCACCCGGCTGAGGACGGGCAACCTGGCCGAGCTGGTGCGCGACAAGCACGTGGTGGGCGTCACCACCAACCCGACGATCTTCCAGAAGGCCATCGGCGGCAAGGACGACTCCTACGACGAGCAGCTCCGCGACCTCGCGGTGCGCGGCGTCACCACGGAGGAGGCCGTCCGGATGATCACGACGGCGGACGTCCGCGAGGCCGCCGACGTGCTGCGCCCGGTGTACGACGCCAGCAACGGCCGCGACGGTCGCGTCTCCATCGAGGTGGACCCGCGCCTGGCGCACCGCGCCGACGCCACCCTGGCCGAGGCCCGCCAGCTGTGGTGGCTGGTGGACCGCCCCAACGTCTTCATCAAGATCCCCGCCACCAGGGCCGGCCTGCCCGCCATCACGGAGACCCTGGGCCAGGGGATCAGCGTCAACGTCACGCTGATCTTCTCCCTGGAGCGCTACCGGGCCGTCATGGACGCCTTCCTCGCCGGCCTGGAGAAGGCGAAGGCGAACGGCCACGACCTCTCCACCATCGAGTCGGTGGCGTCGTTCTTCGTCTCCCGCGTCGACACCGAGATCGACAAGCGGCTGGACAAGATCGGCGGCGAGGCGAAGCAGCTGCGCTCCAAGGCCGCGATCGCCAACGCCCGCCTCGCCTACCAGGCGTACGAGGAGGTGTTCGGCTCCGAGCGCTGGAAGGCGCTGGAGGCCGCCGGCGCCAAGCCGCAGCGCCCGCTGTGGGCGTCCACCGGTGTGAAGGACCCGGCGCTGCCGGACACCCTGTACGTCACCGAGCTGGTCGCCCCCGGCACCGTCAACACCATGCCGCAGGCCACCCTGGACGCGACCGGCGACCACGGGACGGTCACCGGTGACACCGTCACCGGCGCCTACGCGCAGGCCAAGGCCGACATGGACGCCATCGCGGCGGCCGGCGTGGACTACGACGACGTCGTGCAGGTGCTCGAGGACGAGGGCGTCGAGAAGTTCGAGGCGTCCTGGAACGAGCTCCTGGACACCATCACCGCCGCGCTCGAGGACTTCGCGAAGAAGTCCGGCAAGTGACCCCGGTCCCCACAGCCGTCTGACGAAACGGGGCAACCCCAAGTGAGCAAGTCAGATTCAGCCGGGCTCCCGCAGCGCAACCCGCTGCGGGACCCCGCGGACCGGCGACTCCCCCGCATCGCGGGCCCGTCCGGTCTGGTCATCTTCGGCGTCACCGGCGACCTGTCGCGCAAGAAGCTCATGCCCGCGGTCTACGACCTGGCGAACCGGGGGCTGCTGCCCCCGGGCTTCTCCCTGGTCGGCTTCGCCCGCCGGGACTGGGCGGACGAGGACTTCGCGCAGGTCGTCCACGACGCCGTCAAGGAGCACGCCCGCACCCCCTTCCGCGAGGAGGTCTGGCAGCAGCTGGCCAAGGGCATGCGGTTCGTGCCCGGCGAGTTCGACGACGACGAGGCGTTCGACACGCTGCGTTCCACCATCGAGGACCTGGACAAGGCGCAGGGCACGGGCGGCAACTTCGCCTTCTACCTGTCCGTGCCGCCGAAGTTCTTCCCCAAGGTCGTCGAGCAGCTCAAGAAGCACGGGCTGGCCGACCCGCCGGAGGGCTCCTGGCGCCGCGCGGTCATCGAGAAGCCGTTCGGCCACGACCTCGCCTCCGCCCAGGAGCTGAACAAGGTCGTCCACGAGGTCTTCCCGCCGCAGGAGGTCTTCCGGATCGACCACTACCTGGGCAAGGAGACGGTCCAGAACATCCTGGCGCTGCGCTTCGCCAACACGATGTTCGAGCCGATCTGGAACCGGTCGTACGTCGACCACGTGCAGATCACCATGGCGGAGGACATCGGCATCGGCGGCCGCGCCGGGTACTACGACGGCATCGGCTCCGCCCGCGACGTCATCCAGAACCACCTGCTGCAGCTGCTCGCCCTCACCGCCATCGAGGAGCCGGCCTCCTTCGAGGCCGACGCCCTGGTGGCGGAGAAGATCAAGGTCCTGGGCGCGGTCAGGCTCCCGGAGGACCTGGGCAAGCACACCGTGCGCGGCCAGTACACGCACGGCTGGCAGGGCGGCGAGGAGGTGATCGGGTACCTGGAGGAGGACGGCATCGACCCCTCGTCCAAGACCGACACCTACGCCGCGGTCAAGCTGGAGGTCAACACCCGGCGCTGGGCCGGGGTCCCCTTCTACCTGCGGACCGGCAAGCGGCTGGGCCGCCGCGTCACCGAGATCGCGGTGGTCTTCCAGCGCGCCCCCTACCTGCCGTTCGACTCCTACGCCACGGAGGAGCTGGGCGAGAACGCCCTGGTCATCCGGGTGCAGCCGGACGAGGGCGTCACGGTGCGGTTCGGCTCCAAGGTGCCGGGCACCGCGATGGAGGTCCGCGACGTCACCATGGACTTCGCCTACGGCGAGTCCTTCACCGAGTCCAGCCCCGAGGCGTACGAGCGGCTGATCCTGGACGTGCTGCTCGGCGACGCCAACCTCTTCCCCCGCCACCAGGAGGTCGAGCTCTCCTGGAAGATCCTCGACCCGATCGAGGAGTACTGGGAGAAGCACGGCAGGCCGGCCGAGTACGCGGCCGGCACCTGGGGGCCGGCCGAGGCGGACCAGATGCTCGCACGAGACGGCAGGAGCTGGCGCCGGCCATGAAGACCGACCTGACGGACACCACGTCCAGCAAGATCAACAGCGCCCTGACGGAGGCCCGCCGCTCCATCGGCACCGCCGCCATCGGCATGGTCCTCACCCTCGTCGTCGTCACCGACGAGGGCAGCGCCTACGACGCCCTCAAGGCGGCCGGCGACGCCTCCCGCGAGCACCCCTCCCGGATCCTCGCGGTCATCAAGCGCCCCGGCCGCTCGCCGCGGGCCCGCGCCGAGACCCGGCTCGACGCCGAGATCCGGGTCGGCTCCGACGCGGGCACCGGCGAGACCGTTCTGCTGCGCCTCCACGGCGAGCTGGCCAACCACGCCCAGTCCGTCGTGCTGCCGCTGCTGCTGCCGGACGCCCCCGTGGTGGTCTGGTGGCCGGAGAACTCCCCGGAGAACCCGGCGGCCGACCCGCTGGGCGCGCTCGCCCAGCGGCGGATCACCGACGCCCTGACCGCGGAGTCCCCGGTGGAGGCCCTCGACGTGCGGGCCGCCCACTACGCCCCCGGCGACACCGACCTGGCCTGGACCCGCATCACGCCCTGGCGCAGCATGCTCGCGGCCGCCATGGACCAGCGGCGGGCCTGGGTCACCTCGGCCGTCGTCGAGGGCGAGTCCTACAACCCGAGCGTCGAGCTGCTCGGGATGTGGCTCGCCAGCCGGCTGAAGATCCCGGTGGAGCGGGTGGTCAGCAACGGCCCCGGCCTCACCGCGGTGCGGCTGCGCACCGACGGCGGCGACGTGGTCCTCGACCGCGGCGACGGCCTGATGGCGACGCTCTCCATGCCCGACCAGCCGAACCGCCAGGTGGCGCTCAAGCGGCGGGAGACCGCCGAGCTGATCGCCGAGGAGCTGCGCCGGCTCGACCCGGACGACATCTACGCCTCCGCGGTCCGCACCGGCGTGGCGACGCTGCTGGCGCCCGGCGAGAGCGAGCGGGCCGCCGGGGGGAAGGACGGGTCCTCCGGGGACGCCTCCGAGGGCAAGGAGGAGGCGGCGAAGCCGAAGGCGGCCACCACCGTCGCCAAGGCCGCGTCCCGCTCCCGGGTGACGGCGAAGGTCTCCACCCCGGCCAGGAGGACGGCCTCCGCGAAGCGCACCACGCGCTCGGGCAGGGCGGACGACTCCGGCTCCGGCTCCGGGAAGCAGGGCGGGTCGTGACCCTCCCGCCGCAGCTCGTGGTGCACCGCGACAAGGAGCTGATGGCCGAGGCCGCCGCGGCCCGGCTGATCACCCGGATCGTGGACGTGCAGGCCGCCCGCGGCACCGCCTCGGTGGTGCTGACGGGCGGCCGCAACGGCAACGCCCTGCTCGCCGCGATCGCCGCCTCCCCGGCGCGCGACGCGGTGGACTGGTCGCGGCTGGACCTGTGGTGGGGCGACGAGCGGTTCCTGCCCGAGGGCGACCCGGAGCGCAACGTCGTCCAGGCCCGGGAGGCGCTGCTGGACCGGGTGCCGCTGGACCCGGAGCGGGTGCACGCCATGCCCGCCTCCGACGGCCCGGCCGGGGACGACGTCGAGGCCGCCGCGGAGCAGTACGCCGCGGACCTCGCGAAGGCCGCCGGACCGGAGGACCACGCCGGGGTGCCGTCGTTCGACGTGCTGCTGCTGGGGATGGGGCCGGACACCCACGTGGCGTCGCTCTTCCCCGAGCACCCCGGGGTGCGGGAGACCGGCCGGACGGTGGTGGGCGTGCACGGCTCGCCCAAGCCGCCGCCGACCCGGGTCTCGCTCACCCTGCCCGCGATCCGCGCCGCGCACGAGGTGTGGGTGCTGGCCGCGGGCGAGGACAAGGCCGACGCGGTGGCGCTGGCCCTGTCCGGCCCGGGCGAGGTGCAGGCACCGGCCTCCGGCGCGTACGGGACGAACCGCACCCTGTGGCTGCTGGACCGCGCCGCGGCCTCGGCCATCCCGGCGGACCTCTACCCGCCGGCCTGAGGGGCGCCCCCTCGGGGACGCACGGGGAACGGCCCCGGACCGCGCCGCGAGGCGGGGTCCGGGGCCGTCCGTCCTCCCGGAGGCTCTCCCGGCGGTTCCCTCCCGACGGTTCCCTCCCGACGGCTCTCTCCCGACGGCTCTCTCCCGGCGGTTCCCTCCCGGCGGCTCTCTCCCGGGGGCTCTCCCGCCGGTGTGCCACCGCCCCTCCCCGGGAGGGGCGGTGGCGGCCCGTCAGCGGCCGCGCAGGGACCGGTAGCGGGCGACGAGGGCCGCGGTGGAGGCGTCCAGGCCGGGCACCTCGGCGCCCTCGGTCAGGGCGGGCTCGACGCGCTTGGCGAGCACCTTGCCCAGCTCCACGCCCCACTGGTCGAAGGAGTCGATGCCCCAGACCGCGCCCTGGACGAACACCTTGTGCTCGTAGAGCGCGACCAGCTGGCCCAGCACCGACGGGCTGAGCTCGGCGGCCAGGACCGTGGTCGAGGGGTGGTTGCCGCGGAAGGTGCGGTGCGGGACCTGCTCGGCGGGCACGCCCTCGGCGGCGACCTCCTCGGCGGTCCTCCCGAACGCCAGGGCCTGGCCCTGGGCGAAGAGGTTGGCCATCAGCAGGTCGTGCTGGCCGCCCAGGGAGCCGAGCTCGGCGACGGGGCGGGCGAAGCCGACGAAGTCCACCGGGATCGTCCTGGTGCCCTGGTGGAGCAGCTGGTAGTACGCGTGCTGGCCGTTGGTGCCGGGCGTGCCCCAGACCACCGGGCCGGTCTGCCACGCCACCGGCTCGCCGTCGCGGTCCACCGACTTGCCGTTGGACTCCATGTCCAGCTGCTGGAGGTAGGCGGTGAAGCGGGAGAGGTAGTGGCTGTACGGCAGCACGGCGTGCGACTGCGCGTCGAAGAACTGCCCGTACCAGACGCCGAGCAGGCCCATGAGCAGCGGGGCGTTGGCCTCCGGCGGGGCCGTGCGGAAGTGCTCGTCGACCAGGTGGAAGCCGTCGAGCATCTCGCGGAAGCGCTCCGGGCCGATCGCGATCATCAGCGAGAGGCCGATGGCGGAGTCGTAGGAGTAGCGGCCGCCCACCCAGTCCCAGAACCCGAACATGTTGGTGGTGTCGATGCCGAACCTCGCCACCTCGTCGGCGTTGGTCGAGACCGCCACGAAGTGCATGGCCACCGCGCTGCCGTCGCCGCCGAGGCCGTCCAGCAGCCACTGCCGGGCGGCGGTGGCGTTGGTGATGGTCTCGATGGTGGTGAAGGTCTTGGAGGAGACGATGAAGAGGGTCTCCTCCGGGTCGAGGTCGCGGACCGCCTCGTGGAGGTCGGCGCCGTCCACGTTCGAGACGAAGCGGAACGTCAGGGAGCGGTCGGTGAAGGGGCGCAGCACCTCGTAGGCCATGGCCGGGCCGAGGTCGGAGCCCCCGATGCCGATGTTGACGACGTTCCTGATGCGCCGTCCGGTGTGGCCGACCCACATGCCGCCGCGCACGGCGTCGGCGAAGGAGGACATCCGGTCCAGTACCTCGTGGACGGCGGGGACGACGTTCTCGCCGTCCACCTCCACCACGGCGTCGCGCGGGGCGCGCAGCGCGGTGTGGAGCACGGCGCGGTCCTCGGTGGTGTTGATGCGCTCGCCGCGGAACATCGCGTCCCGCAGCTCCGCGACCCCGCGGGCCCGGGCCAGCGCGCGCAGCAGCTCCAGGGTCTCGTCGGTCACCAGGTGCTTGGAGTAGTCCAGGTGCAGGTCGCCGACCTGCACCGTGTACCGCTCGGCGCGCCCGGGGTCGTCCGCGAAGAGGCGGCGCAGGTGTGCGTCCCCCAGCTCCTCGCGGTGCTTCGCCAGGGCGGCCCACTCGGGCGTCCGGTCGAGCCGGGTGCCGCCGTACGTGTTCTTCTCGGACATCCGTCCACTTCTCCTCGTCATCGGCTCTACCGCGCAGGGGCGGGCCGGAGCGGGGGCGCAGGCCCGTGGTGTGCGGGCCAGCGACGCCGTCGTCCCTGGTCAGCCCGGTCGGCCTGCTGACATCAGAAGACAAACTAATCGATCCCGATCCCTCCCGGACCGCCTGCCCGGCGGCGCGCGGCCGAACCGGCGACGCGCGGCCCCCCTTCGTACACCGTCCGGCTCCCCGGGCGGTGTGCGGGAACCCCAACGGCGGCTGACATCCGGGTGCGGGTGCGGGCGGGCGGGCGCGGGAGAGCGGCCGTGTGCAGGCGGACGGGACCGGAGGACGGCAGGGAGCGGGCGCCGCCGGGTCAGAGGCGGCGCAGGCCCTCGACCACCTCGCGCAGCAGCGCCGCGTCCGGGCGGCCGGTCCGCAGCGGCGGCGGGGCCACCCGGACGAGGCCCGCGTCCAGCAGGTCGCCGAGCAGCACCCGGACCACCCCCAGCGGGAGGTCCGCGTCGGCCGCCAGCTCGGCGACCGGGCGCGGCGTGCCGCCGAGCAGGCGGAGCAGCGAGCTGCGGGCGTGGTCCAGCACCGGCGCCGCGACGCCGGGGACCGGCGTGACCACGGACATCAGCTCCAGCTCGTGCTCGCGGGCCGGCCGGGTGCGGCCCCGGGTGAAGGTGTAGGGGCGGACCAGCGGCCCGGCCTCCTCCTCGAACCAGTGCGCGCCGGACCCGTCGGCGCCGCGGGCCGCGGTCACGGCGTCCGTTCGGCGGCCGCCCCGGCGGAGGCGGCCCGCGCCGGGGTCTGCAGGTGCTGGCCGGTCCGCTTGACCAGGAGCGCCGTCTCGTAGGCGAGCTGGCCCACGTCGGCGCCCGGGTCGGCGAGGACGGCGAGGCAGCTGCCGTTCCCCGCCGGGACGACGAAGAGGTACGCGTCGTCGAGCACCACCATGGTCTGCCGGACGGCGCCCGCCTCGAACTGGGTGCCGACGCCCTTGGCCAGGCTGTGGAAGCCGGCGCAGAGGGCCGCGAGGTGCTCCACGTCGTCCTGGGCGAGGCCCGTGGACGCCGCCGTGGCCAGGCCGTCGGCGGAGAGCAGGACGGCCTGCCGGACGGCGCCGGTCCGGGTGACCAGGTCCTCCAGCAGCCAGTCGAGGCCGCGGTCGGGGTGTGCTGCGCTCATCTGTGGTCCTCCTCGGCGGTGGCGTCGGCTGCGGCCGTGCCGGGGGCGCCGGTCGCGCCGGGGCGCGGCGGGGCGTCGTCGGCGCGGGCGAGGGCCAGTCCGTGCTGGAAGGCGCCGAAGACGGCGCGCACCTGCTCCGGGGTCGCGGTCCCGGCGGAGCTGCGGGGGGACGGCGGGGCGGGCTCCTCGCGCAGGCCGGGGGCGAGGTTGGCCTGCCGCACCCGGCGGGGCAGCCCCGCGGCGGGGGCGGGGGCGCCTGCGGTGCCGGCCGGGACCCGGTCCGGTTCCGGCCCGGGGCCGGGGTCGGGGTCGGGGTGCGGGGCCGCACCGGGGCGGCCGGCCGGGTCGGCGCCCTCCCGGACGCGCCGGGGCAGTGCCGTCGCCGGGGCCTCCGCGGCGGCGGGCTCCTCCGCCGCCCCGCGGGCGCGGGCGGGGACGGCGGGGACCGCCGCCAGGGCGCGGACCGGCCGGGCGGCCGGTGCGGGTGCGGCCCCGGCGGGCACCCCCGCGGCCGCCAGGGGGCGGAGCGCGTCCGTGCGGGGCCGGGACGGCACCGCGGCCAGGCCGACGCCCGCCGCCCCGGCCGGGACCGGGCCGGCGGTGTCCGCGGGGACGGGCGCGGCGGCCGGGTCGTCCGGGCCGGCGGGGTCGGCGGGGTCGGCGGGGTCGGCGGGGTCCGCCAGGACGGCCTTCGGCAGGAAGACCACGGCCGTGGTCCCCCCGTACGGCGAGCGGCAGAGCGTGACCTCGATGCCGTGGCGGCCGGCGAGGCGGCCCACCACGAAGAGGCCCAGCCGCTCGGTGCGGGTGAGGTCGACGTCGGCGTCGGGCCGGGCGAGCGCGCGGTTGGCCTCGGCCATCTCCCGGGCGTCCATGCCGAGCCCGCGGTCGTCGATCTCCAGGACGAACCCGTGGGCGACCGATCCTGTGCGCAGGGTGACCTGGGTGTCCGGGGGCGAGAAGGCGGTCGCGTTCTCCATCAGCTCGGCCACCAGGTGGACGACGTCGGCGACGGCCTCCCCGACGACGGCCGCGGGGGCCATCGACGGCACCACGACGCGGGCGTAGTCCTCCACCTCGCCGGCGGCCGCGGCGACCACGTCCACCAGGGGGACCGGCCGGCGCCACATCCGGCCGGGCGTCGCGCCGGAGAGGATGATCAGGTTCTCGGCGTGACGGCGCATGCGGGTGGTGAGGTGGTCGATGCGGAAGAGGGCCTCCAGCTCGTCCGGGTCGGTGGTGCGGCGCTCCAGGGCGTCGACCAGCTTGAGCTGGCGGTGCACCAGCGCCTGGCTGCGCCGGGCGATGTTGAGGAAGACCGCGGAGACGCCGCGGCGGAGCCGGGCCTGCTCGACGGCGGCCTCCACCGCCGCGTGGCGGGCCTCGTTGAGGGCCCGTCCGACCTGGCCCGCCTCGTCGTCGCCGAAGGGCAGCGGCGGCGCCTCCGCGGCGGCGTCGACCTGCTCGCCGGCGCTCAGCCGGCGCACCACGTCGGGCAGCTGGCGGGAGGCCAGCAGGTCGGCTGCGTCGCGCAGGCCGGCCAGGCTGCGGGAGATGCCGCGGCCGGTGCGGACCGAGAACCACACGGAGAGGACGACGGCGAGCAGGCCGAGGCCGCCGGCGATCCCGGCGTGGAGCAGCTGGCCGTCGGCGTAGGACCGGCCGCGGACGGCGAAGTTGTGGCCGGCGTCCTTCGCCAGGTGCTCGTAGCGGCCGAGGGCGTGCTCCATGGTGGGGCGCCAGTCGGAGCGGGCCACGGCGGGGCGGACCCCCTGCGGTCCGCCGGCGAGCACCGCGTCCTCCGCGCGCTCCAGGGCCGCGTACTCGGGGCTGCGGGAGAAGGCGTCGAAGGCGGCGCGGGAGTCGGCGGGGAGCGTCGGGACGTAGGTGCGGTAGAAGATCCGGCGGTCCTCCACCGTGGAGGCGAAGGCCCGGTACTGGGCGGAGGTGAAGCGCCCGGCGGCCGCGGCGGCGGAGCCCATGGCGTCGGCGCGGGAGACGAACTCGCGGTCGCGGACCAGCTCGAAGAGGTTCTGCACCTCGCGGGCGAGGTGGCCCGCCTGGAGGGCGGTCAGCGCGGACTCCACGGCGGCCGCGGGCTCGATGACGGCACTGTAGCCGTCGATCGCACGGTCCCAGGTGGTCTTCCGGCCGAGCACCTCGGCGCGCAGGGCGGTCAGGCGGTCGGTCGCGGCGACCATGGCGGTGAGGGAGGCCTTCTGACCCGCGGTGAGGTCCCCCCAGTGGCCCCGGTCGGCGACGGCCGTGCGCAGGCCTCGCACCGCCTCGTCGGAGCTGTGCTGGGCGGTGGTCAGGCGGGCGAGCGACGCCGCACTGCCGCCGGAGGCCAGGTACTCGGCGGCGTAGCGCCGCTCGACCTGGACCTCGCCGACGACGTGGTCCACGGAGGCTCCGAACCAGCCGTAGACGCCCTCGACCTTGATCAGCGCCCGCAGGTCGCCGACGGTCGACACCACGGCGAAGGTCCAGAGCGCCAGCAGGGCGACCACGGGGACGAGGACCAGGCGGAGGATCCTGGCACGGATGGTCGGACCCCTGAAAGGCAGATGCATGCTTCCCCCGGACAGCCGCGCACGGCCGCGGCGGCGGGCCGCGGCGTCAGTGCGCAGAACCGTACCCTTTGGCGGGGAAGAAGTGACCATTCGGTAGCGCCCCTTGCCCGAATCGTTTCCTAACGCCTCCGGCGGGTGCCCGGAGGCCGCCCCCGGCCGCTGCCGGGCCGCCGTCGGCCCGGCCGGCCGGGCCGCCCTCCGGGCGCCGCACCGCACCGCGCCCGCAGTGCCCGCCGCCCGCACCCCCGGTCCGGTCCGGCGCAGGACCGGCGTGCCGGGGCGTGCCGGGACGCACGGCTGAACCGCACCCGGTACCCGCGCGTAGGAAGCGCCGGGCCCCGGTGCCGTTCCCGTCCCGGGGCCCCGCCGCAGCCGCCGACGGGAGCGGGGCGCCGCCGCCCGCCCCTGGGAGGAGTACCCCGGACCATGTCCCAGGCCCTCGACGTCCCGCCGCCCCAGCAGGGCGCGCCCGGCCCCCCGTGGTCCCCGTCGCCGCCGTCCCCGCACGGCGGGCACGCCGGCCTGGCCGACTTCCGCACGCCCGGCAACCCGTACTTCCCCGGCCCCGAGCTGATGGACCGGCTGCGGCAGGGCATGGCCGCCCTCCTGACCCACCACCCCCTCGACGCGGGGGCCGTCACCGCCGAGGCGTGCGCGGCGCTGGGCCTCCACCCGCAGACGGTCGTCCTCGGCAACGGCTCCACCGAGCTGGTCACCTGGATCGACCACCTGCTGCTGCGCGAGAGCGTCGCCGTCCCCGTCCCCACCTCGCGCCGCTGGACCGACCAGCCGCTGGGGACCGGGAAGCGGGTCGACATGTTCCTGCTCCGCGAGGAGGACGGCTTCCGGCTGGACGTCGACGCCTACCTGGCGTTCGTGCGGCAGCGCGGCTCCCGGGCCGCCGTCCTGTGCAACCCGAACAACCCGGACGGCACCCACCTCCCCCGGAGCGAGGTGCTGCGGCTGCTGGACGGCCTCGCCGACCTGGACCTCGTGGTGGTGGACGAGTCGGCCGTGGACTTCGCCGACGCCGAGCAGGAGCCGTCGGTCGCCGACCAGGCCGTGCTGCGGCCCAACGTGGTCGTGCTGCGGAGCCTCGGCCGCAACGCCGGGCTCCCCGGCGTGCGGCTGGGCCACCTGGTGGCCAACCCGGCCCTGGCGCACCGGATCCGCGGCGCCCTGCCGCCGCGCAACCTCAACTCCTTCGCCGAGGCGATGGTGCTGCTGCTCCGCGAGCGCATGGCCGAGTACCGCGAGAGCCTGCGGATCGTGGTCCGCGACCGGCAGGCGATGTTCCGGAACCTGCAGGCGGTGCCGGGGCTCGGGGTGCTGCCCTCGCAGGCCAACTTCCTGCTCACACGGCTGCCGGAGGGCGTGGACGGCTCCCGCATGCGCGAGGCGCTCCTCGACGGGCACGGCGTGTCCGTCGGCGCGTGCGGCGACCGGCTGGGGATGGGGCCCCGGTTCCTGCGGCTGGCGGTGCGCCCGGTCCACGACCAGCAGCGGCTGGTGGCCGGGATGCTCGCGGTGCTGTACGGGACGGGTGCGGCGCCGGGGTGGCCGAGCACGCCGCTTCCGCCGTCCCGTGCGGCGGCGCAGCTGCCGGCCGGCCAGGGGACGGCGCCCGCGGGGCCGCCCGCGCCGCCTGCGGGCGCCGTGCCCGGGCTGCCCGCGGGGCAGGCGTACCCGGCGCAGGTGCAGCAGGTCCCGCTGCCGCAGGCCGGGATCCCGCAGGTGGCCGTGCCGCAGATCGCGGTGCAGCAGATGCACCCGCAGGCGATGCCGCCGGGGTACGGCTACGGCTACCCGGCGCAGCAGGGCGGCCCGTACCCGTACGCGGCGGCGCCCCAGGGGTGAGGGACGCCGCGGGGCCGGGGGCCTCCCCGGGAGGGGAGGAGGAGGGACGGCGCCGCGGGCGCACCGGACACGCCCGGGGGGAGGTGTCCGCGGTGGCGGCCCGCGGCGCCGGCGGCTGCGGACCGGGCCCCGCCGGGGCGGGCGCAGCCGGACCGGGCGCCGAAAGACCGGACACCGAGGGACCGGGCGCCGCCGGGGCGGGCCGCACGGGTCCGCACGCGGCGGCCGCCGCCGGCTCGCGGGCGGGTCAGATCTCGCCGCGGAGCTTGGCGAGGGCCTCGGCGAGGATCGCCTCGCCGTCGGCGTCGCTGCGCCGCTCGCGGACGTAGGCGAGGTGGGTCTTGTACGGCTCGGTGCGCGGCGGGGCCGGCGGGTTGTCCTGGTCCTGCCCGGCGGGGAAGCCGCAGCGGGGGCAGTCCCAGGTCTCGGGGACCGCCGCGTCGGAGGCGAAGCTGGGGCGGGTCTCGTGCCGGTTGGCGCACCAGAAGGAGATGCGGATCCGCGGGGCGGACTCGCCGCGCTCCGCCTCACCCATCGGCCCGGCCCCGACCCTGCTGCCACGGATGGCGTTGCCACTTGCCACGGTCTGACTCCCTGCGTGCTGGTGCGATGCGTTCCCGCCCCTCCCCCGCACGACGGGCCCGGCGCGAGGCGCGGGCGGCCGCGGGACGGCGGCAAGGGCGTCCCAGTGTACGGAGGTGCGGGCAGCACGTCCGCACCGCCTCCGGGAAAGCCGGTCCCCGGACGGGGCCGGCCCTCCCCCCAGGATAGGCGGGGCGGCGACGGTGCGTCAGTTCTCCTCCGCAGCCGGGCCGTCGGCTACTTGTACTTCAGCAGCAGCGAGAGCACGACGATGGAGGCGAACCAGCCGAGGCCGACCACGATGGTGATGCGGTCCAGGTTCCGCTCGGCGACGGAGGAGCCGCCGATGGAGGAGGACATGCCGCCGCCGAACATGTCGGAGAGGCCGCCGCCCTTGCCCTTGTGCAGGAGCACGAGCAGGATCATCAGCAGGCTGAAGAGGATCAGGGCGATCGAGAAGCCGAGGATCACGGCGGGACCAACTCTCTCGTTCCGGAGCGAGGGGCCGGACCGCCGTGGCGGTCCGGCCCCTCACAGTGTCACGGCCAGGGTATGACAGCCTGGGGCCGTCAGCCTACCGCCTGCTCGCGGTAGCGCACGATCTTGACGAACTCGTCCGGGTCCAGGGCCGCGCCGCCGATCAGGGCGCCGTCCACGTCGGGCTGCGCCATGATGCCGGCCGCGTTGGAGGCCTTCACCGAGCCGCCGTACAGGACGCGGACCTTCGACGCCAGGTCGGCGTCGTAGAGCTCGGCCAGGCGGGCGCGGATCGCCCCGCACACCTCCTGGGCGTCCTCGGGGGTGGCGACCTCGCCGGTGCCGATGGCCCACACCGGCTCGTACGCGACGACGACGCGCTCGGCGTCGGAGGCCGGCACGCCCTCCAGGGCGCCGTCGACCTGGGCGAGGGTGTGCGCGACCTGGTTGCCGGCCTTGCGGACGTCCAGGCCCTCGCCGACGCAGAGGATCGGCACGATGCCGTGGCGGAAGGCGGCCTTGACCTTGGCGTTGACGAGCGGCTCGTCCTCGCCGTGGTACTGGCGGCGCTCGGAGTGGCCGATCGCCGTGTAGGTGCACTTCAGCTTCGCCAGCATCGGCCCGGAGACCTCGCCGGTGTAGGCGCCGCCGTCGTGCGCCGAGACGTCCTGGGCGCCGTAGCGGATGCGGAGCTTGTCGCCGTCGACGAGGGTCTGCACCGAGCGCAGGTCCGTGAAGGGCGGCAGCACCGCGACCTCGACCGCGTCGTAGTCCTTGTCGGTGAGGGCGAAGGCGAGCTTCTGGACGTGGGCGATGGCCTCGAGGTGGTTGAGGTTCATCTTCCAGTTGCCCGCCATCAGCGGGGTGCGGGGGGTGGTGTCGCTCATGGTGGTTCAGTCCTCCAGTGCGGCGAGGCCGGGGAGCGTCCTGCCCTCGAGGTACTCGAGGCTGGCCCCTCCGCCGGTCGAGATGTGGCCGAAGGCGTTCTCGTCGAAGCCCAGGGTGCGGACGGCAGCGGCGGAGTCGCCGCCGCCGACCACGGTGAACGCCGGGCTGTCGAGCAGGCCCTGCGCGACGGCCTTGGTGCCCTCGGCGAAGGCGGGGTGCTCGAAGACGCCCATCGGGCCGTTCCAGAAGACGGTCGCGGCGTCGGCCAGCTTGGACGCGAACAGCCGGCCGCTCTCCGGGCCGATGTCCAGGCCCAGCCTGCCCTCGGGCATGGCGTCGGCGGGCACGACCTCGAAGTCCTCGACCGGGGCGCCGCCCTTGACGTCGGGGAAGGAGGCGGAGACGGCGACGTCGACGGGGAGGACGAACTCCACGCCGGCCTTCTCGGCCCGCTCCAGGTACTCCTGCACGACCGGGATCTGGTCCTCCTGCAGCAGGCTGGAGCCGACCTCGTACCCCTTGGCCTTGAGGAAGGTGAAGACCATGCCGCCGCCGACGAGGATGCGGTCGGCCTTGTCGAGGAGGTTCTCGATGACGCCGATCTTGTCGGAGACCTTGGAGCCGCCGAGCACCACCGCGTAGGGGCGGGCGACGTCCTCGGTGAGGCGCTTGAGGACGCCGACCTCGGCGGTGACGAGCTGGCCGGCGGCGTGCGGCAGCCGGGCCGGCAGGTCGTACACCGAGGCGTGCCTGCGGTGCACGGCGCCGAAGCCGTCGCCGACGTACAGGTCGGCCAGGGCGGCGAGGGCGTCGGCGAAGGCGCCGCGCTCGGCGTCGTCCTTGCTGGTCTCGCCGGGGTTGAAGCGCAGGTTCTCCAGCAGCACCACCTGGCCGTCGGCCAGCGCGGCCACGGCGGCCCGGGCGCTGTCGCCGACGGTGTCGGCGGCGAAGACGACGTCGCGGCCGAGGAGCTCGCCGAGGCGGCGGGCGACGGGCGCGAGGGAGAACTGCGGGTCCGGGGCGCCCTTGGGGCGGCCCAGGTGGGAGGCGACGACCACCTTCGCGCCGGACTGCGCCAGCTTGGCGATCGTGGGGGCGACGGCGCGGATCCGGCCGTCGTCGGTGATGGTCTCACCGGAGAGCGGGACGTTGAGGTCGGCGCGGACGAACACCCGCTTGCCGGCGACGTCCAGGTCGTCGAGGGTCTTCACGGTGGGGTCTCCTGATGGCGGTGCCGAGGTGCGGAGAGGACGGCGGCGCTGCGGCGGGCCGCCGGGCGGTGCGCTGAGGGTGCGGTGCGCCCGCGTGCGCGGGCGGGACAGGGGACGGGGCCCGGACGCGCGCCGTGCGCGCCGTCCGGGCCCCGTCCCTCACATCGCGTCAGCCCGCGGGTGTCAGAGCCGGCCGCCGACGTAGGCGGTCAGGTCGACGAGGCGGTTGGAGTAGCCCCACTCGTTGTCGTACCAGCCGATGACCTTGACCTGGTTGCCCTGGGCCATGGTGAGCGGCGCGTCGAAGGTGCAGGAGGCCGGCCAGTTGACGATGTCCGAGGAGACGATCGGGTCGGTGCTGTAGGACAGGATGCCCTTGAGCTGGCCCTCGGCGGCCTTCTGGAAGGCGGCGTTGACCTCGTCCTTGGTGACCTCGCGCTCCAGGGTGACCACCAGGTCGGTGACCGAGCCGGTCGGGACCGGGACGCGCATGGCGATGCCGTCCAGCTTGCCCTTGAGCTCCGGGATGACCAGCGAGGTCGCCTTGGCGGCGCCGGTGGAGGTCGGGATGATGTTCTGCGCGGCGGCGCGGGCGCGGCGCAGGTCCTTGTGCGGGAAGTCCAGGATGACCTGGTCGTTGGTGTACGCGTGGACCGTGGTCATCAGGCCCTTGACGATGCCGAAGTTCTCCAGCAGCACCTTCGCCATCGGCGCCACGCAGTTGGTGGTGCAGGAGGCGTTGGAGATGACGTGGTGCTTCGCGGCGTCGTACTTGTCCTCGTTGACGCCCATCACGATGGTGATGTCCTCGTCGGAGGCGGGCGCCGAGATGATGACCTTCTTGGCACCGGCGGCGATGTGCTTCTTCGCGGCCTCGGCCTTGGTGAAGATGCCGGTGGACTCGATGACGATGTCCGCGCCGAGCTCGCCCCACGGGAGGGCGGCCGGGTCGCGCTCGGCGATCGCCTTGAAGGTCTTCCCGCCGACGGTGATGCTGTCACCGGAGTGGGTGACCTCGGCGTCGAGGCGGCCCAGGATGGTGTCGTACTTGAGCAGGTGCGCCAGGGTCGCGTTGTCGGTCAGGTCGTTGACACCGACGATCTCGATGTCCGCGCCCTGGGCCAGAGCCGCACGGAAGAAGTTGCGGCCGATGCGGCCGAACCCGTTGATGCCTACCCGGATCGTCACGAACCGATCTCCTCGTTAGGTACGCCGGACGTTGAGCCGACGGGGTGGATTTGGGATGTCCCCGACCGAGTACGACCCTACCTCGCCCACGTGTCCGGCAGCACACGCGGTCGGGCCGACGGGGCCGTACGGCCCGCCGGACGGGGCCCCGGGGCCCGCCCCGCCCCACGCGCCGCACCTCTCGCCGCGCCGTGCGGGCGCGGCCCGTTCGGGCACGCACGGGAGGGCCGGGGACCGGACGGCGGGGGCGGTCCGCCGGACCGGCGCGCCCCGCCGGGCGGTCCGGTCAGAAGCCGCCGCCCCCTCCGTCACCGCCGCCGAAGCCGCCCCCGAAGTCACCGCCGCCCCCGCCGTCGCCGAAGCCTCCCCCGAAGTCGCCGCCGTCGCCGCCGTCTCCCCCGCCGTCGCCGAGGCCGCCCGAGAAGCCGCCGTCACCGTACCCCCACGGGCCCAGGCTCCCGCCCAGCGCGGTGCCGACCAGCAGGCCCGGCAGCAGCATCGACCCGTAGCCGCCGAAGTAGCCCGCGCTCCACGGCGCGTACGCCGGGCCCGCCTCCCAGTACGGCACCCGGCCCCCGGCCGTGGGCACCGTGCGGGACACCGGCTCCAGGCCGTCCTCGATCCGGACGGCGTCCGCCGCGCACACCGGCACCGGGCGGACGGCGCCGCCGGGCGGCGCCCAGTCGGCGTCCCGCACGGAGGGGCCGTGCCGGGGGTCGAAGAAGCAGGGGGGACGGCGCTCGGGCAGCGGGCGGCCGGTGCGGCGGGCGTCGAGGCGGGCGAGCGCGAACCGGCCCTCCTCCAGCGCCTCGGTCACGGCCCTGACGTCCTCCGGGCGGGCGGCCGCGGCCTGCGCCTGCTTGGCCCGTTCGTACGCGTCCAGGGCGGTGCGGTAGTCGTCCAGCATCTCCGGGCCGGTGCCGGGTGCGGCCGGGTCGAAGTCGAGCCGGTCGAGGGTCTCGCCGTAGGAGGTGATGTCCTCGTCGACGGCGCCGCGGACCTGCTCCAGCGCGGCCCGCTCCTCCTCGCGGCGCCGTCGGCGCGAGGCCCTGCGGACCAGCAGCAGTCCGCCGCCCGCGACGGCGGCCGCGGCCAGCACGCCGACCAGCAGCCCGCCGCCCCCTCCGCCGCCTCCCCCGCCGCTGCGCGGGGCGCCGCCGCCCTGCAGGGACGCCTCGACGTCGGCGACGAAGCCGTCGAGGATGGCGGCGGGCTGCCCGCGGTGCTCCCGCACGTTGCGGGCGGCGAGCTGCTGCGCGGTGCGGCCGGGCAGCACCGAGGAGTCGGAGGCGGCGCCGAACCGGGAGCCGAGCGCGACCGCGTACACGCCGGGCCGGCCCACTGCGGTGCGCAGCCGGTCGAAGACGGCGTTCCCGCCGTACGCCGGGTCGTCGGGCAGTACGGCGACGAAGACGGGGACGCCGCTCTCCCGGATCCGCGCGGACAGGGCGGCCGCGTCCGCAGCGGAGAGCCTGCCCCGCACGGCGGGGTCGACGTAGACGGGGTCGCGCCGCAGCGCGGCCGCGATCTCACCGGTGCCGGTGGCGGCCCGTGCAGCACCGACCGGGCCGAGCAGCGCCGCCACGGCGGCGAGCAGCACGGCCAGGAGCGCCTGGACCGGGACCGGCCGACCGGTTCTCACAGTCCTCCCGTACCCGGTCCGGGGGGCGCGACTCCTCCCCGGGCGGACGGCGGGGTCCGCGCGGACGGCGCGGGGGCCGTCCGGCGGGCCGTCCGTGGGGCCGGGGGCGGCACCGCAGCTCACCGGGCCGGGGGGCGGACGGCGGCGGACGTCCGGGACGGGAGCCGGGACCGGGCCCCGGCCGGGAGCCGGACCGCGGTCGCCGGCCGGGACGGGAGCGCGGCGGCGTCCCACCGGGACGGGGGCCGGGCCGCCTCCCGCCGGCCCAGGGCGCGGCCGACAGGGGGCCCGGCGGCGTCCTCCTGGAGCAGGGCGGAGATCCGGGCGAGGTCGTCGGCGACCGCCAGCAGCCCCTGGATGTCCCGGACGGCCGCCCCGTTCACGCCGACGTAGAAGGTGTGCCGCCGCCCGCGGCCGGCGTCCAGGTAGCCCGCGACCGTCTCGGCCCCGACGGCCAGGCCCTGGTTGACCGCGTCGAAGCCGGCGACGGTCCCGGTCTTGGCGGAGACCCTGCCGCGGGCCGGGCAGGCGGTGCACGAGCCGGCGAGGGTGCCGTCCACGCCCAGCAGCGGCAGTGCCCGGCGGAACCGGTCGGCGTCGGGGGTCCCCAGCCAGTACCGCAGGATGCGGGTCTGGGCGGCGGGCGTGGCCCGGTCCACGGGGTTGCCGCCCCGGCCGTCCAGCAGCTGCACCTGCGCCGGGTCGACCCCGGCGGTGCGCAGGAACCGGGTGAGCACGGGGAAGCCGTCGATGCAGCCGTGCTTCCCGGCCGCGGCCGCCATGAGGCAGATGCCCAGATTGGCGCCGAGGTTGTGGCTGGTCTTCAGGATCAGCTTCGCGTACTCGGCGTAGACGGGCGAGACGTGGGCCGCGACGCGCGGCGCCCCCGCGTACGAGGCCGGCAGCCGGCGGACCGGGTTGGGACCGGTGGCGGGGGCGGCGACGGAGACCCCGGCGCGGCGCAGGGCCTCGACGAACGCGGTGCGGCCGAAGGCGGCCGGGTCCTTCACCGGGGAGACCCGCAGGACGGGCGCGCCGCCGGCGGGGACGGTGCCGGAGAGGGTGATGCGGGTGCCGTCGGGCGAGGCGGAGACGCTGACGTCGGCGGGCGTGCCGGCGGCGGCCGTCCGCACGGTGGAGGTGACCCGGTACGGCGCCACCTGCGGGCGCCAGCTGAGGACGGCGGGGCGGCCGGGGGCGCTGCCCGGCGTGGTGAGCAGGTCGATGACGTCGTCGTTGACGATGAGCGGCGCCGGGGCGGGGTCGAGCTCCGGGTACGCGGTGAAGAGCCGGTCGTCGACGACCACGTCGCCGGTCACGCGGGTGATGCCGGACCGCCGGACCTGGCGGGCGAGGTCGTCGATCCCGGCGAGCGGGTCCTCGGGGGTGAGCTCGGCGCCGGGGACGGAGCCGGCGTAGGTGTGGTCGACGGCGCGGTAGTCGACGGTGCCGTCCGGCCTGGTGCGGCCCCCCATCGTGAGGTCGCCCCGGCCGACGAGCACCAGGTCGCCGTGGAGGGCGGAGCCGGCGCGGGTGCCGACGGCGTGGACCGGGGTGGTGAAGCGGTGGTCGCCGCCGAGGGTGTGCCAGGTGCCGGAGACGGTGAAGAGCTTGGCGGCGGAGCCGGGGACGAAGAACTCGTCCGCCGCCACGGCGTGCAGGACGCGGCCGTCGGCCGGGTCCTCCTCCAGCAGTCCCCAGTGGGCGTGCCGGTAGGCGGGCTTCTCCGTGATCGCGGTGATCCGCGGGTCGAGGCCCGTCGGGAGGCCGCCCCCCGGACCGTCCGCGGGGGCGCCCGCGGTGACACCCGCCGGCCCGGAGGCCAGGGGCCCGGCGGCGACCGCCGGGAGGGCGGCGGCGGCCAGCACGGCGGTGACGGCTGCGGCCCTGGCCCGCCGTCCCGGCCGACGGGGGCCCCGGATGCGGAGAGTCCTCATCCCTCGACGTTAGGTAACCGCCGCAGGTGCGGCAATCCGGACACGGCCGCCGGACGGAGGCCGTGCGGCCGGACCGGCCGGGCCGGGATCGGACCGGGATCGGGCCGGGGCAGGCCCCGCGGTCACCGGGCGGCGCGGTGCGCCCAGGCGGTGTGGGAGGTCGCGACGGCGGCGGCCAGGACGGCGGCGAGGAGGAGGCCCGCGGCCGCACCGTGGTGCGGCAGGACCCAGGCCCCGGCGGCCGCGCCCGCCACGAGGGCGAGGATGCCGCCGGCCCGCCTCAGCGCCCGGGGGTTGGAGCCGCCCGCCAGGGAGGAGTCCGCGACCAGGCCGGTGAGGGTCCTGGTGACCACGGTGGTGGTCATGTCGGGCACGGCGAGCCGCCGGACGGTGGCGTTGCGGATGCCCATCGCCAGGGCGAGGACCGCGACGACGGCGTGCTCGGCGGTCCGGCCCGCCGCGGTCGCCGCGACGGCCGCCGCGACGGAGACGAGGACCGCCTCGGCGGCGAGCGCGGTGCCGACCCAGCGGTGCCGGGGCCCGTCCGCCATCCCCGCGGCCAGGCGGCCGCCGACGGCGGTGCCGAGGACGAAGCCGGTGAGCGCGGTCAGCGACCGGCCGACCGAGAAGCCGGGGGCACCCGCGGCGGAGAAGCCGAGGATGAGCAGGTTGCCGGTCATGTTGGCGGTGAAGACGTGGCCGAGGCCGAGGAAGCTGACGGCGTCCAGCACCCCGCTGACGAAGGTGAGCGCCAGCAGGGCGGCGACCTGCGGATCGGACCGGAACTCCGGCACGGCGGCACCGTCCCTTCGGTCGCGGGAGGCGGGTCGGGGCGGTCCGCGCCGGGTCCCGTCCGGGCTCCGGGCGGACCCGCCGGGAGCGCCGCCCGGGGCCGGGCCGGCCGCGGCCGGCCGGGCGGTGCGGCCGTTCCGTGCGGACGTGCCGGCGCGGCGGGGGTGCGCGGCCGGGCGGGGCGGTCGACGCGGGGCGGGCCGTCGCAGGGGTCCGCCCCGGGACGGCCCGGCTGCCCGTCCGCCCGGTGCCGCCGCACCGGGCGGACGGGGAGGGCGGACGGGCAGGGCGCGGGCTCAGCCCGCGACCATCTCCTCGGTCAGGTTGGCCTCGGTGCTGGGCAGGCCCAGCTCCTGGGCGCGCTTGTCGGCCATGGCCAGCAGGCGGCGGATGCGGCCGGCGACGGCGTCCTTGGTCAGCGGCGGGTCGGCGAGCGAGCCCAGCTCCTCCAGGGACGCCTGCTTGTGCTCCATGCGCAGGCGGCCCGCGGCCGCCAGGTGCTCGGGGACCTCCTCGCCGAGGATCTCCAGCGCCCGCTGGACCCGGGCCCCGGCCGCGACCGCCGCGCGGGCGGAACGGCGCAGGTTGGCGTCGTCGAAGTTGGCCAGCCGGTTGGCGGTGGCCCGGACCTCGCGGCGCATCCGCCGCTCCTCCCAGGCGAGGACCGCCTCGTGGGCGCCGAGACGGGTGAGCAGCGCGCCGATGGCGTCGCCGTCGCGCACCACGACCCGGTCCACGCCGCGGACCTCGCGGGCCTTGGCGGCGATGCCGAGCCTGCGGGCCGCGCCGACCAGGGCGAGCGCGGCCTCGGAGCCGGGGCAGGTGATCTCCAGGGAGGAGGACCGGCCGGGCTCGGTCAGCGAGCCGTGCGCCAGGAACGCGCCGCGCCAGGCCGCCTCCGCGTCGCAGGTGGCGCCGGAGACCACCGCGGGGGGCAGGCCCCGGATCGGCCGTCCCCGCCCGTCCACCAGCCCGACCTGCCGCGCCAGCAGGTCGCCGTCCTTGACCACGCGCACCACGAACCGGCTGCCGCGCCGCAGGCCGCCGGGGGCCATCACCACGAGCTCCGAGGAGTGGCCGAAGATCTCCAGGAGGTCCTTGCTCAGCCGCCTCGCCGCAAAGGTGGTGTCGAGCTCCGCCTCGATCACGATGCGTCCGCTCACAATGTGCAGACCACCCGCGAACCGCAGGACCGCCGACACCTCCGCCTTGCGGCAGCAGGTCCGGGTGACGGGGAGCCGGCTGATCTCGTCCTTCACCGCTGCCGTCATCGCCATGCGCCGATCCTTCCATGTGTCCGGAAAATCCGGTCGTACGCGGCGGCCAAGAGCTCGGGGTCGTGTCGCGGGGTGCCGTCCGCCGCCGCCACGCGGTCGAGCACCAGTTCGCCGCCCATCCGCCCGGCGGCCTTCTCCAGACCGGGCAGGTCGGCGTCGCCGAAGGCGCCGCCGGTCACCGCGCCCTCGTCCACCAGGATCGCGTCCACGGAGAGCTGCGGGGCGTGGTGGGCCAGCACCTCCAGGTGCCGCTGCGGGGTGAAACCCTCCGTCTCGCCCGGCTGCGGGGCGAGGTTGAGGGTGAGCAGCCGCCGCGCCTTGGTGGCGAGCAGCGCCTCGGCGAGCTCCGGCACCATCAGGTGGGGGAGCACGCTGGTGAACCACGACCCGGGGCCGAGGACCACCCAGTCGGCGTCCAGGACGGCGGCCACCGCCTCCGGGACGGCCGGCGGGTCCTCGGGGAGCAGCCGGATGGACTGCACCGTCCCCGGGGTCACCGCGACGTGGGCCTGCCCGCGGACGGTCCCGGTCTCGGTGGGGCGCGCCGGGTCGTGGCCGCGCACGGTGGCCTCGATGTCCAGGGGCACGGCGGACATCGGCAGGACCCGGCCGTGGGCGCCGAGCAGCCGCCCCACCCACTCCAGGGCGGCGACGTGGTCGCCGAGCTTCTCCCACAGCGCCACGATGAGCAGGTTCCCGACCGCGTGGCCGTGCAGTTCGCCGTCGCTGGTGAAGCGGTGCTGGATGACCTCGGACCAGGTGCGGCCCCACTCGTCGTCGCCGCAGAGCGCGGCGAGCGCCTTGCGCAGGTCGCCCGGGGGCAGCACGCCCAGCTCCTCGCGGAGCCGGCCGCTGGAGCCGCCGTCGTCGGCGACGGTGACCACGGCGGTCAGGTTCGCGGTGAGCCTGCGCAGCGCGGACAGCGACGCGGAGAGCCCCTGCCCGCCGCCGAGCGCGACGATCCTGGGAGCGGCGGCCCTGTGGGCACCTCCCTGCGCCCGGTCGGCAGCCCTGCGCTGGAGCTGCCGCCCCGGAGAGTGTCCCGTCACACGTGCCCCACGTTCCTCCGCCGACCGGGCGGCCCGCCGCCCCGGACCGGACCGGCCCGGGGCGGGAGGGTCGCTGCGGTCACTCCCGTCCCATGTCGCGGTGGACCAGGACCGTCTCCACGCCGTCCGCTATCAGCCGCTTGGCCAGGCGCTCCGACATGGCGACACTCCGGTGCTTCCCGCCGGTGCAGCCTACGGCAAGCGTCATGTACCGCTTGCCCTCCCGTCGGAAGCCCGCCGTGACGATGCGCAGCAGCTCGGAGTAGCCGTCCAGGAACTCCTTCGCGCCGGGCTGGTCGAAGACGTAGCGGGCGACCTCGTCGTCGGTGCCGGTGCGGGGGCGCAGCTCCGGGACCCAGTGGGGGTTGGGCAGGAAGCGGCAGTCCACCACCAGGTCGGCGTCGACCGGGAGGCCGTACTTGAAGCCGAAGGACATGACCGTGGCGCGCAGCTCCGGCTCGCCCTCGCCGGAGAACTGGGCGTCCAGCTTGGCCCGCAGCTCGTGGACGTTGAGGCTGGAGGTGTCGATCACCAGGTCGGCCTCGCCGCGGAGCTCCCGCAGCAGGTCGCGCTCACGCGCTATCCCGTCGACGATCCGGCCGTCGCCCTGCAGCGGGTGCGGGCGCCGGACGCTCTCGAAGCGGCGGACCAGCGCGTCGTCGGAGGCCTCCAGGAAGACCACCCGCAGGCGCACGCCGCGCCGCTCCAGCTCCTCCAGCGAGGTCAGCAGGTCGTCGAAGAAGCGGCGGCCGCGGACGTCCACCACCACGCCTATGCGCGCGACCGCCCCCTGGGAGCGGGCGCCGAGGTCGACCATGGTCGGTATCAGGGACGGCGGCAGGTTGTCGACGACGAACCAGCCCAGGTCCTCCAGGCACTTCGCCGCCGTGCTGCGGCCCGCCCCGGACATGCCGGAGATGATCACCAGCTCGGGGACGTTCTCCCCCGCACCGGACACAGTCACTGTTCTTCCCCGCTTTCGGTGGTTCTGCTGAGGAGAACGCGCCGGACGCCCCGGGGCTTCCCTCTCTCACCCGGGAGGGTGACGCGGGACCGCCCGGGGGCACCGTGGAGCGGACGGGCGGCGTCGGCCGTCATCGCGCCTCCTGGTCTTCGATGATCTCCCCCGTGGAGGTGTTCACGGCGGGAGCGGCGGGTGTACGGGACGCCAACGCGGCGGCAACGGCCTCCGCGGTGCGCCGGCCGACGCCCGGCACCGCGCAGATCTCCTCCACGGTGGCGGCGCGCAGCCTCTTCAGCGACCCGAAGTGCTTCAGGAGCGCCTGCCGCCGGGTCTCGCCGAGGCCCGGCACCTCGTCCAGGCCGCCCGTCGTGAGCCGCTTGGACCGCTTGGTGCGCTGGTAGGAGATGGCGAACCGGTGGGCCTCGTCGCGGACCCGCTGGAGCAGGTACAGGCCCTCGCTGGTGCGGGGCAGGACCACCGGGTCGTCCTCGTCCGGCAGCCAGACCTCCTCCAGCCGCTTGGCGAGGCCGCACAGGGCCACGTCGTCGATGCCGAGCTCGTCCAGGGCCCGCTTGGCGGCGGCGACCTGGGGCTGCCCGCCGTCGACCACGACGAGCTGGGGCGGATAGGCGAAGCGGCGGGGACGGCCGGTCTCCGGGTCGATCGGGCCGGACGCGGGGGCACCGCCGTCGGCCCCGGATCCCGGCGCCCCCGGCGCACCGTCGGCCCCCGGCGCACCGTCGGCCCCCGGCGCACCGTCGGCCCCCGGCGCACCCTCGGCCCCCGGGCCGCCGTGCCCGGGGGCGCCGGGATCCGGGGCCTCCCACTCGCCGGTCTCCTGCCGCTCCTGGAGGTAGCGGCGGAAGCGGCGGGTGAGCACCTCGTGCATGGAGCGGACGTCGTCCTGGCCGGCGAAGCCCTTGATGGCGAAGCGCCGGTACTCGCCCTTGCGGGCCAGGCCGTCCTCGAAGACCACCATGGAGGCGACCACGTCCTCGCCCTGCAGGTGGGAGATGTCGAAGCACTCGATGCGCAGCGGGGCGGAGTCCAGGCCGAGGGCGTCGGCGATCTCCTGGAGGGCCACGCTGCGGGTGGTGAGGTCCGAGGCGCGCCGGGTCTTGTGGAGGGCCAGGGTCTGCTGCGCGTTGCGCTGCACCGTGGCCATCAGGTCCTTCTTGTCGCCGCGCTGCGGCACCCGCAGGTCGACGCGGGCGCCGCGCAGGTCCGTGAGCCAGTCGGCCAGCGGCTCGACGGGCTCGGGCAGCGCGGGGACCAGCACCTCCTTCGGGACCGCCTCGTCGCCTCCGCCGTACAGCTGCTGGAGGGCGTGCTCCACCAGCCCCGGGGTGTCGACGTCCTCGACCCGGTCGGTGACCCAGCCGCGCTGGCCGCGGATGCGGCCGCCGCGGACGTGGAAGATCTGGACGGCGGCCTCCAGCTCGTCCTCGGCGAGGGCCAGGACGTCGGCGTCGGTGCCGTCGGCGAGGACGACGGCCTGCTTCTCCATCGCCCTCCGCAGGGCGCCGATGTCGTCGCGCAGCCGGGCGGCGCGCTCGTACTCCATCGCCGCGGCGGCCTCCTTCATCTGCTCCTCCAGCCGGCGCACGTAGGCGCCGGTGCGGCCGGCCATGAAGTCGCAGAAGTCCTCGGCGAGCGCCCGGTGCTCCTCGGGGGTGACCCGGCCGACGCAGGGCGCGGAGCACTTGCCGATGTAGCCGAGCAGGCAGGGGCGGCCGACCTGCCCGGCGCGCTTGAAGACGCCGGCGGAGCAGGTGCGCACGGGGAAGACCCGCAGCAGGAGGTCGACGGTCTCGCGGATGGCCCAGGCGTGGCCGTACGGGCCGAAGTAGCGCACGCCCCTGCGGTGCGGCCCGCGCATCACCTGGACGCGGGGGAAATCCTCGTTCAGCGTGACCGCGAGCGACGGATAGCTCTTGTCGTCGCGGTACTTGACGTTGAACCGGGGGTCGAACTCCTTGATCCAGGTGTACTCCAGCTGGAGGGCCTCCACCTCGGTGCCGACCACGGTCCACTCGACGGCGGCGGCCGTGGTGACCATGGTGGCGGTGCGGGGGTGGAGGTTCGCCAGGTCCTGGAAGTACGAGGAGAGCCGGGAGCGCAGGCTCTTGGCCTTCCCGACGTAGATCACCCGCCCGTGGGCGTCGCGGAACTTGTAGACACCCGGGGAGTCCGGGATCTGCCCGGGCGCGGGGCGGTACGTCGACGGGTCGGCCATGCCCCCACCGTACCGACTGGGGAGGACATCCCGGGCGGCGCCGACGGGCCCGGCGCACGGACCGGGCGGACGCGCCCGGCGGACGGGCCGGGCGCGGGACGGCGGTGCGGCGGCGGTCGGGACGGCGGGGCGTCAGCCGCCCGCGACCAAGCGGCCGCCCCGGACCGCGACGGGGACCGTGGGCAGGGGCCGGGGGGCCGGGCCGTCGGCCACCGAGCCGTCGGCGATGCGGAACCGGCTGCCGTGGCAGGGGCACTGGATGAGGCCGTCGGCGACCTTGTCCACGATGCAGCCGGCGTGCGTGCAGCGGGCGCTGAACGCCTTGAACTCGCCCTTGGCGGGCTGGGTCACGACGATCCGGTCGTCGCGGTGGACGACGCCGCCGCCGACCGGGACCGCCGCCGCTTCGCCGAGGTCGACCGGACCGGCGGACGCGGGCGCCGAGGAGTCCCCGGAGGAGGAGCAGGCGGCGAGGCCGAGCGCTCCGGCGCCGGCCGCGGCGGCGCCGCGCAGGACGGCGCGCCGCGAGGGGGCGCCGCCAGGGGCTGCGGGCTGCGGGGAGGCCGCGGGCCGGGCCGGCGCCGCGGGCCGGGCGTCCGCCGGGACGGCGGCACAGCCCGTGCAGGCGGGACGGCCGGCGCCGACCGGGGTGGCGGTACCGGCGGGGGTGGCGGTACCGACCGGGGTGGCGGTATTGACCGGGGTGGCGGTACCGGCGGGGGTGGCGGTATTGACCGGGGTGGCGGTACCGGCGGGGGTGGCGGTGGGGGCGTCGGAACGTCCGCTGTCGGCGTGGTGCATGGTCGCTGCTCCGTGGGTCCCGGCTCCTGGTCGTCGCACTCTACCGCCGGAAGGCCGCGACGGCTCCGGAGCCCTGCGGGGCGGCGGGTACCGCGGCGGAGGAGGCGGGCTCCGCGCGCGGGACGGGGCGGAGCAGGTCGACCGCGAACGGCGCGCCGAGCACCGCCGGGACCCAGAGGAGGGCCCAGAGCCGGTCCTGCTGGGCGGCGACGGGGTGGGCGGCGGCCGTGGCCGCGCCGACCGCGGCGGCGGCCGCGGCCAGCAGGCCGAGGGTGCGGCAGCGGCGGGCCAGGGCCCAGCCGGCGAGGCAGAGCAGCGCCGGGAGCAGGGGCTGGGCGGCCTGGTCGCGCAGCCACTGCTCCCCGTAGTGGGCGTCCAGGCGGAGCAGCCGCTGCCAGACGTCGGCGACCGGGGGGCGGTGGAAGCTGCGGGTGAAGGTGTCCTGGAGGGTCTCGGCCGCGTCCGGGAGGCGCAGCGCGGTCGTGCCGACCGCGATCAGCGCCGCCGCGGAGCCGGCGAGCGCCGCCAGCAGGACGGCGCCGGAACGGGTCCCGGCGGCGGTGTCGGCAGCGGTGTCCGTGCCGGTGCGGGCGCCGGTACGGGTGCCGGCGTCGGGCCTGGGGCGGGCGGCCCGGCCGAGCAGGCGGCAGACGGCCGCGGCGGCGAGGGCGCAGGCCAGCATGAGGGCGGTGGAGTACTTGACCGCGGTGGTGGCGGCAAGGGCGCCGAGCAGGAGCGCCGCGCCCGCGCGGGTGCGGCCGTGCAGCAGCCACCAGCCGCCGAGCAGCGCGGCGAGCACCCCGGCGGTGACCGCCCCCTCGGCGAGCGGCTGGGTGGACCACCAGCCGAGGCGGCAGCAGAGGAAGAGCAGCTGCCCGGCGGTGGCCGCGGTCGGCGAGGCGCCCGCCTGGCGCAGCAGGGCGACGACGAGCAGGGAGGAGCCCGCCGTGAGCAGCAGGCCGGTCAGCCACATGCCGCGGGCGACGCCGAGGAGGGCCACGGCCGGGGAGATCAGCAGCGGGTAGCCGGGCCGGGTGGTGAAGATCCGCTCGTACCGGGGGTCGGTCGGGGAGAGGCCGGCGGCGTTGGCCCGGAGGCAGGAGCGCAGGTCGGCCCGGCGGGCGGCGTCCGCCGGGCCGGAGGCCGCCGGGTCCAGCCGGCGGATCCGCGCGAGGCGGGCGGCGTCGCTCGCGCAGTACGCGGCGACGGCGCGGCGGCGGGCCTCGGCGGACGGCGCGCCCAGGAACTCCAGGCTCTGCCGGGCGTAGCGGTAGGAGTCGTTGGAGAGGGTCCAGACGGGGTGGGCGACCGTCTGGAAGGCGGCGAACACCAGGACCACCAGCAGCGGCAGCGCGGCCGCGGCCCGGCGGGGCCGGGCTGCGGCGGGCCGGGGATGCGCGTGCGGCTGCGACGGCCCGCACTGCTCCTCCGGGCCGTCCTGGACCGGCGTGTCCCGGACCGGCGGGCCGGAGTCCCCCGATGACGCGTCCCGGGCCGCGGGCCCGTCCTGACCCGACGGGCCGTCCGGGCCCGGCATGTCGCCGTGACCCGACAGGGCGTCCTGACCCGAGGGTGCGTCCTGACCCGAGGGTGCGTCCTGACCCGAGGGTGCGTCCTGACCCGACGGGGCGGCGGCGCGGTCCAGCGGATCGGGGGCCTCTGCGGCGGCACTCGGTGCGGACATACCGCCCATGGTGGGCGCCGCGCCCCCGCTGCCCGCCGACCGGCGCTCCGCCCGGGGGCGGAACCACACGGTCGGCGGGGGCGCGTACCGCTACACGGCGCTCTTGCGCCGCGCCCGCTTCGCGACCGGCGGGGCGTCGCTGACCCGGTCGCCGAGGATGTCCCGGAGGAACTTGCCGGTGTGGCTCTCGCCCACGGCCGCGACCTCCTCCGGGGTGCCCTCCGCGACGACCCCGCCGCCGCCGTGGCCGCCTTCCGGTCCCATGTCCACGACCCAGTCGGCGGTCTTGATCACGTCGAGGTTGTGCTCGATGACGATGACCGTGTTGCCCTTCTCCACCAGGCCGGAGAGGACCTTGATCAGCTTGCTGATGTCCTCGAAGTGGAGGCCGGTGGTGGGCTCGTCCAGGACGTAGACGGTGCGCCCGGTGGAGCGCTTCTGCAGCTCGGAGGAGAGCTTGACGCGCTGCGCCTCGCCGCCGGAGAGGGTGGGCGCGGACTGCCCGAGGCGGACGTAGCCGAGGCCGACCTCGTTGAGGGTGCGCAGGTGGCGGGCGATGGCGGGCACCGCCTCGAAGAAGTGCAGCGCCTCCTCGATCGGCATGTCCAGCACCTCGGCGATGGACTTGCCCTTGTAGTGGACGTCCAGCGTCTCCCGGTTGTAGCGGGCGCCGTGGCAGACCTCGCAGGGGACGTAGACGTCCGGCAGGAAGTTCATCTCGATCTTGATGGTGCCGTCGCCGGAGCAGTTCTCGCAGCGGCCGCCCTTGACGTTGAACGAGAACCGGCCGGGCAGGTAGCCGCGGACCTTGGCCTCGGTGGTCTCGGCGAAGAGGCGGCGGATGTGGTCGAAGACGCCGGTGTAGGTCGCGGGGTTGGAGCGCGGGGTGCGCCCGATCGGCGACTGGTCGACGTGGACGACCTTGTCCACCAGGTCGGTGCCGGTGACCCGGGTGTGCCGGCCGGGCACGCTGCGGGCGCCGTTGAGCTCCCGCGCGAGGTGGGTGTAGAGGATGTCGTTGACCAGGGTGGACTTGCCGGATCCGGAGACGCCGGTGACGGCGGTCAGGGTGCCGAGCGGGAAGCCGACGGTGACGTCCTTGAGGTTGTGCTCGCGGGCGCCGTGGACGACGATCTGCCGCTTGCGGTCGCGCGGTCGCCGCTTCTCCGGCGTGGGGATGGCGCGCTTGCCGGACAGGTACTGCCCGGTCATCGACTCGTCGTTGGCCAGCAGCTCGGCCAGCGGCCCGGAGTGGACCACCCTGCCGCCGTGCTCGCCCGCGCCGGGGCCGATGTCCACGACCCAGTCGGAGGTGCGGATGGTGTCCTCGTCGTGCTCCACCACGATCAGGGTGTTGCCGAGGTCCCGCAGCCGCACCAGGGTCTCGATGAGCCGGTGGTTGTCGCGCTGGTGGAGGCCGATGGACGGCTCGTCCAGCACGTAGAGCACGCCGACCAGGCCGGAGCCGATCTGGGTGGCCAGGCGGATGCGCTGCGCCTCACCGCCGGAGAGGGTGCCGGCGGCGCGGTTGAGGGAGAGGTAGTCCAGGCCGACGTCGACCAGGAACCGCAGCCGCTCGTTGACCTCCTTCAGCACCCGCTCGGCGATGGTCTTCTCACGGTCGGTCAGGGTCAGGCCCTGCAGGAAGTCGGCGCAGTCGCTGATGGACATCGCCGCGACGTCCGCGATGGACCGGTCCTGGACGGTGACGGCCAGCACCACCGGCTTGAGCCGCGTGCCCTGGCAGCCGGGGCACGGCACCTCGCGCATGTAGCCCTCGAAGCGCTCGCGGCTGGAGTCGCTCTCCGCCTCCGAGTGGCGCCGCTGCACGAACGGCACCGCGCCCTCGAAGGAGGTGGTGTAGGAGCGCTCACGCCCGTAGCGGTTGCGGTAGCGCACCTCGATCTGGGTCTTGTGGCCGTACAGCAGGGCCTTGCGGGCGCGGGCCGGCAGGCCGGCGAAGGGGATGTCGGTGCGGAAGCCCAGCTCCTTGGAGAGGGCGCCGACCAGCCGCTGGAAGTACTCCTTGGTGTGGCCGAGCGACCAGGGGTGGATGGCGCCCTCGTCGAGCGACTTCTCCTCGTCGGGGACGACCAGCTCGGGGTCGACCTCCATGCGGGTGCCGATGCCGGTGCACTCCGGGCAGGCGCCGAACGGCGAGTTGAAGGAGAACGACCGCGGCTCCAGCTCCTCGAAGGAGACGTCGTCGTACGGGCAGTAGAGGTGCTCGGAGAACATCCGCTCGCGCTGCGGGTCGTCCTCGGGCAGGTCGACGAAGTCGAGCACCACCATGCCGCCGGAGAGGCCGAGCGCGGTCTCCACGGAGTCGGTGAGCCGGCGCTTGGCGGACTCCTTGACCGTGAGGCGGTCGACGACCACCTCGATGGTGTGCTTCTCCTGCTTCTTCAGCGTCGGCGGCTCGGTGAGCTGCACCGTGGCGCCGTCCACCCGGGCGCGGGCGTAGCCCTTGGCCTGGAGGTCGGCGAAGAGGTCGACGTACTCCCCCTTGCGGCCACGCACCAGCGGGCTGAGCACCTGGAAGCGGGTGCCCTCCGCCAGTTCCAGCACCCGGTCGACGATCGCCTGCGGGGTCTGCCGGGCGATCGGCCGGCCGCAGTGCGGGCAGTGCGGCCGGCCGATGCGGGCGAAGAGGAGCCGCAGGTAGTCGTAGACCTCGGTGATGGTGCCGACCGTGGAGCGGGGGTTGCGGGAGGTCGACTTCTGGTCGATGGAGACGGCCGGGGAGAGCCCCTCGATGAAGTCGACGTCGGGCTTGTCCATCTGCCCGAGGAACTGCCGGGCGTACGAGGAGAGCGACTCCACGTAGCGGCGCTGGCCCTCGGCGAAGATGGTGTCGAAGGCCAGCGACGACTTGCCGGAGCCCGAGAGCCCGGTGAAGACGACGAGCGAGTCGCGGGGCAGGTCGAGCGAGACGTTCTTCAGGTTGTGCTCGCGAGCACCGCGGACGATGAGGCGGTCTGCCACGCTGTGCGCCTTTCTCCGGGGAGGGGGCAGGGGCTGGTCGGTGCCGCGGCCCCCGTGGCGGGGGGCCGGGCGGAGCGCGACGGGGCTGGTCGGCCCCGCCCGGCGTTCTCGGCCCGTGGGTGAGCGGACGCGGCGCTGCGGGGCCGCGTCGTCAGGCCCACAGGGATCGTAACCACGCGGGTCGGGCGTTTCTTCCAGGTTCGGAAAGACAGCCTATAGCTCACGCGTTCGAATATCGAGCCTGTCCAGCCGGGACCACCCGAACGGGTGACGCGGCTCCCGCCCCGGCGCGCCGCACCGGCCGGGGAAACCCCCGCTGGGAACGGGGATCGCGGGTAGCGTCCGCAGTGCGCCTCCCCAGGACCAACGACCGGGACGCGCAAGGGAAACGCCGTCGACCCGCAGGAGGTCCCATGTCCGCAGCGACCGAGCCCGCCACCCCGGCCCCCGGCGCGCCCGCCGCCGTCCGCGACGACCTGGCCGAGGCCGCCGAGGCCGCCGAGCGCGTCCTGCGCACCGCGGCGGAGCTGGACCCCGACGGCCTGGCCGGGCCCTCGCTGCTCCCCGGCTGGACCCGCGGCCACGTGCTGGCCCACCTCGCCCGGAACGCCGACTCGCTCGTCAACCTGCTCACCGGCGCCCGCGAGGGGCGGGACATCCCGGCGTACGCCGACGGCGACGCCCGCGAGCGGGGCATCCGGGAGGGGGCGGGGCGCCCGCTCGACGAGCAGCTCGCCGACCTCGCGGCCGCGCAGGAGCGCTTCGCGGAGGCGGCCGCGTCCCTGCCGGACGAGGCGTGGTCCTCCCGGGTCCGCCACCGCAGCGGGTACCTGTTCCCGGCCTCGGAGATCCCCGCCAAGCGGCTCCAGGAGCTGGAGTACCACCACGTGGACCTCGGCGCCGGCTACACGCCCGCGCACTGGACGGCGGACTTCGCCGCCCGCGAGCTGGAGCGGCTGGCCGCGCGGTACCGCGGCGAGGAGGGCGTGCCGGCGGTCCGGCTGCTCACGGAGGGCGGGGAGAACGGCCTGCGCATCGGCGCGGCAGGCGGGGAGCCGGAGCTGACCGTGGAGGGGCCGGTCCGCGGGCTGGTGGCCTGGCTCTCCGGCCGCTCGGACGGCGACGGCCTCCAGGTCCACCGCGGCGACGACCCGCTGGCCGACCCGCGGACCGCGCTGCCGGAGCTGCCGCCCATGGCGTGACGGCCCGCCGGGAACGGCGGGGGCGGGATGAGGCCCGGGGCCGGGTGCGCGATCATGGCCGGGAGGCCGGTGCGGACGGCGAGGACGAGGAAGAGGAGGACGGCATGCCGTACCACGGAGCGGTGAGGGTCGGCGGGCCGGCGGAGGTGCGCGAGCTGGCCCACCTGATGATCACCAAGGTGGCGGTGGGACCGATGGACAACAACGCCTACCTGCTGCGCTGCCGGGCCACCGACGAGCAGCTGCTGGTCGACGCCGGGGCGGACGCGCCGACCCTGCTGGAGACGGTCGGCGACCGGCTCGCCACCGTGGTCACCACCCACCGCCACCGCGACCACTGGTCCGCGCTGGCCGACGTGGTCGCGGCCACCGGGGCCCGCACTGCCGCGGGGCGCCACGACGCGGAGGGCATCGCCGTCCCCACCGACCTGCTCCTGGACGAGGGCGGCACGGTCCGGGTCGGGCAGGTGGAGCTGACCGTCCACCACCTGGTCGGCCACACGCCCGGAGCCGTCGTGCTGGTCTACGACGACCCGCAGGGCCACCCGCACCTGTTCACCGGGGACTGCCTCTTCCCCGGCGGGCCGGGGAGGACGACGCGGCCCGAGGACTTCACCTCGCTGATGGACGGGCTGGAGGCCAAGGTCTTCACCCTGCCCGACGAGACCTGGGTCTACCCCGGCCACGGCGACGACACCACCCTCGGCGCGGAGCGGCCGCACCTGGCGGAGTGGCGCGCCCGGGGCTGGTGACACGGGGCCGGTGACAGCGCGGGCGGCGGACCCCGCAGGGGCCCGCCGCCCGCACCGCAGGGCCGGCCGCAGCGTGGGTGCGGCCGGCCCTGCGGCATGTCCTGGGGTCAGCGGCCGCGGCCGTGGTCGCCCTGGCTGCCGTGGTCGCCCTGGTTTCCGGAGCCGCCCTGGCTGCCGGTGCCGACCGGGGTGGTGGTACCCGGGGTGCCCGGGTTCGGGTTGCCGGGGGTGCCCGGGTCGTTGTGGTCGCCGCGGCCGTCGTGGTCGCCGCGGCCCCGGCCGTCATGGCCACGGCCGTCGTGGTCACGGCCGTCGTGGTCGCCGCGGCCCCGGCCGTCGTGGTGACGGCCGTGGTGCCGGTCGCGGTCGCCCCAGGTCTCGCGGTCGATCACGCGGCCCCGGTCGTCCCGCAGCACGGCGGTGTCCTCGCGGTCCCACAGCGGCCGCCAGCGGCCCTGGAACACCTCGTGGCGGTGGTCGCGGCCGCGCCCGGTGTAGACCCGGACCTCGTCGTGCCCGCGCAGGTAGAGGTGGCCGAAGCGGTAGGTGTGGCGGTCGCGGTCCGAGAGGGTCCAGCCCTCCAGGTCCACACCGTGGCGGCCGGTGTTCACGACGGTGATCCACTCACGGCGGGCGTCGCGGTCGTGATGGACCCGGCCGAGCTCGACCGAAGCGCGCGGGTCGCGCTCGAGGCCGTGGCGCCCGTGGTCGTGGTCGGCGGCCTGGGCCGCGCCGGCACCGAGGACGACCGCCGTGGCGGCGGCGAGGAGGGTGGAGGCGATGCGGCGTGCGTGCATGTGTGTCCCCATGGTTCGTTGGCGCCGCCCAGGTGCGGCTGCGCCGTTGGAATGACCGTATGAGGGGTTCGGGGCGCGTCGCCCCTGCTCGCGGCGGTATTCGCTCGGATAGGTGGTCCTGGGGCGGGGGCCCCGGGTCGGAGCCGGGCACCGGGCGCGCGCCGGTCCCGGTTCCCGCGCACCGCCCCCGCTCCGGGGGGCACGACCGCGCCCCCTGCCGGGGGGACCCGGGAGGGGGCGCGGCCCGGCGGCGCGGGGGCGCGACCGGAGGGGCGGAGCGGTCAGGCGTCGACCCGCTCCCGCGCGGCCTCGTCGTCCGCCCTGCGGCGGGAGGCGACGAGGCTGGTCACCGTGGTGACGGCCAGCACGGTGCAGATGACGCCCAGCGAGAGCGGGATGCCGATCTCGGGGACGTGCACGCCCGCCTCGTGCAGGGCGTGCAGCACCAGCTTCACACCGATGAAGCCCAGGATGATCGACAGGCCGTAGGAGAGGTGGACCAGCTTCGTCAGCAGGCCGCCGATGAGGAAGTACAGCTGCCGCAGGCCCATGAGGGCGAAGGCGTTGGCGGTGAAGACGATGTACGGGTCCTGCGTCAGCCCGAAGATCGCGGGGATGGAGTCGAGGGCGAAGAGCACGTCGGTGGTGCCGATCGCCACCATGACGACGAGCATCGGGGTGATCAGGCGCCGGCCGCCCTCCCGGACGACCAGCTTCGTCCCGTGGTAGCGGTCGGTGGCGGGGAAACGCTTCTGCACGGCCTTGAGCAGGCGGTTCTCCTCGAACTCGTCCTCCTCCTCGTCGGAGCGCGCGTCCTGGACGAGCTTCCAGGCGGTCCAGATCAGGAACGCGCCGAAGAGGAAGAAGACCCAGGAGAAGCTGCCGATCACGGCGGCGCCGGCCGCGATGAAGACGGCGCGGAGCACGAGGGCGATCAGCACGCCCACCATCAGCACGCGCTGCTGGTAGGCCCGCGGCACGGCGAACTTCGCCATGATCAGGATGAAGACGAAGAGGTTGTCGACGCTGAGCGACTTCTCGGTGATGTACCCGGCGAAGAACTCGCCGGCCGGCTGCGCGCCGGAGTGCCACCACAGGAAGCCGCCAAAGAGGACCGCCAGCACGACCCAGACGGCGGTCCAGGCACCGGCCTCCCGCAGGGAGACCTCGTGCGGCTTGCGGCCGCCGATGAAGAAGTCGGCAGCGATGAGGGCGCACAGCGCCAGGATGGTCGAGGCCCACATGGCCAGGGAGACGTCCACTGCACCTCCGGCAGATTCGGCGGACATTCGTCGGCTGCCGGAGGTCTCTTCCGTCCGCGGCTGGGCGGACCAACGCCCCCGGGTGCCGCCGGCTCTGCCGGACGGCGCCGTGATGACGAGGACGCTGCGGGGGAGTACTCCCCTCCGATGCAAAGAACTCTACCCCAAGAACCAAGAGAAGGTAAAGAAAGACCCTGTGAAGGTAAAGAGCGCCGGGGTGCGGAGCGTCAGGTGAGCCGGCGCAGCAGGTCGGTGACGACGGTGCTGCCGGGTGCCGGGACCAGCGGCTCGAAGGTCCACACGTGCTCCACCCACGGGTCCGCCAGACAGTCCTGGGGAACCGGGGACAGCCTGGTCAGGCCGCGCCAGAACGGGTCCAGTGCCGGCCCGTACCCGGCTGCGTCCGCCCGGTCCGCGACGAGCAGCAGGTGGACCCCCGCGGCCGGCCCCTCCTCGGCGAGGTAGCGCAGCCCGCCCACCGTCCGGTCGTCGAACCCGTACGGGAAGTCGTGCACCAGCAGCAGCCGCGCGGCCCGGTCCACGGACGGCGGGAGGGCGTCGTCCGCCCCGCCCCGCAGCGCCATCCGGACCAGGTCGACGCGCTTCACGAGCGAGTCCACCAGTGCCGCCACGGCGGGGAGGCCGGTCGCGGGCGGTCCGGCCAGGAGGCCCGCGCGGGCGAAGGGCGCCAGTGCGGCGGCCGCCGCACCGTCGGGGTCCACGGCGTGCAGCAGCATGCCGCCCGGCGGACGGCAGGCCAGCAGGCGGGCGGCGAGGGCCGCGGCGACCGCCGCCGCGGTGCCGCGCAGCCCTCCGCGGCCAGGCGGCGGGCCGGGGACACCGGGGTCCGGGACGCCGAGGTCCGGGACGCCGTGGTCGGGCGAGGCGCCGGCGTCGACCCAGAGGCCGCGCGACAGCGGCATCCGGACCAGCATGGGGACGCGCAGCCCGGGGTGGTCGGGCAGGTGGAGGTCGCCGAGGCGCACCGCGTACGGGGGCTCCTCCCCCGGGGCGCGCCAGTCGGCCCAGACGGGGGCGTCCCACCGGGCCATGGGTGCGGGCATCGCGGCCTCCACCGCCCGCATCTCGGCCAGCAGCTGGGCGCTGTCGCGCTCCAGGACCTCCCGTGCCCGCCGCTCCAGGTCGTCGCGGCGGGCACGGATCTCCCGGCGGGCGGACTCGGCGGCGGGCCCGAAGCGGGCGGCGGGATCGGCGAGCAGGGCTTCGAGCTCGGCCTCCTGCCGGCTGTCCGCGAAGTCCGCGGCGGAGCGGTAGGCGGCGGCCGAGCGGGCGGCGTCCTCGAAGACGCCCCACACCTGGTTGTACAGGCGCTCGTCCATGGTCAGGCCCGGGGCGTCGCCGGCGACGGGCACCGGCGGCCCGGCGGTGGCGGGCGGAGGCGTCGGGGCGGTGGTGGTGGGGGCCGTGGCGGACGGGGCGGTGGCGGACGGGGCGGGACGGGGATGCCCGGAGCCGAGGTGCACGGGGCGGTCGGGTCCGGCGGTGACGGCGGCCGCCAGCGCGGCGGCGTCCGGCACACCGTGGTCGTGCAGCAGTGCCGCCATGCCGCCCGCGTAGCCCTGGCCGACGGCGCGCACCTTCCAGGCCCCCGCCCGGAGGTAGAACTCCAGGGCGACCACGGCGGTCTCCGCGGTGAGCCCCGCGAGGGTGAAGGAGGCCACCCCGGTGCCGTCCGGAGTGGCCACGTCGGTGTGCGGGGCCGCAGTGGCGCCGAAGGCGCCCGCACCGGGCGGCAGCGCCAGGGCGAGGTGCAGCCGCTCGACCCCCGGGGGCAGCGCGCCGAGGTCGAGGGCGAGGTGGTGGCCGGCCGCCGGCGGCCCCGGCGCGGCGACGCCCGGGGGCGGCGCGGCGCCGCAGTGGGCGACACGGCCGGGGCCGGGGGCGCGGCCGGAGCCGTCGGTGAGCACCACCGCGGCGGCCACCGGCCGGGCGGCCGAGACCCGGACCTCCAGTCGTGCGGAGGGCAGCGGGTGGTTCTGCCCCGGTACCAGTTCGGCGGTCACCGCCCGTGCCCCTCCCCCTGTGCCCCTCCCCCGCCGCCTGCTACAGGAACGGCGCGATGGCGGGGAGCATGTCCTGAAAGGTGCGGGCCTGCGCCGGGGCGCCGATCGCGGCCATCTGCCAGCCGCCGGACCCGTCGCGGTACACCTTGGCCATGATCTGGCCGGTGTGGGCGCCGCCGCCGGCCAGGTCGTAGCGGGCGAGCTCCTGGCCGGTGGCCTCGTCGACCAGGCGGCAGTGGGCGTTCTCCACCTGCTGGAAGTTCTGCCCGGTGTAGGAGCTGACGGTGAAGACGATCTGGGTGATGTGCACCGGCACGCGGGGCAGGTCCACCAGGATCGACTCGTCGTCGCCGCCCGCACCGACACCGCCGACGAGGTTGTCGCCGGTGTGGCGGATCGAGCCGTCGTTGCTCACCAGGTGCTGGAAGAAGACCACGTCGGACGGGGTCTTGTCGGCGTAGAGCAGCGCCGAGGCGTCGAGGTCGATCTCGCGGGTGCGGGTGCCGAACAGGCCGCGCCGGGCGGCGGCCTTCCATCCGAGGCCCATCCGCACGACCGACAGCGACTCTCCCGTGGACTTCTGCAGGCTGACACTCTGGCCCTTCGCCAGGTTCACCGTCACGATGCCGTCCTCTCCTCCGGATCGCCCCGATGCCCTGACGGCCGAGGCCCCCCTCACACGTGTTCCGGCGCGGCACCGCGGTCGCGGGAGCGCGCCGCGGGAACAGGATCAGCCCCCGCCGTGCACACCCTATGGCCAACCGGGTCCGCCGCCACGCAGGGCCTACCCCTTTGTGGCGCTGCTGAGACATTCCCCCGGCGGACGCCCGGGGAGGGCGTCCGCCGGGGGGAGGTGGTTCAGACCATGCCCGCCTCGCGCATCTGGCGGAGCTCCTTCTTCAGCTCCCCGACCTCGTCGCGCAGCCGCGCCGCGACCTCGAACTGCAGCTCGGCCGCGGCAGTGTGCATCTGGTCGGTGAGGCTCTGGATCAGCTCGGCCAGCTCCGCGGCGGGCAGGGACTTGGCGTCGCGCCCGTCGGTGCCGCCCTTGCCGAGGGCGGGGACGGGCGCCTTGCCCTTGCCCGCGCCGCGGTATCCGGTGGAGAGCAGCTCGGCGGTGTCGACGTCCTCGCGGGCGATGGTGTCGAGGATGTCGCCGATCTTCTTCCGCAGCGGCTGCGGGTCGATGCCGTGCTCCCGGTTGTACGCCGTCTGCTTCTCACGGCGCCGGTTGGTCTCCTCGATGGCCTTCTCCATCGCCGGGGTGATCCGGTCGGCGTACATGTGGACCTGGCCGGAGACGTTGCGCGCCGCGCGGCCGATGGTCTGGATCAGCGAGGTGCCGGAGCGCAGGAAGCCCTCCTTGTCGGCGTCGAGGATGGCGACGAGCGACACCTCGGGCAGGTCCAGGCCCTCGCGGAGCAGGTTGATGCCGACCAGGACGTCGTACTCGCCGGCCCGCAGCTCGCGCAGCAGCTCCACCCTGCGCAGGGTGTCGATGTCGCTGTGCAGGTACCGGACGCGGATGCCCAGCTCCAGCATGTAGTCGGTGAGGTCCTCGGCCATCTTCTTGGTGAGGGTGGTGATGAGGACGCGCTCGTCCTTCTCGGTGCGGGTGCGCACCTCGTGGACCAGGTCGTCGATCTGCCCCTGGGTGGGCTTGACGATCACCTCGGGGTCGACGAGGCCGGTGGGGCGGATGATCTGCTCCACCTGGCCGTCGCCGCGGGAGAGCTCGTACGGGCCGGGGGTGGCGGAGAGGTAGACGGTCTGGCCGATCCGCTCCTGGAACTCCTCCCACTTCAGCGGCCGGTTGTCCATCGCCGAGGGCAGCCGGAAGCCGTGCTCGACCAGGGTGCGCTTGCGGGAGGCGTCGCCCTCGTACATGGCGCCGATCTGCGGCACGGTGACGTGCGACTCGTCGATGACCAGGAGGAAGTCCTCCGGGAAGTAGTCGAGGAGGGTGTTGGGCGCGGTGCCCGGGGCGCGGCCGTCGATGAACCGGGAGTAGTTCTCGATGCCGGAGCAGGTGCCGATCTGGCGCATCATCTCGATGTCGTAGGTGGTGCGCATCCGCAGCCGCTGGGCCTCCAGCAGCCTGCCCTGCCTCTCCATGCGCTCCAGGGTCTCGGCGAGCTCCTTCTCGATCTCGCCGATGGCCCGCTCCATCCGCTCCGGCCCCGCCACGTAGTGGGAGGCGGGGAAGACGTAGAGCTCGCTGTCCTCGGAGACGATCTCGCCGGTGAGGGGGTGGAGGGTGTACAGCGCCTCGATCTCGTCGCCGAACATCTCGATCCGGACGGCCAGCTCCTCGTACACCGGGAAGATCTCGACGGTGTCGCCGCGCACCCGGAAGGTGCCGCGGGTGAAGGCGAGGTCGTTGCGGGTGTACTGGATGTCGACGAAGCGGCGCAGCAGGGCGTCGCGGTCGACCTCCTCGCCCACCTTCAGCGGGACCATGCGGTCGACGTACTCCTGCGGGGTGCCCAGGCCGTAGATGCAGGAGACGGAGGCGACCACGACCACGTCGCGGCGGGTGAGCAGCGAGTTGGTCGCGGAGTGGCGCAGCCGCTCGACCTCCTCGTTGATCGAGGAGTCCTTCTCGATGTAGGTGTCCGTCTGCGGGACGTACGCCTCGGGCTGGTAGTAGTCGTAGTACGAGACGAAGTACTCGACGGCGTTGTTGGGCAGCAGCTCGCGGAACTCGTTGGCGAGCTGGGCGGCGAGGGTCTTGTTGGGCGCCATCACGAGGGTCGGGCGCTGGAGGCGCTCGATCATCCACGCGGTGGTGGCGGACTTGCCGGTGCCGGTCGCGCCGAGGAGCACCACGTCCTTCTCGCCCGCGCGGATGCGGCGCTCCAGCTCGGTGATGGCGGCGGGCTGGTCGCCGTTGGGCTGGTAGGGGCTGACGACCTCGAAGGGCGCCACGGACCGCTTGATCTCGGTGATGGGTCGCACGACACCCACCGTACGACCCGGCACCGACAACCGGGGCCGGATCCCGCCGCGGCCGGACCGGCGGGCCGCACCGGCCCGCGGCACCGGCCTGACGGCCCGACGGGCGGGCGGCCGACGGGCGGCTCGGGCCTAGGAGACGGTCCGGGCGCCGTCGCGGGCGAGCGCGACCAGCCGGGAGACGGCCCGCAGGTACTTCTTGCGGTAGCCGCCCCGCAGCATCTCCTCGCCGAAGACCGCGTCGAAGGGCGTGCCGGAGGCGACGACCGGCAGCTCGCGGTCGTACATGCGGTCGGCGAGCACCACCAGGCGCAGCGCGGTGGCCTGGTCGGGGACCGGCCGCACGCCCCGCAGGAAGACCGCCTCCACGCCGTCGAGCAGCGCGCCGTAGCGGCTGGGGTGGACGGTGGCGAGGTGGTCGAGCAGGTCGCCGAAGTCGTCGAGCGAGGCGCCCGGGGTGCGGGCGGCGGCGGCGGTGACGGCGTCGTCGGCGTGCGGGGCCGGGGCCTCGGGCAGGCCGCGGTGGCGGTAGTCCTCGCCGTCGATGCGCAGCGGGCGGAAGTGGGCGGCGAGGCCCTGGATCTCGCGCAGGAAGTCGGCGGCGGCGAAGCGGCCCTCGCCGAGCCGGTCGGGGAGGGTGTTGGAGGTGGCGGCGAGCCGGACGCCGTTCTCCACGAGCCTGCCGAGCAGGGTCGAGACGAGGACGGTGTCGCCCGGGTCGTCCAGCTCGAACTCGTCGATGCAGAGCAGCCGGTGCCCGGAGAGCGCCTGCACGGCCTGCTGGAAGCCGAGGGCGCCGACGAGGTTGGTCAGCTCGACGAAGGTGCCGAACGCCTTGGGGCCGGGGACGGCGTGCCACAGGGAGGCCAGCAGGTGGGTCTTGCCGACGCCGTAGCCGCCGTCGAGGTAGACCCCGGCGGGGCCGGACGGCTCCTGCGCGGCCCGGCGGAACCAGCGGCGGCGGCCGCCGCCGCCCGCGCCGTCGTCCAGGCCGGCGGCGAACGCCTCCAGCACCCGGACCGCCTCGGCCTGGCTGGGCTGCCCGGCGTCGGGTATGTACGAGGAGAAGCTGACGCCGCCGAAGCGCGGCGGCGGCACCATCTCGGCCACCAGGCGGTCGGCGGGCACGACGGGGTGGCGCTCGCAGAGGCCGGCGGGGCGGGTGCGGGGAACGGCTGGCACGGTAGTACAGCCTACGGGGCGTGGAAGACTGCCCGGTATGCGCAGCCTCCTCACCGACCCCGCCGGCGCCGCCGACGCCCGCCGCCCCGCCGCCGACCCGGGGACCCTGGAGGGGCTGGCCGCCGTCTACGCCTACCCCGACGCCGCGGACCGGGGTGCCGGCACCCCGTGGCTGCGGGCCAACATGGTCGCCTCGCTGGACGGCGCCGCCCGCTGGGACGGCCACTCCGAGGGCCTGTCGGGCACCGCCGACAAGCGGGTCTTCGGGGTGCTGCGGGCCCTGTCGGACGTGGTGCTGGTGGGCGCGGAGACCGTCCGCAGCGAGGGGTACCGGCCCGCGCGGGCCCGGGAGGCCTTCGCGGCGGCCCGGGCGGCGCGCGGCCAGGCCCCGGCGCCGGCGGTCGCCGTGGTCAGCCGCAACCTGGACCTCGACTTCTCGGCCCCGCTCTTCACCGGGCCGCTGGTGCGCACGGTGGTGGTCACCGCCGAGGCGGCGCCCGCCGGGGCGCGCCGGGCCGCCGCGGAGGTCGCCGACGTGGTGGTGGCGGGCGGGGAGCAGGTGGACATGGCGGCGGCGGTGCGGGCGCTCGCCGACCGCGGCTGGACCAGGCTGCTCACCGAGGGCGGCCCGCGGCTGCTGGGCCAGCTGGCGGCGGCCGGGCTGCTGGACGAGCTGTGCCTGTCGCTGGCGCCGCTGGTCGTGGCGGGCGACGCGCCGCGGATCATGCACGGCCCGCAGCTCGCGGCGGCGCAGCGGATGGAGCTGCGCTCGCTGCTGGAGGAGGACGGCTTCCTCTTCGCCCGCTACGCGCGGGCCGGCCGGTAGCCGGGCCGGGGCCGGGCCGCTCCCTCCCGGGGCCGGGCCGCTCCCGCCGCCCCGTCCGGCGCGTCCCGGCGGCCCCGCACCCGGCCGGCCCAGCGTCCCCGTGTGATCTCGGCGACTCCGCCGCCCGCACCGTTCGCACGTGCGCGGATGCGGGGAAGGGCACTATGGGACCAGGCAGGGACCGGGGGCCTGGCAGAAGAGGGGACTCACGTGTTCACCACCGTACTGATGATCGAGAAGGCGCTCTCCGAGGCCGACATCGAGACGGTCACCACGCTCCACGGCGAGGAGGAGGTCTCCTTCGTCGTGCTGATGCAGCCGCGCGGGCGGCAGGACGAGCTGCTGAGGGCGCTGGACGACGTGGCGCTCGGGCACCTGGAGCAGGCGATGCACGAGCGCGGGGAGGACGAGGGCGCCACCCCCGCCGACCAGGCGCTGGCGCACACCCTGGACCGGCTGCGGGCCGCCGGGGCGCAGGCCGTCGGGCACGTGGTGGCGGACAACCCGCTCGGCATCCTGCGGACCGTGGTGGAGGACACCAAGGCCGACGAGGTCATCGTGCTGGCCGCGCCGCACTTCGTGGAGGAGTTCTTCCACCGCGACTGGGCCTCGCGGGCCCGGCACCGGGTCGGGGTGCCCGTCCTGAAGCTCTTCGCACACGACTCCTGAGCCCGGACCCCGCGTCCGGTGCCCCGGGCGCCGGGCCGCATGCCCCGGGGCGTCCGCGGCCGCGGCCCCGGACGCGGGACGGCCCCGCCGGGGAGCCGGGGCGGGACGGCCCGCCGCACCCCGTCCGGACGCGGGGCGCGGCGGCCCGCGCGGCGGGTGGTGCAGAATCGTCCTGGCGCCCGCGACGCCCCGCGCCGCGCGCCGCCGGACCGAGCAGCCCCAGCCCACCACCCCTCGGAGACATTCGTGAGCGACGCCCCGAGCGACCTGCGCGCCCCGCACTTCATCGGCATCGGCGGGGCCGGCATGTCCGGCCTGGCGAAGATCCTCGCCCTGCGCGGCGCCGAGGTGTCGGGCAGCGACTCCCGGGAGTCGGAGACCGTGGCGGCCCTGCGGGCCCTCGGCGTGCGGGTGTCCGTCGGGCACGCCGCGGAGAACCTCCCGGCGGGGGCCGGCTGCGTCGTCGTCTCCAGCGCCATCCGCCCGGACAACCCAGAGCTGGCCGAGGCCGCCCGGCGCGGTCTGCCGGTGATCCACCGCGCCGACGCGCTCGCCGCGCTGATGGCGGACCGGCGCGCCATCGCGGTCGCCGGCACCCACGGCAAGACCACCACCACCAGCATGCTCGCGGTCAGCCTCCGCGCCCTCGGCCTCGACCCGTCGTACGCGATCGGCGGCGACCTGGACGGGCCTGGCAGCAACGCGCACCACGGCGGCGGCGAGATCTTCGTCGCCGAGGCGGACGAGAGCGACCGCTCGTTCCACAAGTACGCGCCCGAGGTGGCGATCGTGCTCAACGTGGAGCTGGACCACCACGCCAACTACGCCTCCATCGACGAGATCCACGAGTCGTTCGAGGCCTTCGTCGGCCGCGTCGCGCCCGGCGGGACCCTGGTCGTCTCCGCCGACCACCCGGGCGCCCGCGAGCTGACCGCCCGGGTCTCGGGCCGCCCCGATCTGCGGATCGTCACGGTCGGCGAGTCCCCCGACGCGTCGCTGCGGATCCTCTCCGTGGTGCCGAAGGGCATGTCCAGCGAGGTCACCGTGGAGCTGGAGGGCGCACCGCTGGCCTTCACCGTCTCGGTGCCGGGCCGCCACTACGCCCACAACGCCGTCGCCGCCCTCGCCGCGGGCGCCGCCCTGGGCGTGCCCGCCGCCGACCTCGCCGAGGCGCTGGGCCGGTACACGGGCGTCAACCGGAGGCTGCAGCTCAAGGGCGCGGCCCGCGGGGTGCAGGTGATCGACTCCTACGCCCACCACCCCACCGAGATCGCCGCCGACCTGGACGCCATCCGGGAGAACGCCGACGGCGGCCGGGTCCTGGTGGTCTTCCAGCCGCACCTGTTCAGCCGCACCCAGCAGCTGGGGGCCGAGATGGGGCAGGCGCTGGCGCTGGCGGACGCGGCCCTGGTGCTCGACGTCTACCCGGCCCGCGAGGACCCCATCCCCGGCGTGACCAGCGACGTCATCATCGAGGCGGCCCGCAGCCACGGCCTGGACGCCACCGCGGTCCACACCATGGCCGAGGTCCCGGACGCCGTCGCGGCGCTCGCGCGGGAGGGCGACCTGGTGCTCACCATGGGCGCCGGCGACGTCACCGCCCTCGGCCCGGAAATCCTGGGCCGCCTCGACGGTGTTGTGGCCAGTGCCTGAACCGGGCGGCGCGCCCGGGCCGGGGACGGCAGGCACACGGAAGGAGCAGGCAGTGGAACCGCAGACCGGGAAGTACCGGGTCGAGAAGAGCGACGCCGAGTGGCGCGAGGAGCTCACACCCGCGGAGTACTACGTGCTCCGCGAGGCGGGCACCGAGCGGCCGCACACCGGCGAGTACACCGACACGAGGACCGTGGGCGTGTACTCCTGCCGGGCGTGCGGCGCGGAGCTGTTCACCTCCGGCACCAAGTTCGACAGCCACTGCGGCTGGCCCTCGTTCTACTCCCCGCTGGCCGAGGACCGGGTGGAGTACATCGAGGACACGTCCCTCGGCATGCGCCGGGTGGAGGTGCGCTGCGCGTCCTGCGGGTCGCACCTCGGCCACGTCTTCGAGGGCGAGGGGTACGACACGCCCACCGACCAGCGGTACTGCATCAACAGCATCTCGCTGCGGCTGCGCCCCGCGGACGGCGCCGAGGCCTGACGGCACCGGGGGCCGAGGGCACTGAAGGCCGACGGTGCCGAGGCCTGACGGCGCACCCGGGACGAACCCGGGCCGGGCGGGGCCGCTAGGCGGCCTGCCCGGCCCGGCCCGCCTGGTCGCCCGGGTCGACCCGGCTGTCCCGGCCGGACAGGCCGGCACGGTCGGCCGGGCCGACCAGGGCGCGCCGCTGGACGATCCGGGCCATGTCGTGGCCGGTGACGATGCCCACCAGCCGGCCGCCGTCCACCACCAGCAGGCGGGAGCCGCCGTGCTCGGCGGCCCGCTCCAGGGCCTCGGTGAGCGGCTCGCCCGGCGCGGCCGTGGTGCAGCGGGCCAGCGGCAGGGCCACGTCCCGCACCCGGGTCGTGGCGCGCTGCGCGGGCGGGAGGGCGGCGATCCGGCGGAGGGTGACCAGGCCGGTGGGCCGCCCGTCCACGTCCACCAGGGGCAGCGCGGAGTGGTGGCCGCGGGCCACCACCTCGTCGACGAAGCGGGCCGCGGTCAGCCAGTCCGGGCCGGTCTCCACCGGCGTGGACATGGCGTCCGACACCCGCAGTCCGTGCAGCGCGCCGCCCAGCGCCGCGCGCCGCCGTTCGGCTCCCGCGCTGACCGCCACGAAGAAGCCGATCAGCGCGATCCAGAACCCGCCGGACGAGCCGCCGAGCACCGAGAGCACCCCCAGCCCGATCAGCACGTACCCGACGACCTGGCCGCTCTGGTCGGCCACCTGCTCGGCCCGCGCCCGGTCCCCGGAGCGCCGCCACAGCAGCGCCTGGAGGACGCGGCCGCCGTCCAGCGGCGCGGCGGGCAGCAGGTTGAAGACGCCCAGGAGGAGGTTGGCCGAGCCCAGCCAGGCCAGCAGCGCCGCGGCCATCCCCCAGCCCAGCCCCGCGCGCAGCCCCAGGCCCGCCCCCAGGAAGGCGCCGCCCAGGACCAGGCTGGTCAGCGGCCCGCTGCCGGAGACGGCCAGCATCGTGCCGGGGGTCTGCGGCTGCCCCATCCGGGTCACCCCGCCCAGCGCCCAGAGCGTCATGTCCTCGACCTTGACCCCGGACCGGCGGGCGACCACGGCGTGCGCCCCCTCGTGCAGCACCAGGCTCCCCAGCAGCACGAGGGCGCCGACCAGCCCGGCGGCCGCGTAGGCGGCGCCCGTCCGCCCGGGCACCCACGCCGGCAGCACCTGCCGTCCCAGGCCGTAGCCGAGCACCACCAGCAGCAGCGGGACGCTCCAGTGCACCTTCAGCGGGATGCCGAAGACGCGGCCGATGCCGATCGAGCCGTCCAAGGCGGGCTCCTCTCCCTCGCGCCCCCGTCCTCCACGCTGCTCCGGGCCGCCGCCCGGGAGAAGGGCCCGATGGTCCCGAGGGCGGGGCCGGCGGGGCCGGGCCCCGCCCCGCGCGGCGGCGCGCCCGGCCCGGGCGGCCGCTCAGAGGTCCCGCACGCAGCGCCACTCCGCGAGGTACGGGCGGTAGCCGAACCGGGCGTTGACCGCGAGCATGGGCGCGTTGCCCGCGTCGTTGCCGGTGAGGGCCTCGGTGCAGCCCGCGCCGCGGGCGCGGTGCAGCGAGTCCGCCTTGACCAGCCGCGCCAGGCCCCGGCCCCGGTGGGCGCGCACGGTGCCGGTCATCCCGGAGAGGTACCGGCCGCGCCGGTCGGTGTGGGCGAGGGTGAAGGCGGCGACGGCGCCGTCCGCGAGGGCGACGGTGCTCAGGGCGCGGTCGAGGGCGGGGTGGTCCCAGGTGGTGGCGAGCCAGTCCTCGTACGCGACCGTGCCGACCGCGACGTCGCCCGGCTCGTCCCGGGACGCCTCGACGTCCGCCGCGTACAGCGGGCGGGGGTCGGCGGCGAGGTCCGCCGCCGTGCACAGGCGGACCCCCTCCGGGACGGGCGGGACGGGCGCCAGCGGGGATCCGGCGAGGTCGAGCCGCAGGGCGCGGGACCGCCGGCCCCGCCGGTAGCCGCGCCGCTCGGCGAAGCCCGGCGAGACGCCGTCGTCCACCGTCCAGGCGTGGACCCGGACGGCGCCCCGGCCGCGCAGGTACTCCTCGGCGGCCGCGAGCAGGGCGGTGCCCGCCCCCCGGCCCCGGTGGGCGGGGTGCACGGCCGGGTTGCAGAAGCCCTGGCCGGGCTCGGCGGCGTCGGCCACCAGGCCGGTGTGGGCGACGCCCGCCACCTCGCCGCCGCACTCGGCGACCAGGAGGCGGAAGCACTGCCCGGCGGGGGCCCGGCCGACCTGCCAGGCCACCGTCTCCGGCGTGGTCACCAGGTGCGGGTAGGCGGAGCGGACCGCCTCGGCGGCGGCGGGCGCGTCTGCGGGCCGGTACCCGCGCACGGTCGTGGTCACGATCCGGCACCGTACGCCCGGCGGAAGCCCGGCCGCCCGCGGTTTTCCGGCCCTCGGGGGCCCTTCGGCGGCGCGCGGGGGCGGCGAAGCTCAAATGAAGCTCTGAGAACGGCCTCCCCCGGTTGGCGGACGCGCCTGCGGGATACATCATCGGCATCCGGGTCGGGCACGGGGGTCTCGACCCGGCACCGCCCCCGGGGAGGCACGCCCTCCTCGGGGAGCGGCCCGCCCCCGGGGGCGGATCACCACAGCGCGGCGGCACGCAGGGGCGACGGAGCCCGGCCGGCCGGACCGCGCCTCACGAAGGGGGCGCCCATGGGACGCGGCACACCACTCCCCCGTCTCGGAGTGGGCATCGGCTGGCGGGCGGAGATCGACACGGTGGTGGAGCGGATGCCCGGCGTCGACTGGGTGGAGGTGGTCGCGGAGAACGTCTGCCCGGGCCACCTGCCGGAGTCGCTGCGGCTGCTGCGGGAGCGCGGCACGACCGTCGTCCCGCACGGCGTCTCGCTGGGTCTGGGCGGCGCGGACCTGCCCGACCCGGGCCGGCTGGCCTCGCTCGCCGCGACGGCGCAGGCGCTGGACGCGCCGCTGGTCACCGAGCACCTGGCGTTCGTCCGCGCGGGCGGGGCGGGCACCGGCCTGCCCCGCATGGAGGCGGGCCACCTGCTGCCCGTACCGCGCACCCGCGACGCCCTCGCGGTGGTGGCGGAGAACGTCCGCATCGCCCAGCAGGAGCTGCCGGTGCCGCTGGCGCTGGAGAACGTCGCCGCGCACCTGGCCTGGCCGGACGACGAGCTGACGGAGGGGCAGTTCCTCGCCGAAATGGTGGAGCGGACCGGGGTGGGGCTGCTGGTGGACGTCGCCAACCTGCACACCAACCGGGTCAACCTCGGCCTGGACCCGGCGGCCGAGCTGGCCCGCCTGCCCCTGGACGCGCTCGCCTACGTGCACGTCGGCGGCGGGGTGATGGTCGACGGGGTGTGGCACGACACCCACGCCCACCCGGTGACCGGGCCGGTGCTGGAGGTGCTGGCCGAGCTGTGCGCCCGTACCGCACCGCCCGGTGTGCTGCTGGAGCGGGACGACGCCTTCCCGCCGCCCGCCGCGCTGGCCGCCGAGCTGGACGCGGTGCGCGGGGTGCTGCGGAGGGGGGTGGCGGCAGGTGTCTGAGGAGTACGAGTACCTGGTGGCCCGGGGTGCCGGGGAGCCCGGCACGGTCCTCGCCCGCGCCGGGCTGGCGCACCGCCAGGCGGAGCTGCTGGCGGCCCTGGTGGCGGGCGGGCCGCTGCCGGACGGCTTCGACGCGGCGCAGGTGCGGGTGCAGGCGGCGGGCCTGGCCGCGAAGCGGCGGGACACGGTGGCCAAGGTGGCGCCGGAGCTGCCGGTGCTGCTGGGCGGCGGGTTCGCCCCGGCCTTCCGGCGGTACGCGGAGGGCTCGGCGCTGTCCGGCGGCTACCGGGCGGACGCGCTCGCGTTCGCCCGCTGGGCCCTGGACCACGCGGACGGAATGACGAAGCGTCAGAGGCGTGCGCTGGAGCGGTGGTACGCCGACCGGGCCGGACCGGCGCCGCGCCGTACGGTCCGGGCCCTGCTGGGCTCGCTGCCGGGCTCGCTCGCGGGGCCGTCGCCGCGCCCGGGGGGCCGGCCCGCGGGGCGGGGGGCCGCGGGACGGGGAACCGCGGGGCGGGGGCCCACGGGGCGGCGGGGAGGGGGACGCTGATGTGGGGGACGGAGTTCGCGGTGGCGAGCACGGCGGTGCTGGCCGCGTCGGTCAACGCCGGCTGGGCGGGCGCCCGGATGCGCCGGGCGCCCGCGCCGCACGGCCTGCCGGGGCGCGGTCTGCCGCTGCTGGAGGCGGCGTTCCTGGCCGGGGGGCCGAGGCGGGCGGCGGAGGTCGCGCTGGTGCGCATGCAGCAGCAGGGGAGGGCCGTCGTCTCCCGCGACGGGACGGTCACGGTGACCGACCCGCAGCCGTGGGACGAGGTGGAGGCCGCGCTGGTCGCCGCCGCCGGGCCGGGCCGGCAGCGGCACGTGGCGGAGCTCCGGCCGGCGCTGATGCGCAGCCCCGCCGTCCAGGCGGTGGGCGACCGGCTGGCCGACCGCGGCCTGATGCGGCGGCCCGCCGCGCACCGGCGCGTCCGGACCGCCCGGAACCTGCTGGGCTGGGCGATGGCGCTGACGCTGGTGCTGGGGGCGGTGGCGACCTACCGGTGGGTGGACGCCCTGTCGGACCTCTCCGGGGACGGCGGCCTCTTCCCGCCGTTCCCCGCCTTCCTGGGGGTCTTCGTGTACGGGCTGCTGGTGATGGTGGTGACGTCGCCGGGGCGCGGCCGGATCAGCCCGGCGGGACGGCGCCAGCTGCAGCTGATGCGGGCCGGCGGCGGGCCGTGGCGGCCGCACGACGCGATGGCGGCGCCGGACCCGGCGCTGCTGGGCGCGCTGGCGCTGGGCGGTACGGCGATGATCGCCGACCCGGCCCTGCGGTCGGCGCTGACCCCGGTGCCGGGCGGGACCGGCGCGGGCGGCCCGGGGTCCGCGGGCTCCGGTGCGGACTGGTCGCCGGCGGTCTGGTGCGGGGCGTCGCCGGGGGGATCGGACGGCGGCGGGTCGGGCTGCGGCTCGTCCTCGAGCTGCGGCTCGTCCTCGAGCTGCGGGTCGTCCTCCAGCTGCGGGTCGTCCTCCAGCTGCGGGTCGTCCTCCAGCTGCGGGTCCTCGTCGAGCTGCGGCAGCAGCACCTGACGCGCCGCCGCCCCGCGCCGGGGCACGGCGCGGGGCGGCGGCGACGGGGCGTCAGGCCAGGCCGGCCAGCAGCTCGGCGACTGGCTTGCGGCGGCCGGTGTAGAACGGCACCTCCTCGCGGACGTGCAGCCGGGCGCTGGAGGCGCGCAGGTGGCGCATCAGGTCCACGATGCGGTGCAGCTCGTCGGCCTCGAAGGCGAGCAGCCACTCGTAGTCGCCCAGCGCGAACGAGGCGACGGTGTTGGCCCGCACGTCGGGGTAGCCGCGCGCCATCATGCCGTGCTCGGCGAGCATCCGGCGGCGGTCCTCGTCGGGGAGCAGGTACCAGTCGTACGAGCGGACGAACGGGTACACGCAGACGTAGCCGCGCGGCTCCTCGTCGGCGAGGAAGGCCGGGATGTGCGACTTGTTGAACTCCGCGGGCCGGTGCAGCGCCATGTTCGACCAGACCGGCTCCAGGTGGCGGCCCAGCCCGGTGCGGCGGAAGCGGTTGTAGGCGTCCTGCAGGGCGTCGGAGGTCTCCGCGTGCCACCAGACCAGGACGTCGGCGTCGGCGCGCAGCCCGGAGACGTCGTAGGTGCCGCGCACCACGACGTCCTTCTCCCTCAGCTGCGCGAAGAGCTCGTCGACCTCGGCGGCGTACGCGGAGCGGTCCTCCGGCAGCGCCTCCTTGAGGCGGAAGACCGACCACATGGTGTAGCGGACGACCTGGTTGAGGTCGCGGGCCTTCTTCTTCTCGGGCTGGGTGCTCTCGCTCATGGCCTCATTCTCCTCCTCCTCGGGGGTCCTCGGTCCACCGGGTCCCGGGCGGCTCGCCGGGGCGCCGCCCCCGGGCGGTCTCACCGGGCGGCCGTCGCGGCGAGGGCGCCGGCGACCGCGTCGGCGGCCTGCCGCGCGCTCGCGACGCAGGCCGGGATGCCGACGCCGTCGTACGCGGCGCCGCACAGTGCGAGCGTGCCGTGGCGGGCGGCCCGCTCCCGGATCCGCCGCACCCGGTCGGGGTGCCCCACCGGGTACTGCGGCAGGCCGCCCTGCCACCGGGTCACCTCGGTCGCGTACGGGACGGCCTCCAGCCCCACGGCCTCCCGCAGGGCCGCCAGCGAGCGGGCGACCAGCTCCTCGTCGGGCAGGCCCAGCTCGGCGTCCTCGCCGTGCCGGCCGACCGAGGTCCGCAGCAGGAAGCGGTCCGGCGCGGAGCGGTCGAGCCAGCCCCACTTGTTGGTGGAGAAGGTGGACGCCTTGATCGCGCGGCCGTCCACCGGCGGCACCAGGAAGCCGCTGCCGGTCAGCCCGGCGGGCATCGCCGCGCGGTCGAAGGCCAGGGTCACCAGGGCCATGCCCGCGTACTCGACCGCCGCGAGGTCGGCGGCGGCCGCGGGCTCCTCGGCGGCGAGGAGCCGGGCCGCGGCGGGGGCCGGGACGGCCAGCACGACGGCGTCGGCGTCGAGCCCGTGCTCGCCGTCGGCGTCACGGACGGCCAGCCGCCAGCCGTGCGGGGTGCGGCGCAGCGCGCGGACCTCGGTGCCGGGGCGCAGCTCGGCCCCGGCGGCGCGGGCCGCGTCGGCGACCGCGCCGGGGAGGCGGCCGACACCGCCGGCGATGCCCTGGAAGACCGGCGGGGGCGTCGCCGGCGCGGCCGCGGCGGCGCGCTGCTGGAGGGCTCGGACGCCCTCCACGAGGGAGCCGCCGCTCCGGGCCAGGGGCAGCAGCTGGGGCACGGCGGCCCGGAGCGAGATCCGGTCGGCGTGACCGGCGTAGACGCCGCCGAGCAGCGGCTCGACCAGGCGGTCCACGACCTCCCTGCCGACCCGGGCGGCGACCCAGTCGCCGATGGAGACGTCGTCGCCGACCTCGGTGGGGGGCAGGACGAGGTCCTGCCGGACGCGCTCCAGGCCCTCGGGGGAGAGCACGCCGCTGCGCTCCAGCGCCTCCAGGTCCCCGGGCACGCCCATGACGTGGCCGGTGGGCAGCGGGTGCAGCGCGCCGCGGGTCCAGAGGGCGGCCCTGGCGGTCGCCGGGGGCTCCAGCGCGTCGGCCAGGCCGACGTCGCGGGCGAGGTCGACCGCCTCGGGGCGGCGGGCCAGCATGGACTCGGCGCCGAGGTCCACGGCGACGCCGCCGACCTCGCCGGGGCGGAGCTTGCCGCCGAACCGGGCGGAGGCCTCCAGGACGGTCACCCGGGCGCGCGGGCCGCCCCCGCCCGCGGCGCCGGTGAGGAACGCGGCCGCGGCCAGGCCGGCGATACCGCCGCCGACGACGACCACGTGCGGCGGCCCGCCCTCCGGGCCGGCTGCGGGGTCGGTGCGTCGGTCGGCGGCTGCGCTCGGGTTCATGGTCCCACTCTCGCAGACCGGGGCGGGCGGGCAGGACGGACGGGCGGCCCGTCCGCGGGGGCCGTCCGGCCCGGCGGGGAGCAGGCGGAGCCCCGGCGCGGAACGGGCGGGGGACCCGCGATCGCGGGCGTTCCGGACCGTGACCCTTTCGCAACGTGCGGTCGGGAACGCGGGACGGCCGGCCGCGTCCCATCCCTGTCGCCGCCGGATCGGCGGCGGGACGGTGCGGGCGGTCCGCAGGGGCCAGCGGGACAGGACGAGGGGGAACGGGGATGAGCGGCAGAGCGGCCACCGCCGCGGGGGGTGCGCTGCTGGCGGCGCTGGCCCTGCTGGGCGCGGGGTGCAGCGCCGGGAGCGGCAGCGGCCCGGGCGCGGCGGACAAGGCGGTGCCGGGCGCGGCCCGGGCGCAGGACTCCGCGGCGGGCGGCGCGGCGAAGGGGGGCGGCGGCAGGGCCGCGGCGGCCCTGCCGGGCGCCGGCCCCACGGGGGCGGGGACCCCGGCGGGGAGCCCGTCCGCCGCGGCGACCGCGGGGCGGTCCATCGCGTACACCGCCGAGCTGGAGCTGGAGGCCGCGGACGTGGCGGGCACGCTGGAGCGCCTGCACGGCCTGGTCACCGGCGCGGGCGGCTACGTGAGCAGCGAGACGGCGTCCGGCCAGGGGGGTGCGGCCACGCCCGGCGGGGATCCGCAGGAGGGGGCGCAGCTGGTGGCGAAGGTGCCGGCGGCCGCCTTCGACCGGACCCTGGCGGGCGCCGGGCGGCTGGGGCGGGTGCTCCGGCGGCACCGCGAGGCCGAGGACGTCACCGACCGGGTGGTCGACGTGGAGAGCCGGCTGAGGACGCAGCGGGCCAGCGTGGCGCGCGTCCGCGCGCTCATGGACCGGGCGGCCGGCATCACCGACGTGGTGGCCCTGGAGGCCGAACTGGGCCGGCGGGAGGCGGACCTGGAGTCGCTGGAGCGGCAGCAGCAGGAGCTGGCCTCCCGGACGGCGCTCTCCACCCTCACGGTCGACCTCGTCGCCCCCTCGCCGGGCCCGGCCGCGGCGCCGGGCGGCGGGCACCGGGGGTTCTGGGCGTCGGCGGGACACGCGCTGGGGGCGGGCTGGCACGCGCTGTACGTGACCGCGCGCGGGCTGCTGGTGTGCCTCGCGGCCGTCGCGCCCTTCGCCCTGGTCCTGGCGCCCGCCGGATGGCTCGCGGTGCGGCTGGGGCGGCGGCGCCGGGCGGCGGGCCGCGTACCGGCCGCCCCGCCGGGGCCCGTGGAGCCGGCGGCCCCGGCCGGGGGGAGCTGACCGGAGGGGCCGCCCCCGGCCCGGGCGCGGCGGCCCGCCCCGGACCGGAGGGCAGCGGGGCGGGCCGCCGGACCGGCGGGCGATGCCGGACCGGCGGGCGATGCCGGACCGGCGGGCGATGCCGGATCGGCGGACGGCACCGGTCAGGAAGCGGTACCGGTCAGCGGGCGGTACCGGTCAGGGGGCGGTGCCGGTCAGCGGGCGGTCGCCTCGTGGACGTACGCCACCAGGCGGGTCAGCGCGTCGGGGTCGGTGGTGGGCAGCACGCCGTGGCCGAGGTTGAAGACGTGGCCGGTGCCGCCGAGGGCCCCGGCGGCGGCGAGCACCTCGTCGGCCTTGGCCCGCACCGCCGGCTCGGGGGCGAAGAGCACCGCCGGGTCGAGGTTGCCCTGGAGGGCCTTGCCGGGGCCGACCCGCCGGTGCGCCTCGTCCAGCGGCACCCGCCAGTCGACACCGACGACGTCCGCGCCGGCCTCGCCCATCAGTCCGAGCAGCTCGCCGGTGCCCACGCCGAAGTGGATGCGGGGCACGCCGTACCCGGCGACGGCGTCGAAGACCTTGCGGCTGGCGGGCATCACGGAGGCCCGGTAGTCCCGGGGGGCGAGGGCGCCGACCCAGGAGTCGAAGAGCTGCACGGCGGAGGCGCCCGCCTCGATCTGCACCTTGAGGAAGGCCGCGGTGATGTCGGCGAGGCGGTCGAGCAGGTCGGCCCAGAGCTCGGGCTCGCCGTACATCATCGCCTTGGTGCGCTCGTGGTTCTTCGACGGGCCGCCCTCGACCAGGTAGCTGGCGAGGGTGAAGGGCGCGCCGGCGAAGCCGATCAGCGGGGTGGCGCCGAGCTCGTCCACCAGCAGGCCGACGGCCTCGGTGATGTAGCGGACGTCGTCCGGCTCCAGCGGGCGCAGCCGCTCCAGGTCGGCGCGGGTGCGGATCGGGTCGGCGACGACGGGGCCGACGCCGGGCTTGATGTCGAGGTCCAGGCCGATGGCCTTGAGCGGCACCACGATGTCGCTGAAGTAGATGGCCGCGTCCACCCCGTGCCGGCGCACCGGCTGCAGGGTGATCTCCTTGACCAGGTCGGGCCGCATGCAGGAGTCGAGCATCGCCACGCCCTCGCGCACCTTGAGGTACTCGGGCAGCGACCGGCCGGCCTGCCTCATGAACCACACGGGGGTGTGCGGCACGGCCTCGCGCCGGCAGGCGCGCAGGAAGGCCGAGTCGTGGGCGGCGCCGCGTGCCGCGGCGGGCTGCCGGGTGCTGGTGCCGGGCGTCGGTACGGGGGTCGCTGCGCTGGTATCGCTCACGGGGGAAATCTTCGCACGCGCCCCGCGGCGCCCGTGCCGCCCGGCGGCCCTGCCGCCCTGCCCGCCCTGCTGCCGGGGAGCGCCGGTCCCCCGCGGCGCGCGGGCGCGGACCGCCACGGTCCCGCCCCGGTCCCTCCCCGGCCGCCGGGAGCGCTCTCCGCCGCGCCGCGCCGGGCGCGTTCCACCGATCCGCGGGCCGCCCGCCCTACGCTTCGGCTCATGGCAGCGGTCAGCGGAGGTCCCGCACACGGCGGCGGCCCGGGCGAGGACGCCCGGCCCGCGGCGTTCCGCGACGCTGTCGGGGCGCTCTCCGCGGCCAGGCTGCGGCCGGAGGTGCGGCTCGGCTCCGCGCCGGCGCCGCGCCGCCTCGCGCCGTACGCGCACGCCCTGACCGCCTCCGTGGAGGTCGACGGCGAGGAGCTGGCCGAAGGGCGGCTGGTGCTGCTGCACGACCCGGCCGGACACGAGGCCTGGCAGGGGAGCTTCCGGGTGGTGACCCTGACCCGGGCCGAGCTGGAGCCGGAGATGGCGGGCGACCCGCTGCTGTCCGAGGTGGGCTGGGCGTGGCTGCTCGACGCGCTGGGTGCGAACGCCGCCCGGTACACGGAGGCAGGGGGCACGGTGACCCGCTGCGCCTCCCAGTACTTCGGCGCCCTCGCGGAGCGCGACAGCTCCACCGAGATCGAGGTGCGGGCGTCGTGGACGCCCGCCGACGGGCGGTTCGAACGGCACCTGGCGGCCTGGGGCGACCTGCTGTGCGCCTGCGCCGGGCTGCCCCCGGCGGCACCGGCGCACGGCGCGCCCCCGGACGCGCCGTCGCTCGGCGGAGTGGTTCCGATGCCGGCCCGTCGGCGTCCGCGCTCACGCTGAGTATCCAGCGAACCCCCTTTTTTCACTTAGAGTGTCGACAAAATGACCGTTGTCGATCGAACTTGAGCGCCCTCTGGTCGAACTCGACCGATCTAGTGCACGATTTGTCCGGATTGCGTGTCCCTCGATCGTGATCGCCCGCTAAAGCCCCCCGGGGTCGGTGCCGAAGCAGTGAGTGACCCTTTCCGCAAGCGGAACCCCAGCGCCCCCACCGGGGTTCCGTCCCGCCACTCCCCTATCAGGAGGCCTGGTGTCGGTTCTTCTCGAGCACCCCGCAAACCTGGTCGCCTACCGTCCGACGAAGCCCACTGCCATGGTGGTCGTGGCGGACCCGCGTGTCCGCAACACCGTCACCCGGCATCTGTGGGCCCTGGGCGTGCGCGACGTCATCGAGGCGTCCTCCATCGCAGAGGCGAGGCCGCGGGTCAGCACTCCCCGCGACATCTGCGTGGCCGACGTCCACCTCCCGGACGGCTCCGGGCTGACCATCCTGGCCGAGACCAGGGCCGCGGGCTGGCCCAACGGCCTCGCCCTCTCCGCCGCCGACGACATCGGCGCCGTCCGCAGCGCCCTCGCCGGCGGCGTCAAGGGCTACGTGGTGACCGGCACCCGCGGGTCCATCGGCATGCCGGGACGCCCGGGCATGCCGCTGGGCGCCGCCGGGATGGCCGGCCGGATGCGCCGCCCGGGCATGCCCGGCACCCCGGGCGCACCCGCCGCACCCGGGACCCCCGGGGCGCAGCCCACCACCTACCGGGAGCTCTCCGGCCGGGAGGTGGAGGTGCTGCGCCTGGTCGCCGAGGGCCAGTCCAACAAGGCCATCGGCGTCGCCATGGGCCTGTCCGCACTGACCGTGAAGAGCCACCTGGCGCGGATCGCCCGCAAGCTGGGCACCGGCGACCGGGCCGGCATGGTCGCAGTGGCCCTGCGGACCGGCATCATTCACTGACCCCACCCGCCCACCACCCGGCCGGAGGAACGTTTCCCTGCCCTTCCGACCCGACTCCGCCGCCCGCCACCACCCGCCTCCGCCCGCGCCCCGTCCGGGGTCGCGGGCGGAGGCGCCCGCGGGCCCCCTACCCCGCTCCCGCCCCGCTCCCGACGCTTGTCCGACCCCCGACACACGCCCCGGCGTACCCTTGGGGGGTGACCGACGCCCGAGAAGCCATCGCCGTAGACGTGAACCCGGGGCCGGTCCCCCTGCTGGAGCCGCGGGAGGGCATCCCGCCGGTCGTGACCGACGCCGGGGCGCTCGCCGAGACGGTGGCCGCCTTCGCCTCGGGCGACGGTCCGGTCGCGGTGGACGCCGAACGCGCCTCCGGCTACCGGTACGGGCAGCGTGCCTACCTCATCCAGCTGCGCCGCGCCGGGGCCGGGACCGCCCTGATCGACCCGATCGCCTGCCCCGACCTCACCGCCCTGGGGACCGCGCTCGCCGACGCCGAGTGGGTGGTGCACGCCGCCACCCAGGACCTGCCCTGCCTGGCCGAGGTGGGCATGCGCCCCGCCCGGCTCTTCGACACCGAGCTCGCCGGCCGCATCGCCGGCTTCCCGCGGGTCGGCCTCGGCCCGATGACCGAGAACGTGCTCGGCTACTCGCTGGCCAAGGAGCACTCGGCGGTCGACTGGTCCACCCGCCCGCTGCCGGAGCCCTGGCTGCGCTACGCGGCCCTGGATGTCGAGGTGCTGGTCGAGCTGCGCGACGCGCTCGAGCAGGAGCTGGACAGCCAGGGCAAGCTGGACTGGGCCCTGGAGGAGTTCGCGGCGATCGCCGCCGCCCCGCCGCCCGCGCCCCGGGTCGACCCGTGGCGCCGCACCTCCGGACTGCACAAGGTGCGCCGGCGCCGGCAGCTCGCCGCGGTGCGCGAGCTGTGGCAGCTGCGCGACCGCGTCGCCCGCGAGCGGGACGTCTCCCCGGGCCGGGTCCTCTCCGACGCCGCGATCGTGGCGGTCGCCCTCGCCATGCCGGCCACCGCCCAGGCGCTCCAGGCGGTCCAGGGCTTCGGCCCCCGGGTCCACCGGCGGCAGCTGGAGCAGTGGCTGGCCGCCGTGGAGCGGGCGCGGGCCGTCCCCGAGGCGGAGCTGCCGCCGGCCACCGCGCCGCACGACGGCCCGCCGCCGCCGCGCGCCTGGGCCGACAAGGACCCGGTGGCCGCCGCCCGGCTGTCCGGGGCCAGGGCCGCCGTGAGCGCGCTCGCCGAGGAGCACGGCCTGCCGGCCGAGAACCTCATCACCCCCGACCTGGTCCGTCGGGTCAGCTGGGAGCCGCCGGCCGAGGCGGACGCCGAGGCGGTGGCGGCCGCCCTGCGGGGCCGGGGCGCCCGGCGCTGGCAGGTGGAGCTGGTGGCGCCCGCGCTCGCGGCCGCCTTCGCCGCCGCCGGCAAGGACGCCTGAGGCACCCGCCGGCGTCCTTCCCGGCGGCGGCCGGCCCGTCCGCGGCGGACCCGCCCGGGGCCGACCGGACGACGGCCGACCGGACGACGCACGCGGCCCCGTCCGCAGCTCCCCGCGGCGGCCGCAGGCCCCGGATTCCGTGCCGCCGCGGCCCGCCGCCCCCGTCCGGGGCGGCGGGCCGCGGCGTACCGGCAGTGGCACGCGCCACACCCGGCGCGCGAAGGGGCAGCCGCCCTGTGCATCCTGGTTACCGGCGAGTAGCATGACCGCGAAGCGGCGGGTTCCGTGTGCGCGGCCGCTGCACCACCGACGTGTTGGGCTCCTGATTCTGGGACCTGGGAGGAGAGCCACCGTGCCTCGTACCGCGAGGGACGTCGTCTTCGTCGACGGCGTCCGCACCCCGTTCGGCAAGGCGGGCCCGAAGGGCATCTACCACGAGACCCGCGCCGACGACCTGGTCGTCAAGTGCATCCGGGAGCTCGTTCGCCGCAACCCGAACCTGCCCGTCGAGCGGATCGACGAGGTCGCCGTCGCGGCCACCACCCAGATCGGCGACCAGGGCCTGACCATCGGCCGCACCGCCGCCCTGCTGGCCGGCCTGCCGAAGTCGGTTCCCGGCTACGCCATCGACCGCATGTGCGCCGGCGCGCTCACCGCCGTGACCACCACCGCGGGCGGCATCGCCTTCGGCGCGTACGACGTGGTCGTCGCGGGCGGCGTGGAGCACATGGGCCGCCACCCGATGGGCGAGGGCGTCGACCCCAACCCGCGCTTCGTCTCGGAGAAGCTGGTCGACGAGTCGGCTCTTTTCATGGGCATGACCGCGGAGAACCTGCACGACCGGTTCCCGCACCTGACCAAGGAGCGCTGCGACGCCTACGCCGTCGCCTCGCAGGAGAAGGCCGCCAAGGCGTACGCCGACGGCAAGATCCAGCCCGACCTGGTGCCGATCGCGGTGCGCCGCACCAACCCCGAGGCCGGCGAGACCGGCTGGGGCCTGGCCGTCAGCGACGAGCCGATGCGCCCGGGCACCACCCTGGAGAGCCTGGCGGGCCTCAAGACCCCGTTCCGCCCGCACGGCCGGATCACCGCCGGCAACTCCGCGGGCCTCAACGACGGCGCCACCGCCTCGCTGCTGGCCGCCGAGGACGTCGCGGTCGAGCTGGGCCTGCCGGTCAGGATGCGCCTGGTCTCCTACGCCTTCGCCGGCGTGGAGCCCGAGGTCATGGGCGTCGGCCCGGTCCCGGCGACCGAGAAGGCTCTGGCCAAGGCCGGCCTGTCGATCTCCGACATCGGCGCCTTCGAGGTCAACGAGGCCTTCGCCGTCCAGGTGCTCGCCTTCCTGGACCACTACGGCATCGCCGACGACGACGAGCGCGTCAACCCGTACGGCGGCGCCATCGCCTTCGGCCACCCGCTCGCCTCCTCCGGCGTCCGCCTGATGAACCAGCTGGCCCGCCGCTTCGAGGAGCGCCCGGACGTCCGCTACGGCCTGACCACCATGTGCATCGGCTTCGGCATGGGCGGGACCGTCATCTGGGAGAACCCGCACTTCGAGGGGGACAAGTGACCACCACCGAGCTGCTGCAGCGCGCCGCCGAGCTCTTCCCGGACGAGGTCGTGACCACGGCCCACGTCCGCCACGTCGACCTGCCCAAGGGGGCCGGGCGCCTCGCGCTGGTCACCCTGGACAACGGCTTCGACCACACCAAGCCGACCACCTTCGGCCCGGGCTCCCTCGCGAAGCTCTCCGAGGCGCTGGACCAGGTCGAGCGCGAGGCCGCCGCCGGGGAGATCGTCGCCGTCGCCGTCACCGGCAAGCCGTTCATCTTCGCGGTCGGCGCCGACCTCAAGGGCGTCGAGGTGCTCAAGGAGCGCAGCGACGCGGTCGCCATCGGCAAGGGCGGCCACGACGTCTTCAAGCGCATCGCCGCGCTGCCGGTGCCGACCTTCGCGTTCTACAACGGCGCCGCCATGGGCGGCGGCGTGGAGATCGGCCTGCACTGCACCTACCGCACCGTCTCCTCGGGCGTCCCGGCGTTCTCGCTGCCGGAGTGCTTCCTCGGCCTGGTGCCGGGCTGGGGCGGCTGCACGATCCTCCCCAACCTGATCGGCCCGCAGAAGGCCGTCCAGGTGATCATCGAGAACGCCCTGAGCCAGAACAAGCAGCTCAAGGGCAGGCAGGTCTTCGAGCTCGGCATCGCCGACGCGATCTTCGAGCCCGCCGACTTCCTGGAGCAGTCGCTGCTCTGGGCGGCCTCGGTCCTCACCGGCGAGACCGCCGTCGAGCGCCCGGAGATCGACCGCGGCGAGGCCTGGGACCAGGCCGTCGCCCACGGCCGCCTGGTCGCCGACTCCAAGGTGCACGGCGCCGCCCCGGCCCCGTACCGGGCGCTGGACATCATCGCCGCCGCCAAGGACGGGGACCTGCAGAAGGGCTTCGACGCCGAGGACGAGGCGCTCGCCGACCTCATCATGAGCGGCGAGCTGCGGGCCGGCCTGTACGCCTTCAACCTGGTGCAGAAGCGCGCCAAGCGGCCGGCCGGCGCCCCGGACAAGTCGCTGGCCCGCAAGGTCACCAAGGTCGGCGTCGTCGGCGCGGGCCTGATGGCCTCCCAGCTGGCGCTGCTCTTCGCGCGCCGCCTGGAGGTGCCGGTGGTCCTCACCGACATCGACCAGGAGCGGATCGACAAGGGCGTGGGCTACGTCCACGGCGAGATCGACAAGCTGCTGGACAAGGGCCGCATCGGCAAGGACAAGGCCAACCGTCTCAAGGCGCTGGTCAGCGGCTCGCTGGACAAGGCCGCCGCCTTCGGCGACGCGGACTTCGTCATCGAGGCCGTGTTCGAGGAGATGGGCGTCAAGCAGGACGTCTTCGCCGAGCTGGAGGCCGTGGTCTCGCCGACCGCGATCCTGGCCACCAACACCTCCTCGCTGTCGGTCACCGAGATGGCGTCGAAGCTGCAGCACCCCGAGCGGGTCGTCGGCTTCCACTTCTTCAACCCGGTCGCCGTCCTCCCGCTGCTGGAGATCGTCCGCGGCGAGAAGACCGACGACGCCTCGCTGGCCACGGCCTTCGCCACCGCGAAGAAGCTGAAGAAGACCGCGGTGCTGGTGAAGGACGCCCCGGCGTTCGTCGTCAACCGCGTCCTCACCCGCTTCCTCGGCACCGTCCTCGGCACCATCGACGAGGGCACCCCGATCGAGGTCGCCGACCGGGCCCTGGAGCCCCTCGGCCTGCCGATGTCCCCGATCGTGCTGCTGGAGCTGGTCGGCCCCGCCGTCGCCCACCACGTCGCGGGCACACTGCACGCCGCCTACCCGGACCGCTTCGGCGTCTCCGAGAACCTGGGCCGCGTCGTGAAGGCCGGCAAGCGCGGCATCTACACCTGGGCGTCGGGCAAGCAGGAGGTCGACCCCGAGGTCGCCGCGCTCTTCCAGGTCGGTTCCACGGTCCTCACCGAGGAGCAGGTGCGCGACAAGGCGCTCGACGCCATCGCCGAGGAGATCCACCTCATGCTGGAGGAGGGCGTCGTCGCCGAGGCGCAGGACGTCGACCTCTGCCTGATCACGGGCGCCGGCTGGCCCTTCCACCTGGGCGGCATCACGCCGTACCTGGACCGCGCGGGCGTCTCCGAGCGGGTCAACGGCAAGCCGTTCCTCGCGAGGGGCGTCGCCAGCATCCCGGCCTGACGCCGGACCCCGCGGGCGGAGTCCCGCACAGCGACGCCGGTGCCCGGCACACCCCCGCGGTGTGCCGGGCACCGGCGCGTCACGGGACCGGCGCCCGCCCGCGGGACCCGGCGGGCGGGGCCGGTCCCGCCCGTGGTGCCGGTGCGTTCCGCGCGGGCCCCCGGAGCGGCATACTGCTCCGATCAAGGGGCGCCGGGCGGGACGGGCGGCGGCCCGGGGCGCCGGAGGCCCGCACGGCCGGCCCGGCAGGTGCGGTGCCGGGCGGCGCGGGGAAGGGTGGCGGAATGGGACAGCCGGAGGGGCCGCCGCGGGAGCCGCGCCCCGTCCTCGTGGTCGACGGCGCCAACGTCGTCGGGTCGGTGCCCGACGGCTGGTGGCGGGACCGGCGCGGGGCGGCCGAGCGGCTGCGCGACGCGCTGGCCGGGGTGGCGGCATACGGACTGCCGGAGGGCAGCGGCGCGCCGGGGTGGGCCTGCGGCGTCCCGCTGGAGGTGGTGCTGGTGGTCGAAGGGGCGGCCCGGGGGGTGGCGGAGGTCCCCGGGGTGCGGGTGGCCTCCGCGGCGGGCAGCGGGGACGACCTGGTGGTGGAGCTGGTGGCCGCCGGACGGGCCGGGGACGGGGCGGCGCCGCGCCGCTGCCTGGTGGCGACCGCCGACCGGGGGCTGCGGGCCCGGGTGGCGGCGCTCGGCGCCGAGGTGGTCGGCCCGCGCGCGGTGCGGCCCCGGTGAGCGGGCCGGGGCCCGGGGGCGGGCGCGGGGGCGGTCCGGGTTGCCGGGGCGTACGGGCCGTACCAGGTTGGAGGTACTGGCGGTGGTGCGTGCAGGCACCGGACCCGGGCGGTGACGCGGTGGACGCGGACGGCGGGACGGGCGGGCCGGCCGGCGGGACCGGGCGGCACGGTCGCTGCAGCACGGCCGGGCGCCCGGCGTCCGGCCGTGCACGGCGGGGCCGGACGGGTCCGGACCCGGCGGCGCCGGGCCGTCCTGCGCGGGGCCGTCCTGCGCGGGGCCGTCCTGCGCAGGGCCGTCCTGCGCGGGGCCGGCCTGCGACGGCCGAGCGGAGGGCGCCGGGGGTGGCCGGGTGAGCGGCGTGCCGCGCACCGCCGAGTTCGAGCGGGTGCTGGCGGAGGGCACCGTCAGGGCCGTCGCCGCCGCCGGCGGCTACGGCGGCGGCGTGTACCTGTCCTCCCGCAGCGGGCGCTCGCTGGTGCTGGCCGCCGTCGCCGGGGTGCCGCGCTCGCTGCTGCGGGCCACCTGGCGGGTACCGGTGGCGGGCCCCTTCCCCGTCGCGGAGGCCTACCGCTCGGGGCGCAGCATCCACCTGGACGACGCGGACGAGACGATGCGCCGCTTCCCCCAGCTGGCGATCGCGCTCCCGTACCCGTTCGCCTCGGTCTACACGCCGGTGACGGCGGACGGGGAGACCGTGGGCGTCCTGGTGGTGCTGCGGGCGGCGGTGCCGCGCCGGGTGCTGGCGAGCCCCGCGCGCCGCCGGGTGCGCGGCGCGGCGAACCGGCTGGGCACGGCCCTGGCCGGGCTGCGGGAGCAGGGGGTGTCCGTCCGCTGGGAGGCCGAGCCGATCTCGGTGCAGCTGCCCGTCACGGCCGCCCGCCCCGCGCGGGTGGGCCAGTTCGACTGGTACCCGGAGACGGGGGTGTTCGCCGCGGACGACGAGTGCTGCGCCATCCTCGGGCAGGACCGGGCGTCGTTCGGGGGGACGGTGGCGGCGCTCGCCGCCCGGGTGGTGCCCGAGGACCTCTACGCGCTGCGGGCCGCCGCCCGGGAGGCCGTGGAGAGCGGAGCGGTGTCCGTGCGCCGGCTGCGGGTGCTGGGGCCGCAGGACCGGCCCTGCCTGGTGGAGCTGCGGGCACGGCCGGCCGGTCCGGAGTCCGGCGGGCCGGGACCGGGCCGGTACATGGTCGGCGCGCTCGTCGACCTGGGCAGCGGCGTCACGGCCGCCGAGGCGGCGGAGCGGCTGCCCGACGGCCTCTTCTCGCTCGACCAGGACGGGCGGCTGACCTACGCCAACCACCGCGCGGAGGCCCTGCTGGGGGCGGACCGGTCCGGGCTGGTGGGCCGCCACCCGTGGGACGTCCTGCCGTGGCTCTCCGACCCCTCGTACGAGGACCGGTACCGGGCGGCGATGCTCTCCCAGGAGCCGACGTCGTTCCTGGTGCGGCGTGCGGAGGGCCACTGGCTGGCGTTCACGCTCTACCCGGACGTGCACGGCCTGACGGGCCGCGTGGTGCCGGTGGAGCCGCCTCCCGGGGAGCACGGGGACGCCGGGGGGCGCCCGGACCGCTGCGGGCGCGGCGGGCGGGGCGGCCCCGGGGAGCACCGGGGTCCCGGCGGGCCGGCCGGGCCTGCGGAGGAGGGGCCCGCCGCCGGGGGGCTGCCGGCCGCCGTCGCGCGCCCCGGGGCGCTGTACCGGGTGCTGCAGATGGCCAGCGCGCTGACCGAGGCCGTGACGGTACGCCAGGTCTGCGAGGTCGTCACCGACCAGCTGCTGCCCGCCTTCGCGGGCCAGGAGCTGGCCCTGTACACGGTGCGCGACCGGCACATGCACCTCGCCTGGCAGCGGGGCTACCCGGAGGGGTTCCTCGACCCGTTCGAGGGGGTGTCGCTGCACGCCCGGCTGCCGGGCGTGCAGGCGCTGACGTCCGGCAGCCCGATCTTCTTCGAGTCCGAGCGGCACCTGACCTCCGCCTACCCGGGCATCCCGGTGGACCTGATGCGCTCCTGGGCGTTCCTGCCGCTCATCGCGTCGGGCCGGCCGGTCGGCTCGTGCATCCTCGGCTTCGACCGCCCGCGCACCTTCACCGCCGAGGAGCGCAGCGTGCTCACCGCCCTGGGCGGGCTGATCGCCCAGGCGCTGGAGCGGGCCCGGCTGTACGACGCGGAGTCCGCCGTGGCCCGCGGACTGCAGGAGGCCCTCCTGCCGCACCGGCTGCCGGCCGTGGCGGGGGTGGAGACCGCCGGATGCTACCTGCCGGGCACCCAGGGCATGGACATCGGCGGCGACTGGTACGACGTGGTCGAGACCGCGCACGGCGTCGCGGTGGTGATCGGCGACGTGGAGGGGCACAGCGTCGCCGCGGCGGCGGTCATGGGGCAGCTGCGCAGCGCGGTACGGGCCTTCGCCACCGGCGGCCAGTCCCCGGACGGGGTGATGGCCTGCACCAACCGGCTCCTCGCCGACCTGGACGCCGGCCTCTTCGCCACCTGCTGCTACGTCCAGCTGGACCCGGCGACCGGCAGGGCGCAGGCGGTGCGGGCGGGGCACCTGCCGCCGCTGCTGCGGCACGCGGACGGGCGCACGGAGGTGCTGGACGTCCCGGGCGGCGTGCTGCTGGGGGTCGACCCGGAGGCCCGCTACCCGGTGGCGGAGCTGCTGCTGCCGCCGGGGTCGGTGCTGGCCCTGTACACGGACGGCCTGGTGGAGCAGCCGGGCGCGGACGTCGGCCAGGGCATCGACCGGCTGCGCTCGGCGCTGGCGCACACCCGGGCGCCCTCGCTGGCCGACGTGGCCGAGCGGCTGGTCCGGGAGGCGCGGCAGTCCCCGGACCGGCTGGACGACATCGCGCTGCTGCTCACCGGCCGGCCCGCGGCGGGCGGGTGAGGCCCGGCGGGGGCGGGCTCAGCGGCGCACGAGGCGGTAGATCACCGTGTCGCCGGTCAGGCCGACCATCTGGTAGTGGGCGTCCAGCAGGCGTTCGATCCGGGGGATGCGGACCGGGGAGTAGGGCGAGGTGCCGGAGTCGTCGACCACGATCTCCGGCAGGTTGCGGCTGAGCTCCTGGTCGAAGGTCTTCCACGCGTCCTGCACGCTGTAGGCCTCGCCGACCTGGCGGTCGCCCTTGCCGCCGCTGTAGTTGGTGAGGAAGCCCGCCGTGAGGTAGCGGGTGGCGGGGCGGCGGTCGGCGAGCCAGTACATCTCCGGGTGCATGCCCCAGACCAGCATGGTGTCCCCGGGCCCGGTCTGCTCGGCGACGGCCGTGGCGACCTTGGCCGACCGGTCCAGGCGGTGGCCCGGCCAGGCCAGGGCGAGGCCCCAGAAGGCGGTCGCGGCGACCGCGCTGTACACGAGCACCGGCCGCCAGCGGACGGCGGACGCGGAGGCGGCGCCGACCCCGAGGAGGACCAGCGGGGGCATCAGCTGCAGGTAGTAGTGGCCGAAGAAGTGGAAGCCGGTGCAGACCGCGACCACGGCGGAGGCCAGGAACACCCACAGGTCGGAGACCGAGCCGCCGGCGGCCCCGCGCCGCGGCGGCGCGGACGCCCCGGGGGCCGCCCGCCGCAGCGCCCGGCGCCGCCGCAGCAGCGGGACGGCGAGGCCGAGGAAGGCGGCGGCGAGGATGGCGGCGTTGCCGAGGGCCCGGCCGGCCATCAGCAGCACCGAGCCGTCGAAGGAGGCGTAGTCGCCGCTGCCGGTGACCACCCAGAACAGGAAGCCCCCGGGCTTGGTGAGGATCACGGCCACCAGCGCCACCGGGAGGGCGAAGCCGGCCAGGACCCTGCCGAGGGCGGCGGGCCGGCGCACCCCGCGGTGGCGGGCGTCCTGGAGGAGCATCCACAGCACGGGCAGCAGGACGGCGCCGCCGGTCTGCTTGGTCAGGGCGCAGACGGCGGTGGCGACGCCCGCCGCCAGCCAGCGGCGGCGCTCCGCGTAGCGGAAGGCCGCGACCATGGCCGGCAGCATGAAGACCTCGAAGGTCGCCGCCTGGGTGTCCTCCGGGGAGAGCCCGATGGAGACCAGGAGGTACAGGGCCCCGGCGGCGGCCCCGGCCCGGTCGCCCCAGCGGCCGCGGGCGACGGAGGCGAGCAGCAGGGCGGTGGCCAGGTGCGCGACGATGGCCAGGACCCGCAGCGGCCACAGGGAGAGCGAGCCGAAGACCCAGAAGGCGGCCTCGTACAGCCAGGGCAGCAGCGGCGGCTTGCGGTCCACCACCGTGTCGTAGAGCACCCCGCCGTCGGCGAGCATGCGGGCCTGCGTGGCGAGGTAGCCCTCATCGGGGCTCCACACCGGGCGGACGAACGAGGGGGCGTGGGTCAGCGCGGCGAGGGCGGCGAGGGCCGGGACGAGCCGGGTCCAGTAGCCGGTGCGCAGGCGCTGCGGCAGGCGTGCGGCGAGCGCGGCGAGCGGTCGGCTGATCGGGTCCCTGGGCACGGAGGACAACCTACCCGCGGAGCCCGGCACCACGGGTGCCGGGCTCCGCGGCGGGGGTGCGGCGTGCGTCACGTCCCGCTGCGGCCGGCGCCGGGCGCGGCCCCGGCGGCTCCGCGGGGCGGACCCTCGGTGCGGCCGAGGCGGCTGTGGGAGCGGCCGTAGGCGAAGTAGACGACGAACCCGAGCGCCATCCAGATGCCGAACCGCCACCAGGTCGCGACCGGCAGGTTGACCATGAGCCAGACGCAGCTGAGGACCGCGAGGACGGGCACCAGCGGCACGGCCGGGGTGCGGAAGGCCCGGGGGAGGTCGGGCCGGGTGCGGCGCAGGACGACCACGCCGACGGAGACGATGACGAAGGCGAAGAGGGTGCCGATGTTGACCAGCTCCGAGAGCTCCTTGAGCGGGATGACGCCGGCCACCGCGGCGACCACCAGGCCGAGGAGCAGGGTGCTCTTCCAGGGGGTGCCGAACCGCGGGTGGACCTCGGCGAAGGTCCGGGGCAGCAGCCCGTCGCGGCTCATGGCGAAGAAGACCCGGCTCTGGCCGAGCAGCAGGATCATGGTGACCGAGGTGAGGCCGGCGACCGCGCCGACGCTGATCAGGTCGGCGAAGACGGGCTGGTCCACGGCCTTGAAGGCGTCGGCGAGCGGGGCGTCGGTGGAGAGCTCGGTGTACTTCTGCATGCCGGTGACCACGACGGAGACCAGCATGTAGAGCACGGTGCAGATGGCGAGCGAGCCGAGGATGCCGCGCGGCAGGTCGCGCTGCGGGTTGCGGGTCTCCTCGGCGGCCGTGGCGACGATGTCGAAGCCGATGTACGCGAAGAAGACCACGGCCGCGGCGCTGAAGACGCCCATCACGCCGAAGGTGGAGGGCGTGAAGCCGAAGAGCGCCTGCACCAGCGGGGTCGCCCCGCCGGACGCGCCGCCGTTGTGCTGCGACGGCGGGAGGAAGGGGTGGAAGTTCGCCCCCTTGACGAAGAACGCGCCGGCGATGATCACCAGCAGCACCACGGTGACCTTGATGCCGACGATGACCGAGGTGACCCGGGCGGAGAGCTTCATCCCGGCCACCAGGATGACCGTGAGGAGCAGCACCAGCAGGGAGGCGGGCAGGTTGAAGCCCCACGACCCGTCGGAGCCGCCGCCGGCGATCGCCGCGGGCAGGGTGACGCCGGCGCTGCTGAGCAGCGACTGCACGTAGCCGGACCAGCCGACCGCGACCACGGCGGCGCCCAGGGCCAGCTCCAGGACGAGGTCCCAGCCGATGATCCAGGCGGGGAACTCGCCGATGGAGGCGTAGGAGAACGTGTACGCGGAGCCCGCGACCGGGACGGTCGAGGCGAACTCGGCGTAGCAGAGGGCGGCCAGGGCGCAGACGATGCCGGCCGCGGCGAAGGAGAGGGCCACGGCGGGGCCGGCGTAGTCCCTGGCGGCGGTGCCGGTGAGGACGAAGATGCCGGTGCCGATGACCACGCCGACGCCGAAGACGACCAGGTCCAGGGCCGACAGCGACTTGCGGAGGGCGTGCTCCGGCTCCTCGGTGTCGGCGATGGACTGCTCGACGGGCTTGGTGCGCAGCAGGCCGCCGGGCGGGGCGGTCCCGCCTCCCGTGCCGCCGGATGGACTGGACGCTGTGGCCATGGAACGCCTCCCGGGGAAAGTCCGCCTCCAGCGGATACCCGGAACGGACGGTTCCATGGCGGGAAGGGCGGCTGTTCACCCCCGGCGCGCCGCAGGGGCCGGGAGCGGTGTGCTCCCGACCCCCGCGGGCGGTCCCGGCGGCGGCCGGACGGGCCGGCCGCCGGCGGGCTCAGGCGTCGACGGGCTCCGCGTCGAGCCTGGCCACCAGGGCGGTCACCTGGCGGGCGATGTCCGGGGCGTTGAGGCCGATCTCGGCGAGGATCTGGTCGCGGGAGGCGTGGTCGAGGAACTCCTGCGGGATCCCGAAGTCGCGGAGCGGCACGTCCACGTCGGCGTCGCGCAGCGCCTGGGCGACGGCGGAGCCGACGCCGCCGGCGCGGCCGTTGTCCTCGACGGTGACCACGACGCGGTGCTCGGCGGCGAGAGCGGGCAGCGCGGGGTCGACGGGCTTGACCCAGCGGGGGTCGACCACGGTGGCGGTGATGCCCTGGGCGGCGAGCAGGTCCGCGGTCTCCAGGCAGGTGGCGGCCATGGCGCCGACCGAGACGAGCAGCACGTCGGCGCGCCGGGCGCGAGGGGCGTCGCCCCCGAACGCGGCGCCCGCGGCGTCCGCGACGGGCTCGGCGCTGCCGCGCAGCACGTCCATGCCGCCGATCCGGCCGAGGGAGGGGACGGGGGCGCCGACCGTGCCCTTGGAGTAGCGGACGACGGTGGGGGCGTCGTCGACGTCGACGGCCTCGCGGAGCTGGGCGCGGAGCTGGTCGGCGTCGCGGGGCGCGGCCAGCCGCAGGCCGGGGACGACCTGGAGGATCGACATGTCCCACATGCCGTTGTGGCTGGCCCCGTCGGTGCCGGTGACCCCGGCCCGGTCCAGCACGAACGTCACGCCCAGGCGGTGCAGGGCCACGTCCATCAGGACCTGGTCGAAGGCCCGGTTGAGGAACGTCGCGTACACCGCGACGACCGGGTGCAGGCCCCCGGTGGCCAGGCCGGCCGCCGAGACCGCCGCGTGCTGCTCGGCGATGCCCACGTCGTAGACCCGCTCGGGGAACTCCCGCGCGAACGGCGCCAGGCCCACCGGGTGCAGCATCGCCGCGGTGATCGCCACCACGTCCCGCCGCTCCCGGCCCAGCGCCACCATCTCCTCGCCGAAGACCGACGTCCAGTCCTTGCCGGCGGTCTTCACCGGCAGGCCGGTGTCGGGGTGGATGACGTTGACGGCGTGGAAGCGGTCCTCGTCGTGCTGCTCGGCGGGCCGGTAGCCGCGGCCCTTCTGGGTCAGGCAGTGCACGATGACCGGGCCGCCGAAGTTGCGGGCCCGCTTCAGGGCGGACTCCAGGGCGCCGATGTCGTGGCCGTCGATCGGGCCGATGTACTTCAGGCCCAGGTCCTCGAACATGCCCTGCGGGGCGATGAAGTCCTTCAGGCCCTTCTTGGCGCCGTGCAGGGTCTCGAAGATCGGCTGGCCCACGACGGGGGTGCGCTGGAGGGCGTCCTTGCCCCAGGAGAGGAACCGCTCGTAGCCCCGGGTGGTGCGCAGGGTCGCGAGGTGGTTGGCGAGGCCGCCGATGGTGGGCGAGTAGGAGCGCTCGTTGTCGTTGACGACGATGACCACGGGCCGGTCCTCGGCGTCGGCGATGTTGTTCAGCGCCTCCCAGGCCATGCCGCCGGTCAGCGCGCCGTCGCCGATCACCGCGACCACCGGGCGGTCGCGGTGCCCGGCCAGCTGGTTCGCCTTGGCCAGGCCGTCCGCGTAGCCCAGCACCGTCGAGGCGTGCGAGTTCTCGATGACGTCGTGCTCGGACTCCGCCCGCGACGGGTACCCCGACAGGCCCCCCTTCGCGCGCAGCCGGGAGAAGTCCTGCCGCCCGGTGAGCAGCTTGTGCACATACGACTGGTGGCCGGTGTCGAACAGGATCCGGTCACGCGGGGAGTCGAAGACCCGGTGCAGCGCGATGGTGAGCTCCACCACGCCGAGGTTGGGGCCGAGGTGACCGCCGGTCCGCGAGACCGCGTCCACCAGGAACCCCCGGATCTCCTCGGCGAGCTCCGCCAGCTGTGCGGGGGTGAGCCGGTCGAGATCGCGCGGTCCCCGAATGCGGGTCAGCAGGGCCACCCGTTCCTCCTTCTTCGCAGGTCTGCGGGCATGTCCGCAGGTGTGCGGCGTCCCCCCGCCGGTGAGGGTCCGGCGGCACCGGGAACACCCGGCCCGTCGAGTCTAATGTCCGCCCGTCGGGCGGAGGACGCCCCGTGGGGCCCCGGGACCGGCGCGCCCGGGATCCGGGGGCGCGGCCGCCGTGCGTGCGGCGGGCGCGGCCGGGCGGCGGCCTCCCGCGGCCCGGGGCGTCCCGGGGCGCCGCCGGCGCGGGGCGCGGCGGCCCCGGGGGCGGGGCTCCCGGGCCGGGGCATGCCGATGCCCGGCACCCGAGCGGCTTGGGTGCCGGGCAGGCATGCCCCGCGCGCCCTCCGGCGCCCGGGGAAGCCCACCGGCCGTCCGGAGCGCACGTCCCCCTCGGACGTGCGGCCCGGACCGGCTGGCCGGTGGGAGGCGGGGGCGTCAGCCGCGGCCGGACGCCTTCTGGGTGCGGCGGGAGACCGAGTCGAGGACGACCGCGGCCAGCAGCACGGCACCGGTGATCATGTACTGGATCGAGGTGTCGATGCCCTCCAGGTTGAGGCCCTGGACGATCGACTGGATGACCAGGATGCCGAGCAGCGCCGACCAGGTCTTGCCCCGGCCGCCGAAGAGGCTGGTGCCGCCGATGACGGCTGCGGCGATCGCGTTCATCAGCACGTTGCCGCTGCCCAGCGCCTTGTCCGCGGCACCGGACTGGGAGGCGATGAAGAGGCCGCCGAGGGCCGCCATGCCGGCCGAGATCATGAAGACCGAGATCCGGACCCAGGCCACGTTGATGCCGGCGCGGCGGGCCGCCTCGATGCTGCCGCCGACCGCGAAGATCTGGCGGCCGTAGGAGGTGCGGCGCAGCACCCAGTCGGTGAGGACCACGATGCCGAGGAAGACCACCAGGGCGAGCGGCAGGCCGCGGTCCTGGTTGAGGGTGTACGCGGCGGCGAAGGCGATCACGGCCAGGAACGCGGCGCGCACGACGATCTCCGCCACCGGGCGGGCGAGCAGGCCGGCCTCGCGGCGGCGCTTGGCGTCCAGCAGGGCGCCGCCCAGGTAGAGCAGCACGCCGACGAGCGCCAGGCCGTAGGCGGCCGCGACGTCGCTGAAGAAGTAGTTGTCCAGCTTGACGATCAGGCCGTCCGGCGGGTTGTTGATCGTGCCGGTCTGGCCCAGCACCCACTGCTGCAGGCCGCTCCAGCCCAGCAGGCCGGCCAGGGTGACCACGAACGCGGGGACGCCGATCTTGGCGAAGAAGAAGCCGTGGAGCGCGCCGATGGCGATGGCCGCGACGATGGCGATGCCGACGGCCAGCCACTCGTTGACGCCGTGCTGCACCGAGAGCACGAGGGAGATCGCGGCGGTGGTGCCGGCCACGGAGCCGGACGAGAGGTCGATCTCGCCGAGCAGCAGCACGAAGACGATGCCGACGGCCATCAGGCCGGGGCCCGCGATGTAGAGCGTGATGTTGGAGAGGTTGTCCGGGTTGAGGAAGGTCCCGGTGACCCCCTGGAAGATGCCCCAGATGAGGATGAGGCCGAGGACGACCGGGATGGACCCGAGGTCGCCGCTGCGCATCTTCCGCTTGAACTCGCCGATGTAGCCCTTGAAGCCCTCCTCGCGGACGAGGAGGCGCGGGTCCACGGTGCGGACGGGCGCGGCGCTCTCGGCGGCGGCGTCGTCGGCGGCGGCGGTGGCCTCGGCGGTCGCGGGCGCCTCGGTCGCGGTGGCCGCGGTGCCGGGGGTGTCAGGGGTGTCGGGGCCGGGGGCCTCGGGGCCGCCCTGGGAGACGTCGGTCGGGTTGGTGCTCACTTCTGCGCCTCCGCGATGCGGGCCTGACGCCGGGTCACGGCATTCTCCGTGGCGCCGGTGATGGCGGAGATGATCTCTTCGTGGCTGGTGGTCTTCACGTCGAAGACACCGTTGTTGCGCCCCAGCCGCAGGACGGCGACCGTGTCGGCGACCGCCTTGACGTCCGCCATGTTGTGGCTGATCAGGATGACGCCGAGACCGCGCTCGCGCAGCCGCTCCACCAGGTCGAGGACCTGGGCGGTCTGCTCGACGCCGAGGGCGGCGGTGGGCTCGTCCAGGATCACGATCCTGGGCTCGCCGACCAGGGCGCGGGCGATGGCGACGACCTGGCGCTGGCCGCCGGAGAGGGCGGCGACGGGGATGCGCACGCTGGGGATGCGGATCGACAGGGTGTCGAGCAGCTCCTGGGCCCGCTTCTCCATGCCGACCTCGTCGAGGCGGCCGCCGCGCAGGATCTCGCGCCCCAGGAAGAGGTTGGCGACCACGTCGAGGTTGTCGCAGAGCGCGAGGTCCTGGTAGACGGTGGCGACGCCGAGGTTCTGGGCGTCGTGCGGCCGGGTGATCTGGACCGGCCTGCCCTCCCACTCGATGACGCCCTCGTCGATGGGGTGCACACCCGCGATCGTCTTGACGAGGGTGGACTTGCCGGCGCCGTTGTCGCCCACCAGGGCGACGACCTCTCCGGCGTGGACCTCCAGGTGGACGTCGGTGAGCGCCTGGACGGCACCGAACCGCTTGGAGACCCCGCGCAACGCCAGTACGGGTGCGCTCGTCACGTGAACCATCTCCTTCTGCCGCTCGTCCGGGGTACGGACCGATGGAGCGGGATGCCGCGCCGTCCCTGGCGCGAAAGGGTCGTGCAAGTCAGAGAACACGCACGGGGGCTTCCTGGGAAGCGTCCCGGCGGAACGGGGCCGGCGCCCCCCGCGGGAAGGGCGGGGGGCACCGGCCGCCCGGAGCAGGTCCGGGCGGAGCCGCCTACTTGATGCCGGCGGCGTCGCAGGCCTTGACGTAGGCGTCGGTGCAGATGTCCGACACCTTGTACAGCTGGTCGGCGATGACCGTGTCCTTGACGTTGTCCTTGGTCACGACCTTGGCGTCCAGGAGGATGGCCGGCACGCCCTTGGCGGTGTCGCTGTCGGCGCTGGCGGTGGCGACGGACTTGACGTCCTCGCCCTTGACCAGGTTGACGGCCATCTGCGCGGCGGCCTCGGCCTCGGGCTTGTACGCCTTGTAGATGGTGTAGGTCTGGTCGCCGGCGAGGACGCGCTGGACGGCGTCGGAGGCGGCGTCCTGGCCGCCCACCGGCAGGCCCTTGATGCCGGCGCCCTTGAGCGAGGTGATGATGGCCGCGGCCATGCCGTCGTTGGCGGAGTAGACGGCCTGGAAGCCGTTCTTGCCGAGCTGGGTGATCGCGGCACCCATCTTCTGGCCCGCGGTCTTCGGGTCCCACTCGCCGGACTGCTCGTAGACGACCTTCTTGACCTTGCTGTCGAGCACCTTGTGGGCGCCCTGCTTGAACAGGCCGGCGTTCGGGTCGGTCTCGGCGCCGTTGATCATGACGACGTTGGCGTCCTTGGCCTTGTCGCCGAGGGCGTCGACGAGGGCCTGGCCCTGCAGCTCGCCGATCTTCTCGTTGTCGAAGGAGACGTAACCCGCAACCGGGCCGGCGGCGAAGCGGTCGTACGCGATGACCTGCACGCCCTTGGCCTTGGCGCTCTCGACCCAGGACTTGGTGGCGGTGGCGTCCTGCGGGTCCAGGACGATGACCTTCACGCCCTGCGAGACCAGCGCGTCGAACTGCTGCTTCTGGGTGGCGGTGTTGCCCTGAGCGTTGTTGTACTTGACCTCGCAGTCCGGGCAGAGCGCCTTGACCTTGGCCGTGAAGATCGGCTTGTCGAAGGACTCGTAGCGGATGGAGGAGGAGTTCTCGGGGAGCAGCAGGCCGATGGTCTTGCTGCCGCCGCCGGAGGCGCCGGAGGCGGCAGAGTCCGCCTTCTTGCCGCCGCCGGCCGAGCCGCAGGCGGCCACGGAGAGGGCCATCGAGACAGCAGCGGTGCCGATGACGGCACGACGCATCATTGCGTTCATGGGGGGTTGCCTCCCTGACAGGGCCGCAACGCTGCGGCCGAGGTTGGAGGGAGTCAATCCCTCCGGCCGCCTTAGCGTCAAGAAGTAAAATCTAATAGCAGCGAATCCGAACCTTTTCGTTATCTTCCCGAAGGCACAGCCGTGACCGAACGGGCGCGGGACAGGTCGTCCTGACGCGACAAAGCACCTGAATCACCCATCTCGCTCATCACCAGCGCCAGGGCGCCGAGCACCTCGGCCCGGCCGCCCAGCGTGCCCGGGACGACCGAGAGCTGACGGGCCGCGCTCGGGATCGCGTACCGGGCCACCGACTCGCGGAGCGGGGAAAGCAGCAGCTCACCGGCCTCGGCCAGATCACCGCCGAGGATCACACGGCGGGGATTGAGCAGGTTGCAGAGGTTCGCGACACCGGTGCCGATCTGGCGCCCCACGTCCGCGATGACCCGCCGGCAGCCCAGGTCGCCGCGCTGGGCCAGCTGCACGATGCGGGGGATGCTGAGGCCCGGCCCGTGACTGGCGTTCAGAAGATTGAGCAGGTAACGGGAGCCGACGAAGGTCTCCAGGCAGCCGCGGTTGCCGCAGCGGCACACCGGACCGGACTCGTCCAGGGTGATGTGCCCGATCTCCCCCGCGGTGCCGCCCGGCCCCCGGTAGATCTGGCCGCTGATCACCAGCCCGGCGCCCACGCCGCTGGCCACCTTGATGTACGCGAGGTCGGACAGGCCCCGCCCCGCGCCCCAGACCAGCTCGCCCAGCGCGCCCAGGTTGGCGTCGTTGTCGACGTGGACGGGCACGCCGAGCCGGGAGGAGAGCTCACGGCCCGGCTCCACCCCGGTCCAGCCGGGCAGGATGGCGGTGGAGCCGATCGCGCCGGTCTCCACGTCGATCGGGCCCGGGACGCCGAGCCCCACCCCGATCACCTTGTCGGTGCGGAAGCCGGTCTGTGCCAGCAGCCGCCCCACGAGGGTCTCGGCCCGGTCGAAGCCGTCCGCGGCGGAGACGTCGACGTCGATCGGCTCGCTCTCCTCGGCGAGGACCCGGTGGGCGAGATTGCCGATCGCCACCCGCAGGTGGGTGTGGCCGAAGTCGACGCCCACCACGATCCCGGCGTCGGCGCTGAGGGAGACGCTGCGGGCCCGCCGGCCGCCGGAGGAGGTGGGGGTGACCACCACCGTCCCGCTCTCCTTGAGCTCGCGGACGATGTTGGACACCGTCGCGGCGGAGAGCCCGGTGCTCCGGGCGATCTCCGCCTGGGTCAGCGACCCCGCCATGCGGACCGCGCGCAGCACCCGCTCCAGGTTCGCCCTGTGGAGCGAGGACTGCGATCCCGGCGTGTCCAGGGACATGCTTCAACCCTCCCGGGGTGCCGGGGCCCGACCGCCCGCGGCCCCTTCCGCGCCGTTGCGGCGGAGCTCGGTTACAACTTGTGAAATACAAGCTGAGCCAATCCCGCAAGGTCCCGTCAAGAGTGAATGCAGATTGTTGTCAAACCTTCGCCGGAGTGGCCGGGGGGCGCCGCGGGGCACCACGGATCGGGACACAGGGTGGCGAAACCACACTCGCGCAGGGCGGCGCGCTGCCTTCAGGAGAAGAACGCAACCGGGCCCCGGGAGGCTTCGGGACTTCGGGAGGCTCCGGGACTTCGGGAGGCTCCGGGGCGCCGGTACGACGCGGCCGGGGCGCCGCCCCCCCGGGGGGGGGCGGGCCCCCCGCCCCCCCCCCGCCCGCCCCCCCGGGCGCCCCCCCCCCGCCAAGCGCCTCAACCCCCGCCCCACCTA
>NZ_JBIAWP010000005.1:0-26748 GCF_042895785.1 Streptomyces sp. NPDC001380 | reverse complement strand
TCGGGGGGGGGGGGGGGGGGGGGGGGGGGGGGGGGGGGGGGGGGGGGGGGGGGGGCGGCGGGGGGGGGGCGGGGCCCGGGGGGGGGGGGGGGGCCCCGGCCGTCCGGCTGCCGCGGGCCCGGCGGGGCCCGCCGCGGCCTACTTGCGGATCAGCGAGCGCAGCACGTACTGCAGGATGCCGCCGTTGCGGTAGTAGTCCGCCTCACCGGGGGTGTCGATGCGCACCTTGGCGTCGAACTCGACGTCGCCCGCCTTGACGTGCACGGTCTCCGGGATGCCGCCGTCGTTGAGCGCGGTGACGCCGGTGATCTCGAAGGTCTCCTCGCCGGTCAGGCCCAGGGACAGCGCCGAGGCGCCGGCCGGGAACTGCAGCGGGAGGACGCCCATGCCGATGAGGTTCGAGCGGTGGATGCGCTCGTAGGACTCGGCGATGACGGCCTTGACGCCGAGCAGCGCGGTGCCCTTGGCGGCCCAGTCGCGGGAGGAGCCGGAGCCGTACTCCTTGCCCGCCAGGATCACCAGCGGGACGCCGGCGGCCTGGTAGTTCTGGGCGGCGTCGTAGATGAAGGAGACCGGCCCGCCGTCCTGGGTGAAGTCGCGGGTGTAGCCGCCCTCGGTGCCCGGCGCGATCTGGTTGCGCAGGCGGATGTTGGCGAAGGTGCCACGGATCATCACCTCGTGGTTGCCGCGGCGCGAGCCGTAGGAGTTGAAGTCGCGCTTCTCCACGCCGTGCTCGGTGAGGTACTGCGCGGCGGGGGTGCCCGGCTTGATGTTGCCGGCCGGCGAGATGTGGTCGGTGGTCACCGAGTCGCCGAGCTTGGCCAGCACGCGGGCGCCGGTGATGTCGGTGACCGGGCTGGGCTCCTGCGCCATGCCCTCGAAGTACGGGGGCTTGCGGACGTAGGTGGACTCGGCGTCCCACTCGAAGGTGTCGCCGGTCGGGACCGGGAGCGACTGCCAGCGCTGGTCGCCGGCGAAGACGTCCGCGTAGTCCTTGGCGAACATGTCCTGGTCGATGGAGGTCGCGATGGTGTCCGCGATCTCCTTCTCGGTCGGCCAGATGTCGGCGAGGTACACCGGGTTGCCGTCGGCGTCGGTGCCGAGGGCGTCACGGGTGACGTCGACGTTCATGTTGCCGGCGATCGCGTAGGCGACGACCAGCGGCGGGGACGCCAGGTAGTTCATCTTGACGTCGGGGTTGATCCGGCCCTCGAAGTTGCGGTTGCCGGAGAGGACCGAGACGACCGCGAGGTCGTGCTCGTTGACGGCGGCGGAGACCTCCTCCGGCAGCGGGCCGGAGTTGCCGATGCAGGTGACGCAGCCGTAGCCGACAAGGTTGAAGCCCAGCTTCTCCATGTACGGGAGCAGGCCGGCCTTCTCGTAGTAGTCCATGACGACCTTCGACCCGGGGGCGAGGGTGGTCTTGACCCACGGCTTGGCGCGCAGGCCCTTCTCCACGGCCTTCTTGGCCAGGATGGCGGCGCCGAGCATCACCGAGGGGTTGGAGGTGTTGGTGCAGGAGGTGATCGAGGCGATCACGACCGCGCCGTTGTCGATCTCGTAGACCGTGCCGTCGGGGGCGGTCACCTGGGTCGGCTTGGAGATGCCGTCGGCGGTGGCCGGGGAGTCGGAGGCGGGGAAGGACTCCTTGCCGGCCTCGTCGTCGGTCCGGATGTAGTCGCGCACGGCGGTGCGGAACCGCTCGGCGGCCTCGGCCAGGACCACGCGGTCCTGCGGGCGCTTCGGGCCGGCGATGGAGGGGACGACCGTGGCCAGGTCCAGCTCGATGTACTCGGAGTACACCGGCTCGGCGGCCGGGTCGTGCCAGAGGCCCTGCTCCTTGGCGTAGGCCTCGACGAGCGCGAGCTGCTGCTCGGAGCGGCCGGTGAGGCGCAGGTAGGAGACGGTCTCGTCGTCGATCGGGAAGATCGCGCAGGTGGAGCCGAACTCCGGCGACATGTTGCCGATGGTGGCGCGGTTGGCCAGCGGCACGGAGGTGACGCCCTCGCCGTAGAACTCGACGAACTTGCCGACCACGCCGTGCTTGCGCAGCATCTCGGTGATGGTGAGGACCAGGTCGGTGGCGGTGGCGCCGGCCGGGAGCTGGCCGTTGAGCTTGAAGCCGACCACCCGCGGGATGAGCATGGAGACCGGCTGGCCGAGCATGGCGGCCTCGGCCTCGATGCCGCCGACGCCCCAGCCCAGCACGCCGAGGCCGTTGACCATGGTGGTGTGCGAGTCGGTGCCGACGCAGGTGTCGGGGTACGCCTGGCCGTTGCGGACCATGACCGTGCGGGCCAGGTGCTCGATGTTCACCTGGTGGACGATGCCGGTGCCGGGCGGGACGACCTTGAACTCGTCGAAGGCGGTCTGGCCCCAGCGCAGGAACTGGTAGCGCTCCTTGTTGCGGCCGTACTCGATCTCGACGTTCTGGGTGAAGGCCTCCGGGGTGCCGAACTTGTCGGCGATCACGGAGTGGTCGATGACCAGCTCGGCCGGGGCCAGCGGGTTGATCCGGGAGGGGTCGCCGCCGAGCTCCTTGACGGCCTCGCGCATGGTGGCGAGGTCGACGACGCAGGGGACGCCGGTGAAGTCCTGCATGATCACGCGGGCGGGCGTGAACTGGATCTCCTGGCTCGGCTCGGCGTTCTGGTCCCAGCCGCCGAGGGCGCGGATGTGGTCGGCGGTGATGTTCGCGCCGTCCTCCGTGCGGAGCAGGTTCTCCAGCAGGATCTTCAGGCTGTACGGAAGCCGCTCGGAACCCTCGACGGCGGACAGCTTGAAGATCTCGTACGACTCGTCGCCGACCTGCAGCGAGCTGCGGGCGTCGAAGCTGTTCGCGGACACGACTGTCTCCTTCTTGGTGCGTGTGGCCACGCAATCCTGACCGGCCCGGCCGACCGGCCGGCGGGCGGGGGGACCGGGGTGGTCCCGGCCGGGCCCGCGCGCCGGATCCGGGCCGGGTGCGCCTCTCGGCGGATATCTCGATGTCGAGATAAACCATAGTGCATGGCCGCTGCGGGGGCGACGAGAGGCATGCCCGAAGTCCCCTCGGGGCGTACGCCCAAACCTGCCGCCCCGGTTCGCGGGAAGGAGGCCGGACGCGGCCGGGCGCGGACGGGCGGGCGGGGCGCCGCCGTGCACCGCTGCACTATCGTGGCAACGCGTGATCATGGCTTCGGAGTGCCGGGAGGACCCCACGTGATCGTCGTCGACGCCTCGGCCCTGGTGCTCGCCCTCGCCGACCGCGGGGCGCGGGGCGACGCCGCACGGGCGGAACTCGCCGCGGACGCCGAGTGGGCGGCGCCGGAGCACCTGGTGATCGAGGTCATGCAGTCGCTCCGCGGGCTGTACCTGGCGGGGCGGCTGACCGCGCAGGAGGTCTCCGGGACCGCCGCCCGGCTGGCCGGGACCGCGGTGCGCAAGGTCCCGGTGGAGCCGCTGCTGGACCGGATCTGGGAGCTGAAGGACAACCTGACGCCGGACGACGCCGCGTACGTGGCCGTCGCCGAGCTGCTGGACGCGCCCCTGGTCACCGCGGACCTGCGCCTGATGCGGGCGACCGGTCCGCGCTGCACCGTCCGCGGCATCGTCGCGGTACCCGCCGGCGAGGCCTGACCCGGCGGCGCGGGTGCCGCGCCCGCCGGCGGCCGCCGGGCGCGTGGGGGCCGCGCCGGGCGGGTAACGGTACAGGTGGAGGGGTTGCCGCGCGCGGCGGGGCGACCGGACCGGCCCCCATCCCGGAGGGGCCGCCGACCGTACACCTGGTGGAGGGATCCGGCCGGGCACCCCTGGGAGGAGCGGCCCGGGCACGACCGTCCGGCAGGCTTCGGCGGCCGCCGGGACGATACCGGACGCACCCGCGCGGGGACGGGTCCCGGAAGGCGCATCCGGGCGGGGGGCCCGGGACGAACCCCTCATGGACGGACGTTCGGCAGCGGGAACGGGAAGGAGCTCCGCGGCCATGGCCGACGAGCTGAGGAACAGTGCGCAGGCGGTGCCCTCCGGGTCGGCCCGCGAGGGCTCCTGGGCACTCCCGCTCCCCCACGAGGCCGACTCGGTCCCCCTCGCCCGCGCGGTGGTGCAGCAGGTCCTGCACGGCCTCGGCGACCCCGTGGACTCCTTCGCGGCGTCGCTGGCGGCCACCGAGCTGGTGGCCAACGCGCTGGAGCACACCCCCGGCGACGTCGAGCTGCTGCTGGAGTGGGAGCCCGGCGGGTTCCGCATCGAGGTGTGCGACGGCGAGCCGCTGGACCTCGTCCTCCAGGAGCTGCTGGCCGGGGAGCCGCACGCGGCCGCCGACGGACCGGCCGAGGCGGAGACGGCGGAGAACGGGCGCGGCCTGCTGATCATCCGGTCGGTGGCCGACCGGGCGGGCATCCGGACCACCTCGCACGGCAAGGCCGTGTGGTGCCTGCTGCTCCCCGCGTGAGCACGGCCCCCGGGCGGACGGCTCCCCCGGAGGACGGCCCGGGCGGGCGGCCCGGGCGGGCGGCCCGGGCGGGCGCCGCCCGCACGAGGCGGGCGGCCCGGGTTGGCGGGGGCCAGGACGCACCGGGGGTTCGAGGGGCGGTGCCTCAGCCCCCGAGGGTGGCGACCAGGACGGCCTTGATGGTGTGCAGCCGGTTCTCGGCCTGGTCGAAGACCACGGAGTGCGCGGACTCGAACACCTCGTCGGTGACCTCCAGCTCCGCCATGCCGGTCGCGGCGTGCATCTTCCGCCCGACCTCGGTGCCCAGGTCGTGGAAGGCGGGGAGGCAGTGCAGGAACCGGACGCCCGGGTTGCCGGTGGCCCGGACGGTCTCCATGGAGACCTGGTACGGGGCCAGCAGGGCGATGCGCTCGGCCCAGACCTCCTTGGGCTCGCCCATGGAGACCCAGACGTCGGTGTAGAGGAAGTCCGCGCCCCGGACGCCCTCCTCGACGTCCTCGGTGAGGGTGATCCGGGCACCGGAGCGGGCGGCGAGCCGGTGCGCCCCGGCCTGCACCTCCTCCGAGGGCCAGAGGCCGCGCGGCGCCACGATGCGGATGTCCAGGCCGAGCAGCGCGCCGGTGACCAGCAGCGAGTTGCCCATGTTGTTGCGGGCGTCGCCCAGGTAGGCGAGGGCGGTCTCCTCCAGCGGCCGGCGGCCGTGCTCCCGGACGGTGAGCATGTCGGCGAGCATCTGGGTGGGGTGCCACTCGTCGGTGAGGCCGTTCCACACGGGCACGCCCGCGTGGGCGGCGAGCTCCTCGACGACCTCTTGGCCGTGGCCGCGGTACTGGATGCCGTCGAACATCCGGCCCAGCACCCGGGCGGTGTCCTTCACCGACTCCTTGCTGCCGAGGTGGGAGCCCGCCGGGTCCAGGTAGGTGGTGTGGGCGCCCTGGTCGTGGGCGGCGACCTCGAAGGCGCAGCGGGTGCGGGTGGAGGCCTTCTCGAAGAGCAGGGCGATGTTCCTGCCGCGCAGGCGGGGCTGCTCGGTGCCGGCGTACTTGGCCGCCTTCAGCTGCGCCGACAGGTCGAGCAGGAAGCGGAACTCCTCCGGGGTGAGGTCCAGCTCCTTGAGGAAGTGCCGGTTGCGGAGGTTGAAGGCCATGCCGGGCTCTCCTGGTGACGGGAACGGTGGGAGCGGAAAGTCTATACGCGAATCAGCATGACTATGCACCCCCTCGGGGGTCGACGCCCCCGGGCACCCCACACGGTACGGCCCCGGTCACCCCACCGGGTCGCGCTCCACCGGGCAGCTCATGCAGCGCGGCCCGCCCCGGCCCCGGCCCAGCTCGCTGCCCCGGATCGTGATCACCTCGACGCCGTTGCGGCGCAGATGGGTGTTGGTGGTGGCGTTGCGCTCGTACGCGATCACCACGCCGGGCTCCACGGCCAGGACGTTGCAGCCGTCGTCCCACTGCTCGCGCTCGGCGGCGTGCACGTCCTGGACGGCCGTGAGCACCCGGATCTCGTCCAGGCCCAGCGCCGCCGCTATGGCGGTGTGCATCTGCTCGGGCGCGTGGTCGGTCACCCGCAGGTCCTCCGGCCCGTCGCCGGGCTCGATGGTGTACGAGCGCAGCATGCCCAGGCCCGCGTACTTGGTGAAGGTGTCGCCGTCCACCATCGTCATCACGGTGTCCAGGTGCATGAAGGCGCGGGCCTTGGGCATGTCCAGCGCCACGATCCGGCGGGCCGAGCCGGCCCGGAACAGCTCGTGGGCGAGCAGCTCCACGGCCTGCGGGGTGGTGCGCTCGCTCATCCCGATGAGCACCGCGCCGTTGCCGATGACCAGGACGTCGCCGCCCTCGATGGTGGAGGGGTAGTCGTCCTCGCCGCGCGACCACAGCCGGAACCCGCCCGGCGCGCCCGGCGCGTCGTACAGGCCGGCGAAGGCCGGGTGGTGGCGGTAGATCGCCTCGAAGTGGACGGTCTCGCGGTGGCGGGCCCGCTTGCGCATCGCGTTGATGCTCACGCCGTCGTACACCCAGCAGGAGGTGTCGCGGGTGAAGAGGTGGTTGGGCAGCGGCGCCAGCAGGAAGTCGTCCAGGTCCATCACGTGGAACCGCACCGAGGTCGGCTCCTTCGCCCGGTCCAGGAACTCCCGCTTGGTCATGCCGCCGACCAGCAGCGAGGTCAGCTCCGCAGAGGACAGCTCCTCGAAGTGCTCCCGCAGGTGGCCGGTGGCGAGCGGGCCGTACTCCTTCTCGTCGAAGACCCGGTCCAGGACCAGCCGCCGGGCCTCCGGCACGTCCAGGGTCTCCCGCAGCAGGTCGCCGAAGAGGTGGACCTTCACGCCGCGCTCGCGCAGCACGGCGGCGAAACCGTCGTGCTCCTCCTGGGCCCGGCGCACCCACAGCACGTCGTCGAAGAGCAGCTCGTCCTTGTTGGTGGGGGTGAGCCGCTTCAGCTCCAGGTCGGGGCGGTGCAGGATGACCTGCCGGAGCCGCCCGGCCTCGGACGCGACGTGGTAGGCCATGGGTCCTCCCGGGGGTGGGGTGCGGCGGTGGCCGCACCCCACCCGTACCCATCGGGGTGATCACGGATACCGAGGCGCCGGTCACACGGGCGTGCCGGGGGCCGGCGGGGGGACGGGTACGCGGGGGCGCAGGTGTGCGGACGGGCGCCCGGGGCGGACCTCCCGCCGGGGAGGACCGTCACGGGCGCCCGTCGCACGGCCCGTCGCACGGCCCGTCGTCAGGCGTCCGTCGTCAGGCGTCCGTCGCGAGGCACCCGTGACCGGGCGCCTGCGACCGGGCGCCCGTCACAGCCGGGGGTCGACCGGCTCCGACTCCAGCGCCAGCACCGCGAAGACCGCCTCGTGCACCCTCCACAGCGGCTCGCCCGCGGCGAGGCGGTCCAGGGCCTCCAGGCCGAGGGCGTACTCGCGCAGGGCGAGGGAGCGCTTGTGGCCGAGGGACCGGGAGCGCAGCCGCTCCAGGTGGCCGGGGCGGGTGTAGTCGGGGCCGTAGACGATCCGCAGGTACTCGCGGCCGCGGACCTTGAGGCCGGGCTGCACCAGCCGGCCGTCCACCCCGCGCACCAGCGAGGCCAGCGGCTTGACGACCATGCCCTCGCCGCCAGCCGCGGTCAGCTCCTCCCACCAGGCGGTGCCGGCCGCGACCGAGGCCGGGTCGGCGGTGTCGACCCGGAGGCGGGCGGTGGGGTGGAGCAGCGGGCCCCCGGGCCTCCCGTCGGCGGCGGTGGAGGCGGCGTCGGCGGCGGCCAGGCGGTCGATCCACGCCAGGTGGCGGTCGTGGGGCTGCACCGCGAGGTTGGCGCCCTCGGCGGCGAGCAGCTGGAACGGCGCCAGCCGGACGCCCTCCAACCCGTCCGTCGGCCAGCAGTACCGGCGGTAGGCGGCGGTGAAGGCGCCGGCGTCCGCGGCCCTGGCCCGCTGCCGGTCCGCCAGGTCGTCGAGGCCGGGGACGCCCGCCGCCCGCGCCTGCTCCAGGGCGGCGAGCGCGGCGGGCAGCGCGGCGCCCGCGGCGGCGCCCACCGCGGCGTACTGGCGGCGCAGCAGGCCCGACGCCTTGAGCGACCACGGCATCAGCTCGGCGTCCAGCAGCAGCCAGTCGCTGTCCAGCTCGGCGAGCAGGCCGGACTCCTCGGCGGCGCGCCGCAGCCGATCCAGGATGCGGCCGGTGGTCTCCGCGTCGTCGAGGAAGGCGCGGCCGGTGCGGGTCCAGACCGCCCCGGCGGTGCCGTCGGCGACGCCGAACCGCTTCTCGGCGGCGGCCGCGTCGCGGCAGAGCAGCACCACGGCCCGCGAGCCCATGTGCTTCTCCTCGCACACCACCTCGCGCACCCCGTCGGCGAGGTAGGCGGCGAACGCCTCCTCGGGGTGCTCGAGGTGGCCGTCGCGGCGGGAGGTCGGGGACGGCGCCATGGTCGGCGGCAGGTAGGCCAGCAGCCGCGGGTCGACGGCGAACCGGCTCATCACCTCCAGCGCGGCGGCCGCGTTCTCCTCCCGCACGGCGACCCGGCCGTGGTGGGCGGTCTCCACGACGCGGCGCCCGGCGACGTCCGCCAGGTCCAGCGGGCGGCCCTCGCGGCCGCCGGGAGCGTCGGCCGCCAGGGGGCGCACGGGGGCGTACCACTCCTGCTCGGCGGGCACGGAGACCAGCTCGCGCTCGGGATAGCGCAGGGCGGTGAGGCTGCCGCCGAAGACGCAGCCGGTGTCCAGGCAGACCGTGTTGTTGACGAAGGAGGCGGCGGGCACCGGCGTGTGGCCGTAGACGACCAGGGCCCGGCCGCGGTACTCCTCCGCCCAGGGGTAGCGGACGGGCAGCCCGTACGCGTCGGTCTCGCCCGTGGTGTCGCCGTACAGGGCGAAGGAGCGGACCCGGCCGGAGGTGCGGCCGTGGTACTTCTCGGGCAGCCCGGCGTGGCAGGCCACCAGCCTCCCGCCGTCCAGGACGTAGTGGCTGACCAGGTCGCGCAGGAACGCGCGGACCCGGCCCCGGAACTCCTCGGGCTCCGCGGCGAGCTGGTCCAGCGACTCCTGAAGGCCGTGCGAGACGGTCACCTTGCGGCCGTCCAGGGCGCGGGCCAGCTTGTTCTCGTGGTTGCCCGGGACGCACAGGGCCGTGCCGGCGGCGGCCATGCCCATCGCCAGGCGCAGCACGCCGGGGGTGTCCGGGCCGCGGTCGACCAGGTCGCCGACGAAGAGGGCGGTGCGGCCACCGGGGTGGGCGGCGCCGACCGGGCGGCCGTCCGCGTCCCGCTCGAGGACGTAGCCGAGGCGGGTGAGCAGCGTCTCCAGCTCGGCGCGGCAGCCGTGGACGTCGCCGATGACGTCGAACGGGCCGGTGAGGTGGCGCAGGTCGTTGTAGCGCTTTTCGTACACGATCTCCGCCGCGTCGACCTCGGCGGTGCCGCGCAGGACGTGGACCCTGCGGAAGCCCTCGCGCTCCAGGGACCTCAGGGAGCGGCGGAGCTCCCGGTGCTGGCGGGGGATGACGTGGCCGCCCATGCCGCGCCGGTCGGGGCGGGCGGCGTTGCGCTCGGCGCAGACCTGCTGCGGGACGTCGAGCACGATCGCGACCGGCAGCACGTCGTGCTCGCGGGCGATGCGGACCAGCTGCCGGCGCGACTCGGGCTGGACGTTGGTGGCGTCGACCACGGTGAGGCGGCCGGCGGCGAGGCGCTTGCCGGCGATGTGGTGGAGGACGTCGAAGGCGTCGGCCGAGGCGGACTGGTCGTTCTCGTCGTCGGCGACCATGCCGCGGCAGGCGTCGGAGGAGAGGACCTGGGTGGGCAGGAAGTGGCGGCGGGCGAAGCTGGACTTGCCGGCGCCGGTGGTGCCGACCAGGACGACCAGGGAGAGGTCGGGGACGGGGAGGCGGCGGGTGGGCGCCGGGGCGCCGGACGCGGCGGCCGCACCGGCGGTGGAGGCGGCGCCGCGGGCGGCGTCCGTGGCGGGGGTGCCCGTGGCAGGGGTGCCCGTGGCAGGGGTGCCCGTGGCAGGGGTGCCCGTGGCGGGGGTGCCCGTGGCGGGGGTGCCCGTGGCAGGGGTGCCCGTGGCAGGGGTGCCCGTGGCGGCGGTGTCGCGGTCGGTCATCGGTGGTCGCCCCCTTCCGGGAGTTCGGTGGTGCGGGTGCCGGCGGTACGGGTGCGGGTGCCGGCGGTACGGGCCTCGGCGGCCGGAAGGCCGCCGGCCGGGGCGTCGGGCGGGGTGTCGGGCGGGGTGTCGGGCGGGGTGTCGGGCGGGGTGTCGTCCAGGGTGAAGAGGGCGAGCTGGGTGGGCGGGCCCACCTCGGGGTCGTCCGGACCGACCGGGCGGAACTCGACGGTGTAGCCGTACCGGTCCGCGGCCCGGGACGCCCAGGCCCGGAACTCCGACCGGTCCCACTCGAAGCGGTGGTCGGCGTGGCGGACGTGGCCGGCGGGCAGCGACTCCCACCGGACGTTGTACTCCACGTTGGGCGTGGTGACGACGACGCAGCCGGGGCGGGCCGCACCGAGGACGGCGTGCTCCAGAGCGGGCAGCCGCGGCGGGTCGACGTGCTCGACCACCTCCGAGAGCACCGCGGCGTCGTAGCCCGCCAGCCGGGCGTCGGTGTAGGTCAGCGCGCCCTGGACGAACCGCACCCGGGCGGCCTGGCGCTCGGGGAGCCGGTCCAGGTGCAGGCGGCGGGCCGCGACGGCGAGTGCGCGGGCGGAGACGTCGAGGCCGACGACCTCCGTGAAGCGCGGGTCCTTGAGGAGGGCCGCCACCAGCTGGCCCTGGCCGCAGCCGAGGTCCAGCACGCGGGCGGCGCCGCGGTCGCGCAGCGCCCGCAGGATCGCGTCGCGGCGCTGCACCGCGAGCGGCACGGGGCGGTCCCCGGCGGCCTCCTCCCCGCCGTTCCGTCCCCCGCCGGCGCCGGCCGCGCCCCCGGTACCGGCCGTGTCCTCCCCGGTGCCGTCCGGCGCCTCGTCGTCGACGGCGTTGTCCACGTCGTCGGCCTCGCGGTCGTCGGCCTCGGCCAGCCTGGCCAGTTCCAGCCGCTCCATGGCGTCGCGCGTCAGCGACCAGCGGCGCGCCAAATAGCGGCGGGTGATCAGGGGCTGCTCGGGGTGGCCGGCGAGCCAGCCCTCGCCGGCCCGCAGGAGCTTGTCGACCTCGTCGGGGGCCACCCAGTAGTGCTTGGCGTCGTCGAGGACCGGCAGCAGGACGTAGAGCTGCTGGAGCGCGTCGGCCAGGCGCAGGGTGCCGGTGAGGTCGGCGCGCACGTACCGGGAGTCGCCCCACTCGGGGAACGACGGGTCCAGCGGCAGCGGCTCGGCCTCCACCCGCCAGCCCAGCGGCTCGAAGAGGGCGCGCACCAGCTCGGGGCCGCCGCGCCCGCCGCCCGCCCTGGCGGGGAGGGCGGGGATCGCGATCCGCAGCGGCAGGGGGGCGGCGGCCAGCTCGGGGCGGGCGTCGCAGCGGCCCTTGAGGGCGCTGGCGAAGACCGTCCGCAGGGCGACGGCGAGCAGCGACGACGCCGCGTAGGGGCGGTCGTTGACGTACTGGGCGAGGGCGAAGTCCGGGGAGCCGCCGCGGCCCTTGCCGCGTCCGCGGCGGACCAGCGCGACCGGGTCCACCTCCAGCAGCAGCGCCGCTGTGCAGAGGTCCTCGCCGGCCTGCGGGTAGAAGACGTGGGCGTCGCCGTACGAGGTCGCGAACGACTGCGCACGGCCGGGGTGCTTGTGCAGCAGGAAGCCCAGGTCGGTGGCGGGTCGGCCGGCGGTGCCGGTGGTGGTGATCGTCAGGAGCACACGGGCGAGTATTCCGCCGCGCGGCGGCCCGCCGCACCGGGTTTTGCGCTGCTCACGACCGCCCGGCCGGGGACGCCGCCCCAGGTCCCGGTTCTGCATCGCCGGGCCGGATTGGCTAGCGTGCACGGTGTGACGACTGAATCTGCATCCCCCCGGGGCGGCGCTGTCGCCGCCGGCCTGGCCACCATCGCCGACGACGGCACCGTGCTGGACACCTGGTTCCCCGCGCCCCGCCTGACCGACGAGCCGGGCCCCGCCGGGACCGTGCGGCTGTCCGCCGAGGAGGCCGTCGCCGAGCTCGGCGAGGGCGCCGCCCGCGCGCAGCGCCGGGACGACCGGCGCGGCGTCGAGGTGGTCGCGGTGCGCACGGCGATCTCCTCCCTGGACGACAAGCCGCTGGACGCGCACGACGCCTACCTGCGCCTGCACCTGCTGAGCCACCGCCTGGTCAGGCCGCACGGCCAGAACCTGGACGGGCTCTTCGGCCTCCTGCCGAACATCGCGTGGACCAGCATCGGCGCGGTCCAGGTCGACCGGGTCGAGCAGGCCCGCCTGGCGGTCCGCGCCGAGGGCGGCCAGCTCGCCGTGTACGGGGTCGACAAGTTCCCGCGGATGACCGACTTCGTCGTGCCGTCAGGGGTGCGCATCGCGCACGCGGACCGGGTGCGCCTGGGCGCCCACCTGGCGCCGGGCACCACAGTGATGCACGAGGGCTTCGTCAACTTCAACGCCGGCACGCTGGGCACCTCCATGGTGGAGGGGCGGATCAGCGCGGGCGTGGTCGTCGGCGACCACAGCGACATCGGCGGCGGCGCCTCGATCATGGGGACCCTCTCCGGCGGCGGCAAGCAGGTCGTCTCGGTCGGCGAGCGCTGCCTGCTGGGCGCGAACGCGGGCATCGGGATCTCCCTCGGGGACGACTGCGTGGTCGAGGCCGGCCTGTACGTGACCGCCGGCACCCGCGTGACCCTGCCGGACGGCGGGGTCGCCAAGGCGGTGGAGCTCTCGGGGCAGGACAACCTGCTGTTCCGTCGCAACTCGCAGACCGGTGCGGTCGAGGTCATCGCCCGCTCCGGCTCCTGGGGCGGACTCAACGCCGAGCTGCACGCCCACAACTGAGTTCTGCAGCGGTCCTCGCCCCCGCCCGCGCGGGGGCTCCTCCGGCCGGGGGCTCCTCCGGCCGGGGGCTCCTCCGGCCGGGGAGCACGCGGCCCGGGGACCCTCCGCACGGGGCGCCCGGTCCGTGGATCCGCTGCTGCGGCGGATCCACGGACCGGGCGCGCCCGTGTCGGCGGCCCGGCCGGGCGGGACTCCCCCGGGCCCCCTGCGGGTCAGCCGAGCTGGGGGGCGACCCGGGAGGAGATCAGCTCCAGGTGGTCGAGGTCGTCCAGGTCGAGGATCTGGAAGTAGAACCGCCGGGAGCCGGTCTCGGCGTAGCGGCCGATCTTCTCCACCACCTCGTCCGGGGTGCCGGCCAGCCCGTTCTCCCGCAGCTCGGCGGGCTCGCGGCCGATGGCGGCGGCCCGGCGGGCCACCTCCGCGTCGTCCTTTCCGACGCAGGCCACCAGCACGTTGGAGTACAGCATGTCGTCCGCGGCCCGGCCGTGGCGCTGCAGCGCCTCGGAGACGCGCCCGATCTGCTCGCGGGTCTGCTCCACGGAGGTGAAGGGCAGGTTGAACTCGCTGGCGTAGCGGGCCGCCAGCTCCGGGGTGCGCCTGGCGCCCGTGCCGCCGATCAGCACCGGGATCCGCTCCTGGACGGGCTTGGGCAGCGCGGGGGAGTCCTTCAGCCGGTAGTGGGCGCCCTCGAAGTCGAAGGTGTCCCCAACCTTGGTCCCCCACAGCCCGGTGATGATCGCGAGCTGCTCCTCCAGCCGCCCGAACTTCTCCTTCGGGAAGGGGATGCCGTAGGCGGTGTGCTCCTCCTCGTACCAGCCGGCGCCCAGCCCCAGCTCGATGCGCCCGCCGCTCATCGCGTCGACCTGCGCGACCTGGATGGCGAGCACGCCGGGGAGCCGGAAGGTGGCGGCGGTCATGAGGGTGCCGAGCCGGATGCGGCTGGTCTCGCGGGCGAGCCCGGCCAGGGTGATCCAGGCGTCCGTGGGCCCGGGAAGGCCGTGGACGTCCCCCATTTTCAGGTAGTGGTCCGAGCGGAAGAAGGCGTCGAAGCCGAGATCCTCCGTGGCCTTGGCGACCCGCAGCAGGGTGTCGTAGGAGGCGCCCTGCTGGGGCTCGGTGAAAATGCGAAGATCCATGCCCCCATCCTGCTACGCGCTACGGGGGCGGCGCGATCGGCTCCGGTTCCCGGGGCGCGGCGGACACGGCCGGGGGCGGCCCCAGGGGGACCACGAGGGTCGCCGGGGGGTCGGGCGGCCCGATGGGCTCCGGCGGCTCGGCAAGCTCGGGGTCGGCCTCCTCCCGCCGGGCGCGCAGCAGCTCGGTGACCGCGTCCTTGCAGCCGGCCGCCGCGTCGACCGCGTCGATGCACTGCCAGTACAGCGTCTCGGTCTCGGCCCCGCAGGCCACCACGACGAGTGCCTCTGCGGCCTCGTGGACGAGCTGCCGCAGCTCGCGCAGGGCGGCGCCCGGTTCCGCGATCTCGGTCAGCCTGGCCGCACGGCCGAACCCCGTCCACTCGTCCGGCGGGCGGTCCAGGCAGCCCCCGGCGTGGCCGCCCGCCTCCGCCAGCGCCTGGGCGGCGGCCCGCAGCGGCTCCTCCCCGTGGAGGGCGAGGTACCCGCCCACGGTCTCCGCGAGCATGCACGTCTGCCACGCCTCCGCCATCACCTCGGTCACGCTCCTGGCCTGCGCGAGCGCGTGCCTGGTGGACCTGATCAACCGCTGCGCGTCCATGCCGCCGCTCCCTCCGGGTCGGACGATCCGTCGGGGGCAACGGTGCCCGCAGCGGGGCCGGGGCGGGGCGGAGGCGCCGGATCCTGTGGACGGACCCCGGGGTGTGGATAACCGCGTCCCCCGGAGGGGTGACGCGGCCGCAGGGCGGCGGACCGGCCCGGCGGAGGGCGGCCGGGCGAGGCGCGGGCGGGACCGGCGGAGGGCGGGCGGGACCGGCGTCAGCCGAGGCCCGCCGCCGGGTCGGCGGGCCCGTCCGGCAGGGGGAACCGCACCTCGTTGCGGTCGATCTTGGCCGCCAGCGCCTCCAGCGGATCCACACCGAGGACCGCGCAGAACTGCAGCAGGTAGGCCAGGACGTCGGCCACCTCGTCACGCACCCGGTGGGCCTGCGCGGGATCGTCCATCACCCGCGCCGCCTGCTCCGGCGTGAGCCACTGGAAGATCTCCAGCAGCTCCCCCGCCTCCACGGTCAGCGCTGCGACCAGGTTCTTGGGCGTGTGGTAGGGCTGCCAGCGGCGGGCCGCCGCGAACTCCACCAGCCGCCGCTGCAGTTCCTCGATGCCGTCCTTCACCGCACCAGGTCTACCGCATCCTGCCGGTCGGCACCGCGGAACGGCTGCGCCGGGACACGCCCGGATCCCGGTTCCGCCTCCTCCCCAGCCCCAGCCCCAGCTCCGGCCCCGGGCCCGGGCCCGGGCTCCGGCCGGAGGACGCTGTGCCCGGTCCGCGGGTCGCGGGCGCACGCCACCGGCACCGCGCCCGGCGCCTCCCGGGCCGTGTCGGCGTCCTGGAGCACCGCGAGCACGCGCGCGTGGCCCGACTCCCCCGTCAGGCGCGCCAGCCGCAGCAGGTCCGCGGTCTGGCGGCGGGACAGTCCGGCCCCCGGGTCCTCGACCGCCACGGTCAGCAGCCGCCGTTCCCACGGCACCTCCGCGGCGGGGTCGACGTCGAGGACGTCCGCACCGGTGAGCAGCACGGCGGCGAAGGCCAGGTAGCGCAGCATGCCGTCCGCCGCCCGGTCCGCCGTGGTGCGGCCCAGCGCGCCCTCGTCGAGGACGGCCAGCACCTCCGCCACGCCGCCGGGCCCCTCGCGCCGCTCCACGCCGAGGCCGGCCAGCGGGTGCGGCGCGGCCGTCCGCAGCGCCCCGGCGAGCCGCCCGTAGCGGTGGCGGCACTCGCCCTGGAGGCGGGCGAGCACCGCGGAGATGTTGGCCGCGGAACGGGTCAGCCGGGCGCGGGGGTCGGCCGCCGTCCAGCCCCGCATGAGCCGGGGCACGGGGTCGGCGGTGAAGACCTCCCTCAGGGCGGTGAGGACCTGTTCGGCCGCGGTGAGCACCCTCCGCTCCCCGGCCGAGGCGCCCGCCACCCGCAGCGGCACCTGGGAGGTGATCAGGGCGTCGTCGGGGAAGGGCGCCCGGATGTCGCCCTGGCGGCTGTCGTTGTACCAGGTGACGTTGATCCTGCCGCGCGCCGCGTCCTGCTCGCCGGTCCGCAGCAGGATCCGCCCGGTGTCGCGGAGCCGCTCGCCGACGATGCGCGGGCCGCCGTCGGTGCGGACCGCGACGTCGAGCCGGACCGGCCCGCAGGAGGTCCGCACCGTGCAGCCGACGACGAAGGAGCGCTCCCCGTGCGGGGCGCAGCCCGCGGAGCCGCCGCGCACCGGTTCGGCGAGCGGGCCGCGTCCGCCGCCGTCCAGCGCCTCGCCGGCCGGTTCGCCGACCGCCAGCCGGGAGAGGACCTCCAGCGCGTCCAGGACGTTGGACTTCCCCGCACCGGAGGGGCCGTGCAGGACCGTCAGGGGCCCGAGCGGGAGGGTGGACAGGCGGTGGGACTTGAAGGACCTGAGCCGCAGTTCCTCGAGGAAGGGCCGGACGACGTGGCTGCTCACCCGAGGACCGTAGCGAGGCCCCGGCCAGGCGAAACGTCCCGGCACTCAGCATTCATCCCAACGTGTGGGGGCGTGTCGGGGGCGTGCCGTCGGCGTCCTCGCGGCCGGTGTGTCCCCGCAGTCAGCGCTCCGGGTCCCGGTGGTACGCCGCCACCGTGACCGACGCGGTGACCTCCACCGGGTCGGGCATCCCGGCGAGCAGCACCGCCAGCCGCTCCGGATCGGTGTGCCGGGCGCTGGGCCCCATGGCCACCAGCGCCTCGGCCTCCGCCCGGGACAGTGACAGGGTCCACCGCAGTCCGCGCCGCCCGCCCGCGGTCAGGTGCGGGCCGAGCTTCTCGGCGATCCGGCGGTCCTTGTCCCCGTCCACCGAGATCAGGCCGAGCGGGGCCACCAGCTCCCGCAGGTGCTCCGCGCCCGGGGACGCCACCAGCAGGGTGCCGCCGGGCCGCAGCACCCGGCGGATCTCCGGGCCGTTGCGCGGGGCGAACACGTTGAGCACCAGGGCAGCGGAGGCGTCGCGCAGCGGCAGCGGACGCCAGGCGTCGCAGACGACGGCGCCGATCCGCGGGTGGGCGCGCGCGGCGCGGCGCACGGCGTGCTTGGACAGGTCCAGGGCCGCACCAGGCCGGTCCTGCGGCAGCCGGTCGAGCACGGCCGCCAGGTAGTGGCCGGTGCCGGCGCCCAGGTCGGCGACGCAGCCGCCCGCGGGGGCGCCGGCCAGGGCGTCGGCGGCGGCCTCGGCGAGGGCGTCGGCGAGGGGCGCGTAGTGCCCGGCGGCCAGGAAGGCGTCGCGGGCGGCGACCATCGCGGGGGTGTCCCCCGTGCCGGTGTGCGCGTCGCCGGGCAGCAGGCTCGCGTAGCCCTGGCGGGCGACGTCGAAGGAGTGCCCGGCGGCGCAGCGCAGGGTCCGCCCGTCCAGCCGGAGGCCGTCCCCGCAGTGGGGGCAGGCCAGGTGTTCCGCGATGTCCTGCAGCAATGTTCCGGTTCTCTCGCCGTCCAGTCCGACGGTCCAGCGTACGGGGCCGCCGGGCCCGGGGCGGGGGCGCACCGGGTCAGTCGCCCTCGGCACCCTCCACGTCCTCGCCGCCCTCGTCGTCCTCGTCGTCGTCCGCGTCCTCCGCGTCGGGGGCGGCGACGGTCCAGGACTCCAGGCGCTCCGCGATGCCGGTGACCCCCAGCTTGCCGTCGCGGACCGCACGGGCGAGGCTGCGCACCTCCCGGGCGGTGGTGGCGACGGTGGCGCCGCCGGCCACCAGGTAGGCGTAGGCGGCCGCGGTGGCGAACAGTTCGTTGGAGCGCTCCAGGGCGGGTGCCCGCATGAGCTGGTGCAGCAGCGCGGCGGCCCGGTCCGCGGGCTCCGGGTAGACGGGGATGTCGAACACCTCCGCCTGGTGCCGCGCCACCGCCGCGAGCAGCGACCCGTAGTCGGTGACCTGCGGGTCCGCCGGGGTGTACTGCTCGGCCGTCATCAGCAGCCATGCCAGGTCGACGCGGACGTTCAACGGCGCGCGCCCCTCGCCGCGTCCACCGCGTCGCCGAACTCGGCCGCGAACACCGCCTCGTACTCCTTCATGAACTGTGCGGCGGCGTCCACGAACGCCCGTCCCGTCTCGCCCATGTCCTGCTGGACCAGCCGTTCGATGTACTGGTTCATGCTGATCCCCTGCGCCTCCGCCCGCTCACGGGCCATCTCCGCGGTGGACTCGTCCACCCGGACGTTCAGCTGCTTCTTCCCCATACCATGAAGCTAGCGTCAGATTGCTAGCATGGCAAGGGTGGCGACGGGAGAGCCGCGGAGCCGGAAGAGGCCGGTGTCCGGGCACCGGCCGAGGACGGGCGGGACGAGGCGAGGCGGGGGTGGCGCAGGCGCCCCTCCGGGCGGCCGCTCAGGCCGACGGCTGCGGGGAGCGGCCCAGCCGCTCCAGCTCCTGCCGCACCTCCTCCAGCAGCCCCTCGCAGGCCGCCTCGCACATCGCCAGGCACTCCTCGAACCCGGCCCGGTCGCCGTAGTAGGGATCGGGCACGTCCAGGTCCGCACCGGCGGGCAGGGCGGGGTCGAAGGAGCGCAGCAGGCGCACCTTCGCGGCGTCCTGCGCCGTGGGGGCCAGTCCGCGCAGCCGGCGCAGGTGGCCGGAGTCGAGGGCGACCACCAGGTGGCGGGAGGCGAACCAGGCCGCGCGAAACTGCCTGGCCGTGTGGGCGCTCGCGTAGCCGCCCGCCTCGAGGACCGCCACGGTGCGGTGGTCCGCCCCGTCCCCCTCGTGCCAGCCGTCGGTGCCCGCACTGTCCGTCTCGACCAGCCCCTCCAGGCCAGCCTCGGCCACCAGGGCGCGGAAGACCTGCTCGGCCATGGGCGAGCGGCAGATGTTGCCGGTGCAGACGAAGCAGACGCGCAGCGGTCCGGCGGCGGTCGGGGAGGAGGGAGAGGTCATGCGTCCCATCATCGCCGACGCGGGGAACGGCCCCGGCGGCCGGAGCGCGACGACGACGCCGCGGCGCCGCGGTTAGGGTCGGTGCGGAGGTGGACGCGCCATGGAGCACACCCGGAACGGCGACGGCGGCGCCGCCGAGCGCGCCGCCGCCCTGCTGGGCCGCCGCCCCGACGGTCCGGCGGTGCGCGTGGGCGGCGGGTCGGTCTGCGCCGCGTACCGGATCGCCCTCGCGGACGGCCCGCCGGTCTTCGCCAAGACACTGCCCGCCGCACCGCCCGGCCTCTTCCGCGCCGAGGCGGACGGCCTGGCCCTGCTCGCCGCGACCGGCACGGTGGCCGTCCCCCGGGTCCTCGCGGTGGACGACGCCGTGCTGGTCACCGAGTGGGTGGAGCCGGGCCCTGCGAGCGCCCCCGCGGCCGAGCGGCTGGGCCGCGCCCTGGCCGCCCTGCACCGCAGCCGTGCCCCGCAGTTCGGCACCCCGCCCGGCCGGCCCGCCTTCATCGGCCCGCTGCCGCTGCCCTCCCCCGGGACCGCCGTCGCCGCCCCCTGCGACTGGCCGGACTTCCACGCCCGGTACCGGCTCCTGCCCTACCTGCGGCTCGCCGCCGACCGGGGGCACGTCGACGCGCGGGACGCGCGCGCCGTGGAGCTGCTCTGCGGGCGGATCGCGGAGGCGGACCCCCGGCCCGCGCCGCCGGCGGTGGTCCACGGCGACCTGTGGAACGGGAACGTGCTGTGGGGCGCGGACGGCACCGCCCGCCTCCTCGACCCCGCGGCCCAGGGCGGCCGGCCGGAGATGGACCTGGCCATGCTGGAGCTCTTCGGCTGCCCGCAGCTCGGACGGGTCCGGGCGGCCTACGACGAGGTGCTGCCGGACCCCGACGGCGGCCGGGACGTCCGGCTGGACCTGCACCGGGTGCACCCGCTGCTGGTCCACGCGGCCCTGTTCGGCGGCGGGTACGGCGCGAGCGCCGCGGAGGCGGCCCGCGCCGTCGTCGCCGCGCTGGCCCGGCCGTCCCGCCCGTGACGGGCGGGACGGCCGGGCCGTGAGGCGTCAGCCCTCCGCGCCGCCGGCCGGCTCCAGGACCGCCACGCACTCGACGTGGTGCGTCATCGGGAACAGGTCGAAGGCCCGCAGCGAGACCGGCCGGTAGCCGGACTCGCGGAAGAACGCCAGGTCGCGGGCGAGGGCCGCCGGGTCGCAGGCCACGTAGGCGATCCGCCGGGCGCCGAGGCCCGCCAGGTGGCGCACGGTGGCGCGCCCCGCGCCGGAGCGCGGCGGGTCCAGCACGATCAGGTCGGTGGAGGTGATGCCGGTGCGCGGCAGCAGCTTCTCGACCTTGTCGCACTCGATGCGGACGTTCTCCAGGTCGGCCAGGTTGTGCCGGGCGTCCAGCACGGCCTGCTTGGAGGACTCGATGCCGAGCACCGCGCCGCGCTCCCCCAGCCGCTCGGCCAGGGCGCCGGCGAAGAGGCCGACGCCGCAGTAGAGGTCGAGCGCGTTCTCGCCGGGCCGGGGGGCCAGCCCGTCGAGGACGGCGCCGACGAGGGTGTCGGCCGCCGCGGGGTGGATCTGCCAGAAGCCGCCGTTGCTGACGCGCCAGGTGCGCCCGGCGGCCCGCTCGCGCACGAAGGTGCGGCCGTGCACGCGGTGGAAGAGCTCGCGCTCGTCGATGCGGGCCAGCGACACCGGCCGGTCCAGCTCGACCAGCGGCAGCCGGCCGCCGGGGACCGGCGTGAGGACGACCTGCCGGTCGGAGGAGCCGGTCGCGGCCGCCACCTCCACCGTCGCGATCCGGGGCCACTCGCGGGACTCGACGCCCAGCTCCTCCACGCCGGGGGCGGCGATCAGGCAGCGGTCGACCGGCTCCACCTCGTGCGAGCGGTGGCGGCGCAGGCCGACGCGGCCGGTGGACCGGTCCACGGTGAACTGCATCCGGGTGCGCCAGGCCGGGACCTGCCCCGCCGGGACCTTGTCGCCGGGGGCCGGCTCCACGGAGCCGTCCCAGCCCGCCTCGGCCGGGGTGAGGCCGGCGAGGCGCTCCAGCTGCTCGGTGATCACCTGGACCTTGAGCTTGCGCTGCGCGCCGGGCGTGGCGTGCTGCCAGTCGCAGCCGCCGCACCGGCCCGGCCCCGCGAAGGGGCAGGGCGGGGTGACGCGGTCCTTGGAGGGCTGCAGCACCTCCACGGCGTCGGCGCGCAGGAAGCGGGAGGCCGCGGTGCCCTCGGTCACGAGGGCCACCACCCGCTCGCCGGGGAGCGCGTGGCGGACGAACAGCACCCGCCCGTCGTGCCGGGCGACGCAGTGGCCGCCGTGGGCGACCGGCCCGACCTCGACCTCGTAGCGCTCGCCGACGAGCGAGGGGGCGTCGGCGGAAGGAGTGGCGGTGCTGGTCACGAAGAGCTGTCCTTGGGGTTGTTGCTCCCGGCCCCCTGGGCGGAGCCGCTGGCGGCGGCCTCCGGCCTGCGCCGCTGCTGCCGCGGCTCGCCGCGCCGGACCGAACCCGGCGCGGACCACTCGGGCTGCCGCTTGCGCCGCTCGGAGGACTCCAGCTGCCAGGGTACGGAAACGACCATCACGCCGGGCGTGAAGAGCAGCCGGCCCTTGAGGCGCAGGGCGCTCTGGTTGTGCAGCAGCTGCTCGTACCAGTGGCCGACGACGTACTCGGGGATGTAGACGGTGACCACGTCGCGCGGGCTGCTGCGGCGCAGGTTCTTCACGTACTCCAGGATCGGCCGGGTGATCTCGCGGTACGGCGAGTCCAGGACCTTCAGCGGCACCTCGATGCCGCGCTCGTGCCACTCGGCCTGCAGGGCCTTGGTGTCCGGCGGGTCGACGTTGACCGTGACCGCCTCCAGGACGCTGGAGCGGGCGAGCCGGGCGTAGGCGAGGGCGCGCAGGGTGGGCTTGTGGAGCTTGGAGACCAGCACGATGGAGTGGACCCGCGACGGCAGCACCGCGGCCTCGCCCGGCTCCTCCGCCGAGGCCAGCTCGTCGGCGACGCGGTCGTAGTGGCGGCGGATGGCCTTCATCATCACGAAGAGGACCACCATCAGCATGATCGCGACCCAGGCGTGGGTGAACTTGGTCGCCAGCACCACCACCAGGACCAGGGCCGTCATCACGAGGCCGAAGGTGTTGATCGCGCGGCTGCGGATCATGTGGGCGCGCTTCTTGGGGTCGGTCTCGGTCCTCAGGAGCCTGGTCCAGTGGCGGATCATGCCGCTCTGGCTCATGTTGAACGAGACGAAGACGCCGACGATGTAGAGCTGGATCAGCCGCGTGGGGTCCGCGCCGTAGGCGACGATGAAGACCATCGCGATGCCGGCGAGCAGGATGATGCCGTTGCTGAAGGCGAGGCGGTCGCCGCGGGTGTGGAGCTGGCGCGGCAGGTAGCGGTCCTGGGCGAGGATCGAGCCGAGCACCGGGAAGCCGTTGAAGGCGGTGTTGGCGGCCAGCACCAGGATGAGGCCGGTGACGGCCGCGACGAAGAAGAAGCCCGGCTTGAAGTCGCTGAAGACGGCCTCGCTGATCTGGGCCAGCGCGGTCTTCTGGTGGTAGTTGCCGGGGGCGCCGACCAGCTGGGTCGCGGGGTCGTCGGCCATCCGCAGGCCGGTGATGCTGGCCAGGTAGATGATGCCCATGAACATGGTCACCGCGATGGTGCCCATCATGAGCAGCGTGGTGGCCGCGTTGCGGCTCTTGGGCTTGCGGAAGGCGGGCACGCCGTTGCTGATCGCCTCGACGCCGGTGAGTGCCGCACAGCCGGAGGAGAAGGCCCGCAGGAGCAGGAAGACGAGCGCGAAGCCCGCGAGGCCCGCCTCGCCCGGCTCGGCCTTGAGGTGGAAGGCGGCACTCTCGGCGTGCATGTCCTGGCCGAGGACCAGGTGGCGGAAGACGCCGTAGACCGTCATGCCGAGGACGCCCGCCATGAAGGCGTAGGTGGGGATCGCGAAAGCGCTCCCGGACTCCCGGACGCCGCGCAGGTTGACGCCCATGAGCAGCACGACGACCGTGAGCGACAGCCCCACCTCGTGGCCGCGCAGGGCCGGTACGGCGGAGACGACGTTGGCCACACCGGACGTCGTGGACACCGCCACCGTGAGGACGTAGTCGACCATCAGGGCGCTGGCCACCACAAGGCCGGAGTTGGGTCCGTGGTTGACCGTGGCGACCTCGTAGTCGCCGCCACCGCTCGGGTAGGCGTGCACGTTCTGCCGGTAGGAGGCGACCACCGCCAGCATCACGACGGCGACCACCACTCCGATCTGCCAGGAGAAGTGGATCGCCGAGACTCCCGCGACCGAGAGGGTCAGCAGGATCTCCTCGGGCGCGTACGCCACCGACGAGAGCGCGTCGGAGGCGAAGACGGGCAGGGCGATCCGCTTGGGGAGCAGCGTCTCGCCGAGCTTGTCGCTCCGCAGAGCGCGCCCGATCAGGATGCGTTTGGGTACGTCGGTCAGCTTGGACACGAGGAGGATCGTAAGCCGTACGGGCACCGGGGCGGCAGCCGCCCGCTGCCGACACGTCCCCGCACGGGCGTTCGGCGGGCCTCCGGGGTGTGCTCGGGGTGCGCTCGGTGGGCAAATGTGACGAAACGGTCGAGATCGCATTGCAGATCGGCGACGGCGGCGAGGTGTGGCCGACCACTGCGGACGGGTACCGCGTGGGTGTACGGGGTCGCACGGTGCGACCCTGGTGTTTTGCCTGGCGCCGGACGGTGTCAGGATCGGGCCGGGACATCACACCGGAAGGACGGTCGTGCACATCGTCATCATGGGTTGCGGGCGCGTGGGCTCAGCCCTCGCGCGCACCCTGGAGAAGCAGGGTCACTCGGTCGCCGTGGTCGACCAGGACCCGACGGCGTTCCGCCGTCTCGGTTCGGGATTCGGCGGCAGGAGGGTCACCGGGGTCGGGTTCGACCAGGACACCCTCAAGGAGGCCGGCATCGAGGAGGCCGGTGCGTTCGCCGCCGTGAGCAGCGGCGACAACTCCAACATCATCGCCGCCCGGGTGGCCCGCGAGACCTTCGGCGTCGAGAACGTCGCGGCCCGCATCTACGACCCGCGCCGCGCCGAGGTCTACCAGCGGCTCGGCATCCCCACCGTCGCCACCGTCCGGTGGACGGCCGACCAGATGCTGCGCCGGCTCCTCCCCAGCGGTGCGGAGCCCCTCTGGCAGGACCCCAGCGGCAGCGTGCAGCTCGCCGAGGTCCCGGTCTCCCCCGAGTGGGTCGGCCGCCGGCTCACCGAGCTCGAGGAGGCCGCCGGCGTCCGCGTGGCGTTCGTCACCAGGCTGGGCGAGGGCACCCTGCCGACCGCCGAGTCCGTCCTGCAGGAGGGCGACCTGGTGCATGTGATGATGCACACGGCGTCCGTGCAGTCGGTCGAGGCGGCATTCGCCAAGGCTCCGGAGGAGGGTCACTGATGCGCGTCGCGATCGCCGGTGCCGGCGCAGTGGGCCGCTCCATCGCGGGCGAGCTGCTGGAGAACGGCCACGAGGTGCTCCTGGTCGACAAGAACCCCTCCTCGATCTCGGTGGAGCGGGTCCCCCAGGCGGAGTGGCTGCTGGCCGACGCCTGCGAGATCACCTCCCTCGACGAGGCGGCGCTGCAGCGCTGCAACGTCGTCATCGCCGCCACCGGGGACGACAAGGTCAACCTGGTGGTCTCGCTGCTGGCCAAGACCGAGTACGGGGTGCCGCGGGTGGTCGCCCGCGTCAACAACCCCAAGAACGAGTGGCTCTTCAACGAGTCCTGGGGCGTCGACGTCGCCGTGTCCACCCCCCGCCTGATGTCGGCCCTGGTGGAGGAGGCGGTCAGCGTCGGCGACCTGGTCCGCCTCATGCGCTTCAGCCAGGGCGACGCCAACCTCGTCGAGCTCACCCTGCCCGACGACGCCCGGCTGGTCGGCACGCGGGTCGGCGACGTGGTCTGGCCCGAGGACACCGCCCTGGTGACCATCATCCGCGAGGGGCGGGTGCTGGTGCCCAGCAAGGACGACACCCTGGAGGGCGGCGACGAGCTGCTCTTCGTGGCCGCGCAGGACCGCGAGGGCCAGCTGGAGGACCTGCTCTCCGCGGAGGCGGAGCAGGGCCGGGACTGAATCCTGCGCCCGTCGGCCCGTGCACGCGACGGAGGGAGGGCCGCCCGAGCGGGCGGCCCTCCCTCCGTCGTACGGGGTTCCTGCCGTACGGGGTTCCTGTCGTGCGCGGTCCTGTCGTGCGGGGCCCTTCCCGGGCCGGTGCGACCGGTGTGCGTCCGGGCGAGCGGCAGGACGCCGGGAAGGCCGGTCAGTACTCCGACGTGGGGGCTGCGGCGTGCCGCGGGGCACGGGCGGCGGCAGTCGTCCCGCCATCGGGGCCGTCGCCCTCGTCGCCGCCGTCCCCGTCATCGTCGAGCACCGCCTTGATGGGTGCCGGCGCCTTGATCAGGATCTGCCACGTGAAGTACATGGCCACCAGCATCGGCGGGATGCCGAGGGCGACCTTCATCCAGCCCAGCAGGTTGGCGTTGTGGGCGAAGTACAGCGGGAAGAGCACCACCGGCTTCACCGCCATGCAGGCGAACCAGACCCAGGTCGCCCGGGTGTAGGCGGCGAGGCGCCCCGGGTTCTGCTTGCGCCAGGTGAACATCTCGCCGGTGATCGGGCCCAGCATGACGCCGATGAACGGCCAGCGCACCAGCGCGGACACCGCGAGCGCCACGCAGTAGGCCACGCTGTACAGCAGGCCCGGAAGGTAGAAGTTCTCCGCCTTGCCGGACTTCATCGCGATGTAGGCGCCGATGGCGACCCCGAAGACGCCGCTGAAGGCGTGCTGCACGGTCTCCCGGCGCAGGAGCCTCACCACGGCGAAGACGCCGCTGAGGCCGAGGGCCGCCCATGCGGCGGCCGACACCTTGTGGGTCAGGTTGAAGGTGACGATGAAGACCAGGCCGGGCAGCGTCATGTCGACCATGCCGCGCACGCCGCCGAAGGCCTTCATCACCGAGTCCGCGGCCTCCTTGGAGGCGGCCTCGTGCCGGGCCGCCTCCTCCTCCGGGGTCTCGTTCCTCGTGGTCGCGGCGTCGCCGCCGGGCAGGTTGCTCACGTCATTCGCTCCCGTGTCCGACAGGACGCAGCTCGTAGCGGGGGTTGAAGAGCACTCGGCGGCCGTGTGCGTGGCTGATGCGCCCGCTGGCGATCAGCCGCCGCCCCGGCTCTATGCCCGCGATCGAACGCCGCCCCAGCCATACGACGTCCAACGCGTCGGAGCCGTCGAAGAGTTCGGCCTCCAGGGCCGGCACACCCGCACGGGGCCGCAGGGTGACCGTTCGCAGGGTCCCGGTGACCGTGACCAGCTGGCGGTCGTCGCAGCGGGAGATCGGCGTGCAGCCCGCCTCCTGCGCGTCCTGGCGCAGTTCCTCCGCCTGCAGCTCCTCGGAGGAGCTGGTGAGGCGGTCGAGCATGCGGCGGAGGCGTCCGGGCTGCCGGTCGCTGCGGATGTCACCACTCATGCCGGAAGAGTACCGCGATCCGGCGGAGCGACGGCGACGCCGAAACGCAGAAAGGGCCCCGCTGCCGTTCCCGGCTGCGGGGCCCTCCCTCAACAATTGTTCGGCGGCGTCCTACTCTCCCACAGGGTCCCCCCTGCAGTACCATCGGCGCTGTAAGGCTTAGCTTCCGGGTTCGGAATGTAACCGGGCGTTTCCCTCACGCTATGACCACCGAAACACTATGAAACTGTCAACCGCCGCCGGCCACAGGCAAGACGGTCGTGGTTTCAGAACTACACAGTGGACGCGGAGCAACTATGGACAAGCCCTCGGCCTATTAGTACCGGTCAGCTCCACCGATCACTCGGCTTCCACACCCGGCCT